>NZ_JAPCJC010000004.1:0-379243 GCF_027707805.1 Aeromonas sp. QDB20 | reverse complement strand
AGGCAGCCTGTCAAGGTATTCGAAGAGTACCGTCAGGCGGCATAGGCGAGTGTCGCACTTCGAAGTTGAATTCGCGCATTTCTATTAATTTAGTTTCAACTTCCTGGACCAACTTGATGACCTTGCGGATCATTTGGCCGGTCAAATCCTGAAAATCTTGCGCCATCAGGATTTCTGTCAGCAGTTGCCGTAATTTATCGGCATCAGATTCAGAAGCCTTAATAAAATCATCCAGTTGGTGACACAAAGACTTGAATTGCCCAACACTCATGTCTCTGCTCATCAGGGCATTCCAGTTGGGCAGAACGAGTTGAATGTTGTCATTTAACCGATCGGCAATGGGCAGACTGGCTTCCACCGCATCCATGGTGCGATTGGCAGCCTTGTCCGTCATGTCGATGACATAGCTGAGGCGCTCCCGCGCATCGGGAATTTCATGGGTGGCCAGATCGGGGATCCTGGGATCCAGCCGAAAATCTTGTAGGGAATCATGCAGTTGTCGGGTCAACTGACCCACTTTGTCAAACAGGGCCGCCGCATTGGGTGCACACGCATCGGCGATGAGAGTGTCGGCCTGTTCGAATTCACCTTGCTCAAGATGGGCAACAAGCATCCTTGCCTGATCGAGCGAAATCATTGCACTCGTTTTGGCCTTCATCCCTGCTGCTCCTTAGCCGATTCGTTCAAAGATTTTGTCGAGTTTCTCTTTGAGCGTTGCAGCAGTGAAAGGCTTGACGATATAACCATTGACGCCGGCCTGAGCGGCTTCAATGATCTGCTCGCGCTTGGCTTCAGCAGTCACCATCAGTACCGGCAGGTGTTTGAGCTTGTCATCGACGCGAATAGCCTTGAGCAAGTCGATGCCTTGCATGCCGGGCATGTTCCAGTCGGTCACGACAAATTGAAAATCGCCATTTTTCAACATTGGCAAGGCCGTGTTGCCATCGTCTGCTTCGTGGGTGTTGTTGAATCCCAAGTCACGCAGCAAGTTCTTGATAATCCGGCGCATCGTTGAAAAATCGTCAACAATGAGGATTTTCATGTTCTTGTCCAAAATTCCCTCCTAAATAGCCGCCAGAGCGGCTCACTTACATGATGCAGATCGCAGGTTTTGTTTTGCGGATTATGCCTTAGAGTTTTGTTTCAGTGTAGCCAGTACAAACACTTATACATGCCAATCTCTTAAACGCGCGCGTAATCTGTGCATCGCCTGACTGTGTATCTGGCTCACGCGAGACTCGCTGACGTTCAATACCTCGCCTATTTCACGCAAGTTCAGTTCTTCATCGTAGTAAAGGGAGAGCACCAGCGCTTCCCGTTCCGGCAGGCGGGCAATGTGTTCGGCCAGTGCCCCCTGGAAACGTTCGGCCGCCAGTTCATCAAAGCCGTTGCTGCCCGACTCGTCATCGGGGTGACCGATGACGTCCTCGCTGACACCAAGATCCTCGATGCCGATGATCTTGCCGCAGGACACATCCTGCAGCATGGTGTGATACTCGGCGAGGCTGACCCCCATCTGGGCGGCCACTTCGGTGTCGCGAGCATCACGACCGTGGGTTTGTTCAACATTTTCGATGGCTTCGGCTATGGTGCGGCTGTTGCGGTGCACCGAGCGCGGCACCCAGTCACCGCGCCGGATCTCGTCCAGCATGGAGCCGCGGATGCGGATCCCGGCGTAGGTTTCAAAACTGGCCCCCTTGCTGCCATCAAAGTTGCGAGAGGCTTCGAGCAGCCCAATCATACCTGCCTGGATCAGGTCATCCAGCAAGACACTGCTTGGCAGGCGAGCCAACAAATGCTGGGCGATCCGCTTCACCAGCGGAGCATGGCGCTCGACCAGCACGTAGGAATCCTGATGACGCAAGTACGCTTGGGCTTTATTCACGGGAACCTTCCTGTGCTATGACCGGCTTTTGCAGCAAATTTTCCAGGAAAAATTCGAGATGACCGCCGGGTTGGTTAGGAATGGGCCAGCTTGCCGCCTTGTTGGCCAGCGCTCTGAATGCCAGTGCGGCCGGAGACTTGGGGAAGGCTTCGACAATCAGCTTCTGCTTGCGCACGGCAGCCCGCAGATTGGTGTCATAAGGCACGCAGGCAACCAGCTCCAGTGAGGTATCCAGGAAGCGGTCGGTCACCCGGGTCAGCTTGGCGTAGAGCTCCTGCCCTTCGCGCAAGGAGCGCACCATGTTGGCCACCACCTTGAAGCGAAACACCCCGTGCTCCTTGGAGAGGATCTTGATGAGCGCGTAGGCATCCGTGATGGAGGTCGGTTCATCGCAGACCACCACCATGATGTCCTGGGCAGCGCGGGTGAAACTCAGCACCATGTCAGAGATGCCTGCCGCGGTATCCACCAGCAGGATGTCGACCTGGGTCTTCATCTCGCTGAAGGCGCGGATAAGCTCGGCGTGTTGCACCGGCGAGAGCTCGACCATGGACTGGGTGCCCGAGGTCGCCGGCACTATCATCATGCCGTAAGGGCCTTCGACTATGATGTCGTCGATGGTGCATTCGCCCGCCAATACATGGGAGAGGTTGCGATGCACCCGCAGCCCCAGCATGACGTCCACGTTGGCGAGGCCAAGGTCGGCGTCCAGCACCATCACCCGTTTGCCTTGTGCGGCCATGGCTCCCGCCACGTTCAGGGTTACGTTGGTCTTGCCGACGCCCCCCTTGCCACCAGACACGGCGATCACTTTTACTCGATTGTTTTGACGCATTTTGCGCAGACCACTCGCCTGATCCATATACATGTTACTCATAAAACTCCGAATCTTCGGCCTCGCCAAAGCCTGTGCCCCAGAAATAGGGTTCTTCTGTTTCCCGCTCCAGCGAGCCCATGGCAGCTCCGACGAGCTGCGCCGCATTGGCGACCTGAATATCTTCCGGAACCCTTTGTCCATCAGTGATATAGCTGATGGGCAACGCATTCTGGATACACACGTTAATCACTTCGCCCAGATTCAGACTCTCATCCAATTTGGTAAGTATGCAGCCGCTCAATGGAATACGCCGGAAATGGTCCACCGCCTCCTGCATCACTCGACGCTGGGAGGTGGCCGACATCACCAGGTAGCTGCGGATGCGCACCTTGGCATTCTTGACCAGGGTATCGAGCTGCTCGGTCAGCCGGATATCCCGCTGCCCGACCCCCGCCGTGTCGATCAGCACTAGCCGGCGGTGGCGGAACTGATAGAGGGCATTGGCCAGCTCCTCGGCATCACGCACCTGGCGCACCGGGCAGCCCATGATACGACCATAGGTCTGCAGCTGTTCATGGGCCCCGATCCGGTAGTTGTCGGTGGTGATGAGTGCCACCTGCTCGGCGCCGTACTTCATGGCAAACCGCGCCGCCAGTTTGGCGATGGTGGTGGTCTTGCCCACCCCGGTCGGCCCGAGCAGGGCAACCGCCCCGCCCTGGCGCAGAATCTCGTCTTCGCTGATCTTGAGCTGGGCCGTCAGCACCTCGGCCAGCTGGGCCATGGCTTGATGAATTGGCATATCCTCGGGGATCATGCCGGCCAGCTGATCGGCGAAGGCATCGTCGAAGCCCATCTTTTTGAGCTCCTTGATGAGCAG
The DNA here is from genome assembly GCF_027707805.1 of Aeromonas sp. QDB20. Taxonomy (NCBI): domain Bacteria; kingdom Pseudomonadati; phylum Pseudomonadota; class Gammaproteobacteria; order Aeromonadales; family Aeromonadaceae; genus Aeromonas; species Aeromonas sp. QDB20. The sequence continues at coordinate 375,664 of NZ_JAPCJC010000004.1, read as the reverse complement.
GGCGCGCATCGGCTCGCGGCGTTCCACCTCCTGCCACATCAGACCGGAGATCTGGTGCTCCAGCAGCTTGCGGATGCTGGCCATCTCCTTGCGCATCCCTTCCATCTCCTGATCCCGCTGAGGGGATTGGGGAGCACGGCCGGGCGCGGCAGCCCTCGCCTTCGGCTTGGCCGGTTCGGGAGCATTGCCCCACTGTCCCTGTTCGGCCAGAGTGCGGGGAGCACCGCTGGCAGCTGCTGGCGCGGCGCCGTTGAGCCCCTGACCGGCCGGGTTCAGTTTTTGCTGGCGAGCCAGCAGGGCGGCCAGGGTATCGGCATAGTGTTCATTCTGCTCTTTGGCCGGGCTCGGCGCGGAGCGCGTCATCTGCCGGCCGGCAGACGAGATATTGACGCTCTCATCGTTCAACTGACGGCGAACCGGCGCGTCCTTGGGTCCCGGCACCTGGGACTGATAATCGACAGCAGCGACTATCTCCACCCCACCGGTGACCTTCTTATTGGACATGATGACGGCATCGGGCCCGAGAGTCTCCTTGACCTCGGCCAGAGCCGTTCGCATGTCCTTGGCAAAAAACCGCTTAATCTTCACCCGTCATCTCCGCTAACTAGTTCTGTCCTACCGCACTGACGATGCGGATTTGCTTGTCATCAGGCACTTCCTGATAAGACAGAACGCGCAATCCAGGAATGGCATTCTTGACAAATTTCGCCAGGGTATTGCGCAGTATCCCTGATGTCAGAAGCACGGCCGGCTGGCCTTCCAGTTCTTGTCGTTGTGTGGCTTCCACCAGCGAGCGTTGCATCCGCTCCGCCAGTCCCGGCTCGATGCCGGCACCATCACCACCCCCTGCCTGCAGGGATTGATGCAATATACGTTCCAATTCAGGCGCCAAGGTGATCACCGGCAGTTCGGGATCCGGTCCGGCAATCTCCTGCACGATCAGGCGCCGCAGGGCGATACGGCAGGCGGCCGTCAGCACTTCCGGATCCTGGCTGCGCGGGGCATATTCCACCAGGGTCTGCAGGATAGTGCGCATATCGCGGATTGGCACGCCTTCATTGAGCAAATTCTGCAATACCTTCACCAGGTTACCCATGGAGATGACCTCAGGAACCAGCCCTTCCACCAGCTTGTTCTGATGCTTCCCTATCATGTCGAGCAGTTGCTGCACTTCATCGTGACCCAGCAGCAGGGCGGCATGGTTGGAGAGGATTTGGCTGAGGTGAGTGGCCACCACGGTCGCGGTATCCACCACGGTATAACCCAGAGTCTGCGCCTGGGAGACCTGCTCCTTGGCAACCCACACCGCCTCCAGTCCGAAGGCCGGGTCCCGGGTGGCAATCCCCTGGATCTGGCCGAACACCTGACCCGGATTGATGGCCATTTCCTTATCATGGTAAACATTGGCCTCGCCGGTACTGACCCCCATCAAGGTGATGCGATACTGGTTCGGGGCGAGATCCAGGTTGTCACGGATATGCACCGCAGGCACCAGAAAACCCAGCTCCTGGGAGAGCTTCTTGCGCACCCCCTTGATCCGGTTGAGCAGCTCGCCGCCCTGATTGCGGTCCACCAGCGGGATAAGCTGATAGCCCACCTCCAGTCCGATGATGTCCACCGGCATCACGTCGTCCCAGCTCAAGTCTTTCTGCTCGTGAGGCTGCTCCGCGTTCGCCGGCATCAGCTCGCCCTTGGCGGCCTTGGCGGCCAGCTGTTTCTCGCGGCGCAGCAGCCACCAGGCACCGGCAGCGGCGACGCCACCCAGGCTCAGAAACGCCAGATGGGGCATGCCGGGCACGCTGCCCATCATCAGCAGGATACCGGCCGAGATGATGAGGGCTCTGGGGTTGTCGAACAGTTGACCCAACACCGCGGTACCCATGTCCTGATCGGTATTCTGACGGGTGACGATGATGGCGGCGGCGATGGAGAGCAGCAGCGACGGGATCTGGGCGACCAGACCGTCACCTATCGCCAGCAGGGTGTAGATCTGGGCCGCTTCGCCGAAGCTCAGCTGATGTTGCACCATGCCGATGATGAAGCCGCCCAGGATGTTGATGAAGAGGATCATGATCCCCGCCACCGCATCCCCTTTCACGAATTTCGAGGCACCGTCCATGGAGCCGTAGAAGTCGGCTTCCTGAGTCACGTCCTGACGACGCTTCTTGGCCTCTTCCTGATTGATGAGGCCGGCGTTCAGATCCGCGTCGATGGCCATCTGTTTGCCGGGCATGGCATCCAGGGTGAAGCGTGCACTCACCTCGGAGATCCGGCCCGCACCCTTGGTGACCACCACGAAGTTGATGATCATCAGGATCATGAAGACGATGATGCCGACCGTGTAGTTGCCGCCGATCACCACGTTGCCGAAGGCCTCGATCACGTGGCCAGCCGCCGCACTGCCGTTGTGGCCTTCCAGCAGCACCACCCGGGTGGAGGCGACGTTGAGGGCGAGACGTAGCAGGGTGGCTATCAGCAACACGGTCGGAAAGGCGGCAAATTCCAGCGGCCGGCGGGTATAGACCGCCACCAGCAGCACCACGATGGAGAGGGCGATGTTGAAGGAGAAGAGGATATCCAGCATCAGTGGCGGGATGGGCAGCACCACCATACCAAGGGAGGCCAGTACCAGCAGCGGCGTCCCCACGCCCTTGGTCAACAGCCACTTGTACTCTTTGATACGGCCCAATGATGCCTGGAGTTTCATCGTTTTTCTCAATCTCAAACCGCTGATGCCAGATTAAAGCAAACATCAAGCCAATAATGCAACGCATTGAAATACAATGCTTTTATTTTGACTGTGTCAGAAGTTTGTCATTTGCGAAATTCGGGCGGGATGGGCAGATCCTTGGCCAGCGGGTTGGGGCGACGACCACGGCCACGGCGGAACTTCCTGAGCTGATAGACATAGGCCAGCACCTGAGCCACGGCGGCAAATAGCCCCTCCGGGATCTCGTGGCCAATCTCGGTAGCGTGGTAGATGGCGCGGGTCAGCGCCGGAGAGGGCATCACAGGGATCTCGTACTCTCGGGCTATCTCCCTGATCTTCATCGCGATTTCATCGGTACCCTTGGCTACCACCTTGGGCGCGCTACCGGGCTTGGCGGAATCGTACTTGAGCGCCACCGAGTAGTGGGTCGGGTTGATGATCACCACGTCCGCCTTGGGCACGTCCCCCATCATGCGGCGCATCGCCATCTCCATCTGCAGGCGACGGATCCGCCCTTTCACCTCGGGTTTACCCTCGCTGTCCTTGAACTCGTCCTTGACCTCCTGCTTGGTCATCTTGAGCTGGCGCATGTGGTTCCACTGCTGGAACGGCACGTCGATGGCGACGATGGGAATAAGGGCGCAGCAGAGGATGATCAGCATCCACAGCAGCAGATCCAGCGCGTCTATGATGCCGCCCGGGTAGCCCTCGAGGGAGAGGTTGAGCAGGTGGTTGAACTGGCTGGAGAGCATCCACCAGGCGAACAGGGTGATGAACACCACCTTGGCGATGGACTTGATCAGCTCGACCAGGGACTGCACCCCGAACATCCGCTTGATGCCGTTGAGGGGGCTCAGCTTGCTCCACTTGGGCAGCATGGCCTCGGAGGAGAAGTTCATCCCCCCCATTAGCACGTTGCCGACGAAGGCCGCAATGGCCACCAGCATGAACAGCAGACCAAGAGGCTGCAGCAGTTCGCGCAGCAGGGCCGGCAGCATGGTCATCATGGCGTTGGGATCGAACGCCTGCTCCCTGTCCAGGGTAAAGCCCATGGTGAGCACTTTGACCATGGCGCCGGCCAGGCTCTCCTTGACCATCAGCAGGCCGAATACGGCCGCCAGCAGGACGCTGGCGGTGCCCAGCTCCTTGGATCGTGCAATCTGCCCTTTTTCCCGGGCTTGTTGCAGTCGTTTGCCCGTGGGTTGTTCGGTACGTTCCTGATCAGTATCAGCCATGCTGACCCCCGCACAGGTTGAGTGGGCGAGCCGAAACGCCCGCCCGCTCGCCGCCGTTCAGCAGAGCGAATGCAAGGCCGCAGGCCAGCGCGGCCTGCGGCAGATAACGGCGCCCCACTGCCATCTTACTGGCCCCCCAGACACTGGGTGCCGATGAGGGTGCAACTGGTCTCCTGCACCCGCTCCCACATGCTGTCGAAATGGCCAAGGAAGCCGCCGATGGTGAGCCAGAGGATCAGCAGGCCCGACATCATGCTGACCGCAAAACCGATGCTGAAGATGTTGAGCTGGGGGGCGGCGCGGGTCATGACGCCGAAGGCAAAGTTGATGAGCAGCAGGGCGACGATGGCGGAGAGCGCCATCACCAGCGAGGCCTGATACATGACCCCGAGAAAACCGATCAGATCGCGGATGGAGGGCAGGCTGAGGCCGCTGTCAGACACCGGCAGGGTCTCGAAGCTCAACACCACCATGCGCAGCATGATGAGGTGGCCATCCACCGCCAGAAACACCAGGGTCGCCAGCATCAGATAGAACTGACCCACCACAGGGGCCGACTGGCCGTTCATGGGATCCACCAGAGTAGCGAACCCCAGGCTGGTCTGCATGGCGATGATCTGGCCGGCCATCACGAAGCTTTCCATCAGAAACTGGGTCATGAGGCCGAGGGCGATGCCGATGAGCAGCTGCTGCCCCAGCACCAGAAAACTGCCGACGGAGAAGAGCTCAATCCTGGGCATGGCGGGCAAGAGAGGGGCGATCATCAGGGTCAGCGCCAGCGCCAGGCTGATGCGAATGCGGGCCGGGGTCAGCCGGCTGCCGAATACTGCCATCACCATCAGCAGCCCACTCACTCGCGCCAACGGCCAGACGATGGAAGACAACCACTCCATGATGAGAGCGGTTGTATAGGTCATGCGGGCACCTTGCCGGCCTGCGGCAGCGGCAGGCGCACGGCCTGGCTACTCATCCCACCACCTCGGGAATTTGACTCACCATCAGCATGAAGAAGTCCATCAGACTCTGCAGGCCCCAGTGCGCCCCCGCCCCCAGCGCAAACAGGGTGACGATGAGACGGGGCAGAAAGCTCAGGGTCTGTTCGTTGATGGAGGTGGCGGCCTGGAAGATGGCCACCAGCAGACCGACGCAGAGGCTCGGCAGGATCACGGCACACACCATGATGGTGACCAGCCAGAGCGCCTCGCGAAAGACGTCGATAAAGGTTTCAGGACTCATGCCATTCGCTCCTTGCGTCGTTCGCCCTTAACCACCGGCACCCAGACCAAAACTGTTGGCCAGGGATCCCAGAATGAGGTTCCAACCATCCACCATGACGAACAGCATCAGCTTGAACGGCAGCGACACCAGCATCGGCGACAACATCATCATCCCCATCGCCATCAGGATACTGGCCACCACCAGGTCTATCACCAGGAAGGGCAGAAACAGCATGAAGCCTATCTGGAAGGCGGTCTTGAGCTCGCTGGTGACAAACGCCGGGATAAGCACCCGCAGCGGCACGTCGGCGGGCTTGTCCACCTGCACGTTCGCTATCTCCATGAAGGTGTTGAGATCCTTGATCCGGGTCTGGGCCAGCATGAACTGGTGGATGGGCAGCTCGGCCCGCTCCAGCGCCTCCTTGGCCTGAATGGTCTCGGCCAGATAGGGTTGCAGCGCCTCGTTGTTGATGCGATCCAGCACCGGCGACATGATGAAGAACGACATGAACAGGGCGATGCCGATCAACACCTGGTTGGAGGGGCTCTGCTGCAGGCCGATGGCCTGACGCAGGATGCCGAGCACTATGATAATGCGGGTGAAGGAGGTCATCATGATGACCATGGCCGGCAGGAAGGAGAGCGCCGTCATCAGCGCCAGCACCTGCAGGGTCAGGCTGTATTCCTGGCTGCCGTCCGCCATGGTCTTGATGGTGACCGCCGACATGCCGTCCTGGGCCAGCGCCAGCGGCGAGCAGAGGATCAGGAGGGATAACAGGCCGACCAGCAGCCGACCGTGCGGCCGTGAGCCGTTAGCTTTTTTCATGCTTGCCCATCAATTTGCCAAGCTGCTGGGAAAACGCCTGGGGCTGGCTCTCGTCCAGCGGCTCTTCCAGGCGATAGAGAAAGTTGACCTGCTGCGGCGTCACCCCGAGCAGCAGTTGCTGCTCGCCCACCTTGACCACCAGCAGCTTCTCCTTGTAGCCCACCGGCAGGCTGGCGATGACGCGCATCTGGCCGCCGCCCATGGCGGTGGCAATCTTGCTTTTCTTGAGCAGGAAACCGAGCACCAGGATGAGGCCAATCACCATCAGACTGGAGAGCAGCCAGGAGGTGAGGCTGGGCGGATTGGCGCCCGCACCGGGTTCGGCCAGTGCGGGGAGGGAGAGCAGCCACAGCGACAAGAGACGGATCATTTGAGTTTCTTGATCCTTTCAATCTGACTGATGACGTCAGTCAGTCGAATACCGAACTTGTCGTTCACCACCACCACCTCGCCGTGGGCGATCAGGGTGCCGTTGACCAGCACGTCCAGCGGCTCGCCCGCCACCCGATCCAGCTCCACCACCGAGCCCTGGTTGAGCTGCAGCAGGTTGCGGATGCTGATCTGGCTGCGGCCAACCTCCATGGCGATGGTGACCGGGATATCCAGAATGGTATCCAGCTTGCGCCGCTCCTCGGCACTGATGGGGGCATCGTCCTTGAGCTCCTCGAGAGGAGCGGGCTTGGCTTCGGCAGTCACCTGCTCTTCCAGCGCGGCAGCCCAGGCGTCCGCCATCAGATCCTCTTCCTCAGTTCCGCTCATCTTGAATTCCTTATGCTGTTTTCGTGACGGTCTGCCCAGGCAGGCCGTCGTTTATTGCTGTTGGTCTCCGATGCTGCGCTCGAGCTCTTCCAGCTCGGCCTCGCCATCGATGCGTACGCCGCCCCGGGTCACCAGATGCATCTCTGTCTTGACCCCTTCCGGGCGTTTGAGTTTGTCGGTGATCTTGAGCGCCACATTGTCCTTGGTACGGCCCATCTTGGCGTGGAAGGTGGGCAAGTCCTCCACGAACACCAGCAGGTTCTCCGGCATCTCCACCGGGATGATGTCGCCAGGCTGCAGCTCCATCAGCTCTCGCAGGGTGAGCTCGGTCTCCAGCAACTTGGCCCGCAGCTCCACCTTGACGTCCATGATCTCGTCGCGCAGCGCCTTGCTCCAGCGCACGTCGGTGTCGCCCTTGTCGCTCTGCACGCCGGCATCCAGCAGCTCTCGGATCGGCTCCAGCATGGAGTAGGGCATGGCCACGTGGAAGTCGCCACCGCCGCCGTCCAGCTCGATGTGGAACGAACTCACCACGATCACCTCGGTGGGGCTGACGATGTTGGCCATGGCCGGGTTCACCTCGGAGTCGAGGTACTCGAAGCCCACGTCCATCACCGGCGCCCAGGCATCCTTGTAGTCCTCGAACACCAGCTTGAGCAGCATCTGGATGATGCGTCGCTCGGTGGGGGTGAACTCGCGCCCCTCGATCTTGGCGTGGTAGCGGCCGTCGCCACCGAAGAAGTTCTCCACCAGGATGAAGACCAGCCGCGCCTCCATGGTGATGAGCGCCGTCCCCTTGAGGGGGCGGAAACGTACCATGTTGAGACTGGTCGGCACGAACAGGGTGTGGACGTATTCACCGAATTTCAGCATCTGCACGCCGTTGATGGAGACCTCGGCGGTGCGGCGCATCATGTTGAACAGGCTGATCCGCATGTGGCGGGCGAAACGCTCGTTCACCAGCTCCAGGGTCGGCATGCGACCACGGACGATGCGGTCCTGGGAGGAGAAATCAAACTGGGCGACACCGGGATCCCCCGCCGCGCCTATCTCCTCCTCTTCGACATCATCGACCCCGTGCAAGAGGGCATCAATTTCGTCCTGACTTAACAGATCGCTCACGCTTCACCCTTATTGCATGACAAAGCCGGTAAACAGCACTTGTTCGATAACGGGGGAAGAGACCAGGTCATTGAGCACCCGACGGCACTCTTCCAGTGAATCCTTGCGCAGCTTCTCCTTGCCCTCGAAGGTCATCAGCTGCTCGCTGGTGGCCGCACTGAAGACCCGCAGCAGGGTGCCTTCGATGAGGGGGATATTCTGCTTGACCAGCGTTTCGTCGGCGGTACCGCGCACCATCAACTGGATCTTGATCTGCACCAGCCGGTCGCGCTGACCGCCGGAGACGTTGAACACGAAGGGGCGCGGCATGCCCACGTAGAGTGAGGGCTGAGGCGCCGCCTCCTTGGGCTTGGCATCCTTGCCCTCCCCCGCGGCTTCGGCCGCCGGCTTGTCACCGCCGGCCAGCATGAACCAGGCACCGGCACCACCGCCGCCCAGCACAATCACGGCCAGGGCGATAATCATGATCAGCTTCTTTTTCTTGCCTGCCGCCGGATCTTTCAGCGTCAGTTCGTTATCGTCTGCCATCCCTTGTCCACCCTAGTCTCAAACTTGTTCGATATCATAAACTTACTCGGGCTGGCATCAAGCATAGAAATCAATTCCGCGGTCGTTTGTCGATTCCCTCGACAAACTCATGCCGGCGCCCGTGACCTCTGCCTCAGTTTGGCCTGTTTCGGCAAAAGATCCGCTGCCTTTTTGTCCCTGCTGGCCCTGACCGGAGAAGCCAGACTGCCCCTGTGACTGCTGTTGCGGCTGTTGCTGCACCTGGGTCTGGCCAAGCTGGATGCCCTGCCCTGCCAGCATATCACGCAGCCGGGGCATGGCCTGCTCCAGCATTTCCCGGGTCTGGCCATGCTGGACCACGAAGTGCACGTTGGCCTGGTTGGACGAGTCTATCTGGATCTGGATCTTCATCTTGCCAAGCCCGAGCGGGTCGAGCTGGATCTCCGCCTGCTGCAGCTTGTCCGCCAGCATCAGGTTGACCTTCTGGTGCAGCTGGGCCGGCGCCTCCGGGTCGGCCAGCTTGAGGTGGGGCAGATTGGCGGGATCCCGCCGCGCGGCCAGTTCGGCGGTGGCAGGCCGGTTGTCATGGCCAACCGCTTGGGGCTGGCTGTTCTGCTGAACCTGCTGGCTGTGGCTGCTCTCCGGGGTGGCAGTCGTCTCACTGCTGCCCTGGCTGGTGCCGCGAGCCAGCTCTGCCGTCTTCTGTTTCAGGTCAACTTTGACCTCGCTTCTGCCTCTGGCGCTGTCGCTGCGCTCGGTGGCTTCCATCTGCTTGAGTCCGGCCGACAGGCTGGCCAGGGAGGCTTGCGGGCCCTGGGGTTCACTGCTGGCCAGCACCTGCTGCGGCGCCACCAGCACGGGTTCGCTCTGGGCGGCGGCCGGTGCCGGCGTGCTGCCGGCTGCAGGCGCGGGCTGGCTCTCCGTCTTGGCCGCCGTCGCGGGTTTGGAGTGGCCATCCCCCTCGGCAACGCCCTGCGGCGGCGCCTTTTCAGAGGTCTGGTTCGCCTCGCCATCGGCCCGGCTCATCCCCTCGGCGAACGCCCTGGCGGCTCCCGGCTGAGCGGCCACTGTGCTGTGGGTGGTCTGCAGCGGGGAAGGCTTGGCAGGTTCATCCTTGCCGGCCATGGGCGGCACCACAGGCTTGGCTGCCTTGTCGGTACCCTCCACCTGGATTTGGACGTTCTCCTTATCCTGTCCGCTTACCGCGGCAGCGGCTGGCACCTTGCTCTGCAAGGCCGCCCGCTCGGCGGCGGAGAGCTCGCTTTTGCTCCCCTTGGCATCCTTGCCATTTTTATCGGCATGCTGGTCGGCATTGGCGCCACCGGCGCCGCTCTCCTTGCCACTGCCCTCTTTCCCGGCTTCCTGCAACTGAGCCGCCAGGGCGGCGTCATCCGTCACGACGGCATCCGGCTGCGTGGCTTTCGCATCAACCGGTGCACTGGTTTCGCCCGTGAGCAAGCTGGCAGCCTGACGGGCCAGCGCGGCGGCAGCGGTCGTCGTTCCCTGCTTGTCACCGCTGCCGGCGAGCGGCTGGGTGAGGGTGGCCGATGTCTCGGCCGACGCAGCCTGCGCGTCATCCGGCGGCAACATCTTGCCGTCCGTCTCGACCACGGGTGTGCTGGCGACCAGTGTGATGGCCGCCGGGGCGACCAGGGAGGTGTCCTGTTTGAGGGCATCCTGCAGACGCTGCAGGAAGTCGTTGGGGGCGAGGGTGGGGTCGGGATCGCTCCCCTTCTGTGGCTTGTCGTCGGCACCAGCGGCCTCTTCGGCTTCATTCGCCAAAGATTTGGCAGCCTCGCCCTTGGCGTTCTGCAGTGGCTTGTCGCTCTCCACTGCACCGGCACGCTCCTGCCCGGTGCCGGGCCGCGACGTGGCCTTGCCATCAGCATTCGCAACATGGCCATCGGCTTTGGCATTGCCCTTGCCGGCCTGCTGCACCCGGTTCATCACCTCGGAAAAGCCACCCTTGCCGTCGCTCTGCAGGGCTCCTTCGCTACCATCCTGACTCGCCGTCAGCACCGCACTCTTGTCGGCAGCGGCGGCTGTCGGTGCGGCGGAAGAATTGGTTAACAGTGTCTGCATCATGGTGAAGATTCCTGACGGCATTCGGCTTCGGGTTTCTCCTCAGCTCCCCGCAGGGAGTGAGGCGCACACGGGATGGCAAGAAGAAAGCAAGTTACAGGCCAGAATGGTGGAAACGGCGCAGCGTGGCGTACTCATCCAGCATCTTCTGCTCCTGGCGCTGGGCTTTAAGCTGCTCGCGCCCCGCCTGCTTGGCCAGCAGCAGCTCCACCGCCTTGCGCCGCTGCTGGGCGGCCAGCCACTCTTCACGGCGCAGCTCCAGCGCCTGGCGTACCTGCAGCACCCCTTCGTACTGCTGGGTAGCCGCCTGCTCGAGCTTGTTGATGAAGGCGTGATACTGGCTGTTCTGCTGGGCACCGATCCCCTGCAGACCGCGGTCGGTCCACTGCTGGTGGTAGATCTGGCGGTACTGGTTGAGCGCATCCTGCTGCTCCAGAAAGATTTTCAGATCCTGCTGGGCCTTGGCCAGCGCCAGTGCGGCCTGCTGCTCGGCCTCCACCAGCCGCTCCGACAACATCATCAAGCCTTTACTCATGGTCACGCCTCCCCTTCATCTTCTCGTCAACGCATCAGCGGCATGGCCACCAGCTGCAGGGCCTGCAGGCCGGCATCGTAGTGAATGACCTCGCGCATTCCCTGCTGCAAGAACTGATCCAGATAGGGTTTCTGGATGATGGCGCGGTCGATGCGGGGGTCGGAGCCCTGGCTGTAGGCGCCGATGGTGATGAGATCCCGGTTCTGCTGGTAGAGGGAGTAGAACTGCTTGAGGGTGCGCGCCAGCTCCATGTGTTCCGGCGAGGTCACCATGGGCATGACCCGGCTGATGGACTTCTCGATGTCGATGGCCGGGTAGTGGCCGGAGTCGGCCAGCTCGCGCGACAGCACTATGTGGCCGTCGAGGATGGCCCGCGCCGCGTCGGCGATGGGATCCTGCAGATCGTCCCCCTCCGTCAGCACGGTGAAGAATGCCGTGATCGAGCCCTGGCCGTCGCTGCCGTTGCCGGCCCGCTCCACCAGCGCCGGCAATTTGGCGAACACCGAGGGGGGATAGCCCTTGGTGGCCGGCGGCTCGCCCACCGCCAGGGCGATCTCGCGCTGGGCCTGGGCGTAACGGGTGAGCGAATCCATCAGCAGCAGCACGTTGAGCCCCTGATCGCGGAAGTACTCGGCGATGGCCAGCGCCGTTTCACACCCCTTGAGCCGCATCAGCGGCGAGGCATCGGCCGGCGCCGCCACCACCACGGCGCGCTCGCGCCCCTCCTCTCCCAGGATCTCCTCGATGAACTCCTTCACCTCGCGGCCCCGTTCGCCGATGAGCCCCACCACCACCACGTCTGCCACCGAGCCGCGGGTCATCATGCCGAGCAGCACGGATTTGCCGACGCCGGAGCCGGCGAACAGCCCCATCCGCTGGCCCTGCCCCACGGTCAGCACGGCGTTGATGGCGCGCACCCCCACGTCCATCGGCTGATGGATCGGGCGGCGGGAGAGCGGGTTGATGCGGTGCTGGGCAAACTGCACCGTCTGGGAAGAGAGGATGGGACCGAGCCCGTCCAGCGGCTGGCCGATGCCGTCGATGACCCGGCCCAGCAGGTTCATGCCGACCGGAATGCCGTGCTCCTCGGTGATGGGCACCACCCGGGCGCCGGGAATGACCCCCTTGAGCTGTTCGCTCGGCATCAGAAACAGGCGATCGCCGGAGAAGCCGACCACTTCGGCCTCAAGCGAACCATCCTGGGTATCGATGCGACAGAGTGCCCCGATGGCGGCGCGACAGCCGATGGCCTCCAGGGTCAAGCCCACCACCCGGGTGAGCTTGCCGGCCACCGGGGGTTTGGGGGCGATATCGCGTACCCGATACCCCTGCAACCGATTGAGTAACGAGCCGCTCATCCGGCCTCCTGAAAGCTGGTGTTGAATGCGTTGAAAAATAGACGGGGCAAGCAGGCCGGGCCGCTAGCCGCGGCCATCCTGGCCGGCATTGTCCCGCAGAAAGTTGCGCAGCAGCTGGTCGATGCGCCCGGAGAGGGTCAGATCGATGCTGGAGAGCTCGGTGGCCAGTTGCAGATCGCCGGGGGAGAGGGTGGGATCGCTTTGCAGTCGCCAGTGGCGCTTGGCGCACTCCTCGGCGCCAAATGCCTGCTCGACCCGGGCCAGATCGTCCGGATGCAGCATCAGGGTGACCCCCAGCTCGGCGGCGGGCAGCAGCGCCAGCCCCTGCTTGAGCGCTTCGAGCAGCAGCCTGGGCGAGGTCTCGGCTTCGTGACGGATGAGGGCGCGGGCCAGTTGCATCACCAGCGCGATGAGCTGCTGCTCCACCGCGCTGTCCAGCTCCTTGAGCGGGTTGGCGAGGCGATCGATCAGCCCCTGCCAGTGGTTCATCTGCTGCTCCACCAGCTCGCGGCCGAGGGCCAGCCCCTCCTCCTTGCCCTGCTCCAGTCCGGCGGCATGGCCCTGCTGCAAGCCTTCCAGCTTGCCCTCCTCGAGCCCCTTGGCGTAACCGGCGTCACGCCCCTCGGCCATCCCCTCTTCCCAGGCGGCCTGGCGAATGGCTTCCAGCTCCTCGGCGGTGATGCTGGGGGCCGGCTCCTCGGCCGGCTCTTCGACCGGCACCTCTTCCTCCTGCCGATACCAGTCCGGGGTCAATCCGAGGGCATTGGTCTCGACCTCGGCCTCGACCTCCATCTCCGGCCAGCCCCAGGTCTGAACCTGGCTCTCGTCCCCGTCGGGTCTGACATAGCCGCGCAGTTTGTTGTTGTTCATCTGGCTGCCGCACTCCTCGTCATCACGCTGCCGGGAGTGTTATGCACGTCGAAGCGAGCGTTCATCAGAGGAACTCCTCGCCGCCACCGGCACCCAGCATGATCTCGCCGGCATCCGCCAGACGGCGGGCGATGGAGAGGATCTCCTTCTGGGCGGCCTCCACTTCGGAGACCCGGATCGGCCCCATAGCCTCCAGATCGTCTGCCAGCATCTCGGCGGCCCGCTTGGACATGTTCTTGAAAATCTTTTCGCGCATCTGGTCGTCGGAGCCCTTGAGGGCTCGCTGCAGCAGATCGCCAGGCACTTCCCGCAGCATGGTCTGGATGCCGCGATCGTCCACGTCGATGAGGTTCTCGAACACGAACATCAAGTCCTGGATCTGCTGGCTCATCTCCTCGTCCGACTCGCGGATGGAGTCCATCAGCTGACCCTCGATGTTGGTGTCGAGGTAGTTCATGATGTTGGCCGCCGCCTTCAGGCCGCCCATCTTGGCTGCCTGGGCACCCGCCGCACCGGCGAACTGTTTCTCCATGATGTCGTTGAGCTCTTGCAGCGCCGCCGGTTGCACCTCTTCCAGGTTGGCGATACGCATCACCAGATCCAGACGAACCTGCTCCGGGAACTGGCTCAGGATCTCGGCGGACTGCTCCGGCTCCAGATAAGAGAGGACGATGGTCTGGATCTGCGGGTGTTCGTTCTGGATGATGCTGGCCACCTGGCGGGCATCCATCCACTTGAGGGAGTCGAGACCGCGGGCACCGGACCCAAGGATGATCTGATCCACCAGGTTGCTGGCCTTGTCCTCGCCAAGGGCGGCCACCAGCGCCTTGCGCACGAAGTCTTCGCTGCCGATACCGATGTTGGTGTATTTCTGGATGTCGTCGATGAATTGACGGTGGACCGCCGCCACCCGGTCGTGACTGAAATCCGACATGGAGGCCATCGACATGCCGAGCCGCTGCACCTGCTTGGGCTCGAGATGGCGGAAGATCTGGGCGGCGTCCTCTTCGTTGAGGCTCAGCATCAATACCGCCGCCATCTCCATGCCGCTCATCTGATCCAGGATCTGGCGCTGACTGTCGGTGATGTCATTGCCGGTGACCTGTGTCTTGTTTTCGTCAGCCATCTTTGTTCGCTACCCATTCTTTAATGACCTGTGCGGCCAGATCCGGTTCGTTCGCCACCAGGGCACGTACCGCCTTGAGCAAGTCTTCGTCACGGTGCAGATCCGGCAGCTTCAGATGGCCGTCACGTACTCCGAACACCGGCTCGGCTTCAGCCTGAGCCGCCAGCAGACTGAGCTCGTCATCCCCACCCAGCACGGTGTGGTTGTCGAAATCCAGTTCCCCTTCCGGCTTGGCATCCGGATAGAGCAGGCGCTTGAGCATGGGGCGCACCACGGTGACAATCAGCACTATGATGACCAGCACGGAGGCGGCGATGCGCACCGCGCGCCAGAACCAGGGCTGCTCGTAGAGCGGCGCCTCGGCCACGTTTTCAAGCTCGGGCCGGTTGAACGGGATGGCGACCACTTCCAGAGTATCACCACGGGTCACATCAAAGCCAAGGCCGCCGCTCAGCAGACGACGCAGGGTATCGAGTTCGGCCTGGGTGCGCGGCTCACGGCTCACCTTGCCATCGGCGGCAGTGGCCGACTTGTAGTCCACCGCCACCGAGACGGTCATGCGGCGAATGCCACCCATCTGGCGCCGGATATGGCTGACGGTGGTATCCAGTTCGAAGTTGCGGGTCGCCTCTTTGCGGGAGCGGCCGGAAGAGGACGCGGTGGTTTCGGCGTTGGGGCCGGTCGCCTGCTGCGGAATGTTGGAGGCGGCGGGCGGCTGGTTGGAGAGCGCCCCGGGCACGCCACCGTTGCTGCCGTTGGCGCTGTTCTCTTCCATGGTCATTTCGGAGCGCACCGCCGGCAGGTCCGGGTTGTAGGTCTTGCGGGTCTGCTCCTGCTGGGAGAAGTCGAGGGAGAGGTCAACCTCCGCCGTATAATTGTCGGCGCCGAGCACCGGGATCAGGATGGCGTCAATTTTTTGTTTGTATTCCAGCTCCTGCTTCTGCTGCATCGCAAACTCCTTGCGAGTCTGGGCAGAGACTGGATCCTGGGAGCCGGAGTTGAGCAGGCGGCCGTTCTGGTCGGTCACGGTGACGCGGGTCGGCTCCAGACCGTGCACGGCGGAGGCGACCATGTCGACGATGGAGTCCACTTCCCCCTGACCGAGGGCATTGCCCTTGAGGCTCAGCACCACGGTGGCGCTGGGCTTGCGTTCGTTGCGGGCAAACACGTTGTCTTTCGGGATGGCCAGCAGCACCTGGGCCTTGGCCACGTTCTGGAACTGTTCGATGGCGCTGGCCAGCTGGCGCTCGCGGCTCAGCTTGAGGCGCTCGCTCTCCATCCGCTGGCTGACCCCGAAGCTGGAGTCCTTGAGCAGGATGTCTTCCCCGTCGGTGCTGGCGTCAGTGGCGTTGGCCAGACCGGCACGGGTCAGCGCCAGCCGGATGTTGGAGAAGTTTTCGGCATTGACCAGCACGCTCTTGCCATCCACCTGATAGGGGATCTTCTGCTGATCGAGGAAGTCGAGGGTCTTGACCAGCTCCTGGGTGGTGTAGGTGCCAAGGGGACGCATGTCCGGCTCCTTGCCCCACAACAGGATGAAAACGGCGATGGCCAGACAGATGGCCAGCCCCAGGATCAGGGTGATCTGGCGCAGCACGTCCGTGTTGGAGAGAAAGCCGAGTGCCGAACTCTTCTGCTCATTCTCATCGAGGGCGGCGGTGCCCTCATCGTTCATCAGCAGTTCGCCGTTTTGATCAGTAGCCACGATTTATGTCCTTATTGCTGACATGTTCATGATGCTCAGTCGCCATGGGCCTGAGTTACACCGGCATGTTCATGATGGTCTTGTAGGCATCGACCATCTTGTTGCGCACCTGCACCGTCGCCTCGAAGGCGATGGAGGATTTTTGTCCGGCGATCATCACTTCGGACAAGTCGACCGAGTTGTCGCCCATGTCGAAACGGGTGCGCAGATCGTTGGCGGCCCCTTGCAGCTCGTTGACGTTGCCAAGGGCCTGCTGCAGCAGTTGACCAAAATCGGAGCTGACCTGACGGCCAGGCTGGGTGAGCGGCGTGGCGCCGGCTTCCACCTTGAGGGCCTGCATCTCTTGCATCAGGCTGCTTGCACTGATTTCCATATTTCATCCCCAGACAAATCATTGACACTGACAGGCTCCAAGCAATAAGAGTGCCAATTAGGGAGAAGAGTCCTCGAAACAGGGGTTGGGATGCTCGCCGAGATGATGAGCCGGCCCTTCAGGGGCGCGGCACGGCCCCCTCCCCCAGCAGCAGCCTCAGATAGCTCAGGTGGAGATCGTAGTGCTCCCCGGCGGGCAGCTTGACCAGTACCTCGTCATGCAGGTAGCCCGCGCGGCTCGCCGCCAGCTCGGGGGGAACCAGTCCTACCGCCACCAGCCTGGCGACGATGGCCTGCGCCAGAGCCATGGTCGCCTCGTCGGCACGCCCCCAGCCGAAGTGGCCCTGATATGCCGCCCCCTCGGCGCCGGGCTCGAGGGGGGAGACCAGATCCCCGCTGACCCAGAAGGCCGTGGGGATCCCCTCCTGCAGGCGCAGATAGATGCTCTGCTTGTCCCACTCCCGACGCAGGGCTCCATCTGCCCCGTCCTGTGCTGATGCTTGTGTCATGCCACTCTCCTTGTCTTGCTGACGAACCTGGCTGCGCCCATAAAAAAGAGGGCCTAAGGCCCTCTTTTTACTGTAATTCGCACCAATTAAACAGACGGCAATCCGCGCAGTATGAAGAAAAACTGGCGAGGGCGGGGCCTCTGCTCAATCAGCGGGTCAGATCCTTGTCTACCCAGTACTTGGAGCCCGAGATATTGGCGTCCAGCAGCAGTCCCTTTTCGCCAATCTGGTAGATGGCCATGCCGCCGTTGTACTTGGCGGTCAACTCGGCGCTCTCCTTGCCCGCCACAGCACCCACCTCGGAGGTGGCCTCCCAGCCCTGGCTGACGAAGGCATCGAACCTGGCCTTGTCCTCAAACAGGATCACCTGCTGATAGAACTTGCCGCCCAGCCCGGCCGCCAGCCCGGCACCGAACATCTTCATGTAGGTGTGCTTGCCGGTGGCACGATTGACGGCCACCCCGGCCCCCTGGTTGGTGTGCAGCATCAGGGAAAACTTGCGCGAGTCGAACACCGCATAGCCGTATGCCTTGTCAAACAACAGCTTGGCCGAGGGCTGTTCGTTGAACAGCCGCACCAGGGCGGTGTCGGCCATGGTATTGAGGGCGAGGCGCGCCTCGTCCGCCGTCTTGGGCTCCAGCATCTCGTCGAGCTTCTTGTCGGCCACCGCCAGCCACTCCTTGCCGGTGGCCACGCTCTTGTCGGTCCAGGCGCCGGCAGTATTGAACGCCTCCGAGCCCCACTGGGAGACCGAGGCCCATGTCGCCTTGGAGAAATCGGTGACGCTCTGCCACGCCTCCTTGCTGGTGTCGCTCACCGCGTTGCCAAGCTCGGTCGCGGCCGCCTTCACCTTGGCCCAGTCGGCTAGGCCAGGGGCCGAGGTCAGCGCCAGTGCCGTGGCTATCACCAGGAATCGAATCTTCATGCTGTTTCCCCCGCTGTGATGAGTCGAGGGTCACAGTAGCAGATCCGGCGCCCACCCGGTAAGTGCATCTGCACCGTCCGGGTCAGCCGGTGACGCTCGGCCCCGCTCCCTGTCAACGCAGCCGCTTGCCGTGCTCGTCCACCACCTGCTCGCCATCTTCCTTGGCGAAGGCCCCTTTTTGTTGATCGGGCAGAATATCGAGCACCCGCTCCGAGGGGCGGCACAGTCGGGTGCCAAGGGGCGTCACGACGATGGGACGGTTGATGAGGATGGGGTGGGCCAGCATGGCGTCGATCAGTTCGTCATCGCTGAAGCGATCTTCTGCCAGCCCCAGCGCCTCATAGGGGGGCACGTTCTTGCGCAGCAGCTCGCGCACCGGCATCCCCATGGCGGCGATCAGCGCCACCAGCTCATCGCGGGAGGGGGGCGTCTCCAGATAGTGGATGACGGTCGGCTCGACGCCGCTGTTGCGAATAAGCTCGAGGGTGTTGCGGGAGGTGCCGCACTCTGGATTGTGATAGATGGTGATTGCACTCATTGGCATGTCTCTCATGGCTTAAGTGAATAAAAACAGTGGATAAAAAGGGTTAGCGGCCATCTGTTAACGGCTTAGCCCCGCTTCGTACCAGGGTTTGCTGGCGTTGACGATGCGCACCACCAGCAGCATGACCGGCACCTCGATCAGCACGCCGACCACGGTGGCGAGCGCCGCGCCGGAGTGGAAGCCGAACAGGCTGATGGCGGCGGCCACCGCCAGCTCGAAGAAGTTGGAGGCGCCGATCAGGGCGGAGGGACAGGCCACCGAGTGCTTCTCCCCCACCTTGCGGTTGAGCCAGTAAGCCAATCCCGAGTTGAACAACACCTGGATCAGGATCGGCACCGCCAACAGGGCGATGACCAGCGGTTGCTCGATGATGGCGTTGCCCTGGAAGGCGAACAGCAGCACCAGGGTGAGCAACAGGGCCGCCACCGACCAGGGCTGGATGCGGGTCATGACGCTGTCAAAATGGGCCTGCCCCTTTTGCAACAAGGCCTTGCGCAGCAGCTGGGCGATGATCACCGGGATCACGATATAGAGCACCACAGAGGTGAGCAGGGTATCCCAGGGCACCACTATGCTGGAGACCCCGAGCAGCAGCGCCACCAGCGGAGCGAAGGCAAACACCATGATGAGGTCGTTCACCGCCACCTGCGACAGGGTGAAGTAGGGATCGCCGTTGGTGAGGCGACTCCAGACAAAGACCATGGCGGTGCAGGGGGCCGCCGCCAGCAGGATCAGCCCCGCCACGTAACTGTCGAGCTGATCCGCCGGCAGCCAGTCGGCGAACAGCACCCGAATGAAGAGCCAGCCGAGGAAGGCCATGGAGAAGGGCTTGACCAGCCAGTTGATGAAGAGAGTGACCCCAATCCCCTTGAGGTGCCCCCTCACCTGATGCAGGGCACCGAAGTCGATCTTGAGCAGCATGGGGATGATCATCACCCAGATAAGCAGTCCCACCGGCAGGTTGACTTTGGCCACCTCCATGGCGCCGATGGCCTTGAAGAGTTCAGGCAGGCCCTGCCCGAGCCCAATCCCCACCAGAATGCAGAGGGCCACCCAGGCGGTGAGGTAACGTTCAAAAAAGCCAATCGCCGGTTGGCTCTTGGCATCACAGGTTGCAGACATGAGGGCTCCCGATGCGGTCATCCCGCATCTCTTTCGTTAACGACAAATGTTCATTAGCCCCGACCACGCGGCCGGGGCCCTTGTTCAGTGATGCTGACAGAGGCGGCGCAGGGCATCCGCCCCCACCGGCTCCTCGGCAAGCAGCGGCACCACGGCGTAGCGGCTGGCATGCTGCCGCTCGACCGCCTCGACATGGGGCAACTGACGCTCGGCCCGCAGTTGCAGCAGCGGCGAGCTGACCGCGGCTTGCTGCAGACTGTGGTTGATGAGCCAGGCCCAGGGCTCGATGTCGGCACGGCGCAGATCGGCCTGCAGATTGGCCGCCTCCTGCACCGGGGTGGGCTCGGGCAGGGTGACGATCAGCACCTTGGTCTGCTTGGGGTCCTGCAACTGCATCATGGGGGTGGTGAAGTGCAGCCCCTTGTTTCCCATCTGGCGGGCGATCTCCCTGTGGTAGGCGCCGGTGGCATCGAGCAGCAGCAGGGTGTGGCCGGTGGGGGCGGTATCCATCACCACGAAGCGCTTGCCCGCCTCGCGGATGATGCGCGAGAAGGCCTGAAACACGGCGATCTCCTCGGTACAGGGGGAGCGCAAGTCCTCCTCCAGCAGCGCCCGCCCCTGCTCGTCCAGTGCCGCCCCCTTGCTGGCCAGCACCTGCCCGCGGTAGCGCTCGGTCTCGGCGCGGGGGTCGATGCGACTCACCTCGAGATGGGGCAGGCTGCCTGCCAGCGTCTCGCCGAGGTGCGCGGCCGGGTCCGAGGTGGTGAGGTGTACCGGCAGGCCACGGCTTGCCAGCTCCACCGCCACGGCGGCCGCCAGGGTGGTTTTACCCACCCCGCCCTTGCCCATCAGCATGATGAGGCCGTGACCGTCGGCGGCCAGCTCGTCCACCAGCGAACTCAACTCGGGCTGGACTGACAGATGGGCTGACGTTGCCAGTGGTGCCTGCTCACCAGCATCCTGTGGTTGCAGCAGCTGGCGCAAACTGTCGAGCCCCACCAGGTTGGTGGCCAGCAGCGGCACCTGATCCCGGGCCAGCCCATTTATTCCCTGCGGCATGTCGGCGAGGGCCTGCTGCTCACGCCGCCAGATGGCCTGCGCCAGCGTGTCACCGGCGATGGCCGCCGCGGGGAAGAGGCCGTTGATCACCAGCTGCTGGTTTGTCAGGCCGATGGCCGCCAGCTCCTCGTGGGTGCGGGCCACTTCCCGCAGGGTGGAATGCTGGGCGCGTGCCACCAGCACCAGCCGGGTACGAGCGTCGTCGGCCAGCGCCGCGACGGCCTCGGCATACTGGCTGCGCTGTTTCTCCAGCCCCGCCAGCGGGCCCAGGCAGGAGGCATCCCCCTTGCCCTGCGCCAGAAATTCGCTCCAGGCCCCCGGCAGCTGCAGCAGGCGGATGGTGTGGCCGGTGGGGGCGGTGTCGAAGAGGATATGGTCGTACTCCGAGCGCAGCGCCGGGTCGGTGAGCAGGGCGGTGAACTCGTCAAAGGCGGCGATCTCTGTGGTGCAGGCGCCGGAGAGCTGCTCCTCGATGCTGCGCACCACGCGCTCGGGCAGCTTGCCGCGCACCGGGCCGACAATCCGCTCCCGATAGGCCTTGGCCGCCGCGGGGGGATCTATCTCCAGCGCCGACAAACCGGGCACAGCGGCGATGGCGGTGATGCGATTGCCGATGTCGGTGGCAAACACCTGCCCCACGTTGGAGGCGGGATCCGTGCTCACCAGCAGCACCCGCTTGCCGGCGTCACAGAGGGCCACCGCACTGGCGCAGGCCAGCGAGGTCTTGCCCACCCCGCCCTTGCCGGTGAAAAAGAGAAACGGCGGCGGATTGGTCAGAAAGTGATACATAGCCTCTCCCGTTACGACATGGTTTGGAATATCAATGTCTTAGCAGCAACCACTGCCAGGACGGCAGGCCGCTTTCACTATGCCCTTGATGGTGGCCTGCGGTGCGGGCAGTCCGGCATAGCGGGCCAGCTCGCCGCGGCTCGGATAACGGCCGGTCAGCACCACCTGACCCTCCACCAGCACCAGCGGCAGCCCCTCCTCCCCGGCGTGGGTCAGAAAGGCGCTGACCGCCGCCGTCTCGGCAAACTGCAGCGGCTGCTGGGCCAGATTGAAACGCTCGATGGCAACACCCTGCTCCCTGGCCCAGGCCAGATCGGCGGCAAAGGTGACCAGCGCCTGATCGACCTCAGTGCCACAGACGCCGCTGGCACAGCAGAGGGCGGGGTCGAAAATCTGAATGACTGACATGGCATTACTCCTTGTGGCAGCAGGGCTGCGCAGGCAGCACATGGGGTGAGCAAGTGGACTCGGCGCGTATCATGCCGCACGCCTCCGGATGGCCGGCGCAGCACTCCTCGGTGAGATAGCCGATAAGGTCCAGCATCAAGGGGATATTGGCGCGGTAGCGCAGGAAGCGCCCCTCCTGCTCCACCGACAAGAGGCCGGCATTGAGCATCGCCTTGAGATGAAACGACAAGGTGTTGGGGGCGATGTCGAGCTCGCCGGCCAGCTCGCCCGCGACCCGCCCATCCAGCCCCGCCTTGACCAGCAGCCGCCACACATCGAGCCGGATCCCGGATGCCAGCGATTCAAAGACCTTGGTGGCCGTCTCTTTGTTCATGTTTGTCTCTCGTTGGATGCGCCTTCATTTCAACTATACAAGAATCATTGAAATGATCAAGTTGCCACCAATTCTGCTCGTGAAGCCGCAACCTCCCTCTCAACAAGATCATGCCTTTCAATTACATTTTTCTTTAATTTGCATATGCCATTTATGCGGCGTATATGTGGCATATGCAAATTAGGAGGCGTTATGCCGAGACCGAAAATAGCCCGTCGTATCTGTGGGCGCCCCGCCAACAGCTGCTTCAAGCCCAATGGTGTCCCCATGCATGAACTGGAGCAGGTGGCCCTCGCCGCCGATGAGTTTGAGGCGCTGCGCCTGGTGGATCTGGAGGGCATGCAGCAACAGGAGGCCGCCCGACTCATGGGCGTTTCTCGCCAGACCTTGGCCAATACCCTCAAGCGCGCCCGCTACAAGGTGGTGGAGTGCCTGAGTTTAGGTAAGGCCCTGTTGATGCAGCCCGACGTCCCGCAACCCAGTGGAGAAACCGCGCAATGAACCAGAACGTGAATACAGCAGCCGTGCCAGGCAACCATGCCATCCTGTTGAGCCGGGGCCGGCCATCCGCCCACGTCAGCCGGGCTGAGCAACTGCAGATTGTCAGTCCAGCCGGCGAGGTGCTCGCGACAATGTCCAACCCGGCCAACGGCGAGGGTTGCCGTGGCAAACAGGCCCTGCTGGCGACGCTACAGGCCCATGCCGTCACTCAGGTGCTGGTGCGAAACATCGGTGAGCACATGCTGGGCCGACTGCTCGATGCCGGGATATCGGTATGGCAGTACCGCTCGGCGCACCTTGATCTGTCTGCTGCCCACCTTCAGCCGCTGACCGACGCCAGCCAGGGCAGTCCGTCACGCCGCAAGGCCAGCAAGGCCGGGGGTCTTATCAAGGGGATCCGGCCATCCTGCAACGGCCGCAAGGGGGAACAGATCGGTAGGGAAAGTGGTTGTCACCAGGCGGAGCAGTGCGGCTGCAATCATCAACAGGGGGACAAATCATGTCACACCTGCTGCTGAGCATGCTGGCCTCCTTCGCATTGATCCTGGCCATGAGCGCCCTGCTCTGGTGGCGCCAAACCCGGCTAGCGGCAGAGCGCCAGGGCACTAGCGACCGGCCTTGTGGCTGCGCAAGCGCTTGCTCCGAGCATCTCTATCAAATTGCAGAGCCCGCCCCCAGGCATTCACCCCGGTAGGTAAGCCGACCCTAGCACCGAGAGCGTGAACGAGAGGTCAAGTTATGGCCGGATCCCGATACTGCTGATGGATGGCGCGAAACGCCTCCTTGCTGCGCAACGCCGACGCGACACAGACGGGGTCGAACTGGCTGCCTGCATGGGTCTTGAGGTACTCGAAGGCCGTCTCGAACGGCCAGGCCTGCTTGTAGGGACGCTCGCTGGTGAGCGCGTCGAACACATCCGCCACCGTGACGATGCGGGCCTCCAGCGGGATCGCCTGCCCCGCCAGCCCCTCCGGGTAGCCCTGGCCGTCGAAACGCTCATGATGGTAGGCAATGATGTTCTTGAGCATGTCGGTGTGATGGATGCCGTCCAGACCAAACTCCTTGATCATCAGGGCGATCATCTCCCGTCCCTTGAGCGGGTGGATCTTCATCACCGCGTACTCCTCCGGGGTCAGCTTGCCCGGTTTGAGCAGGATGGCGTCCGGCACCGCAATCTTGCCGATGTCGTGCAGCTCGGAGAAGAGATGGATGAACTCCACCTCCTCGTCGTTGAGGGGATAATGGGCTGCCACCTCGCGGGCGATGAGCCGTGAATAGGCTGACATGCGGTGCAGATGGTTGGCGGTCTCCTCGTCCCGGTAGCGGCTGAACTCCCGCGCCGTGGTCAACGCTCCGTTCAGGGTCTGGATGGAGAAGAACTCAACGGCAATGATGGCCGCCAGGATCTGGGCATAGGCCGCCAGTTCACCGCGAATGGCCGCATCGAAATAGCCTGGCTCCCTGGCATCGCAAAACAGAAAACCGAACAGCCGGCTGTTGAACAGCAGCGGCTCGGTGTAACTCGACTCATAACCGGCCGCCAACAGCTTGCGGCTGTGCTCGGCGGGGGATCCCTGCAGCGAACCCAGGGTATCGAGCACCCTGGGTTGCTGGCGCTCGGCCAGATAGCGCAGGGAGGGCACCTCGCTCAGCTTCACCTCGTACTGCAACAGCGGCGAGCCCCCCTCCGTGCTGTGGGCAAAGGTCTTGAGCTTGTCCGTCTGCTGGTCATAGATGGCGACCGCAACCCGGCTCAACTTGTCAAACCGCTGCCTGAGCGTGGCGTGCACGTTCTGCACTTTTTCGCCAAATGAACTCTCCATCCCGCACGTCCTTCTGCTATTCCTGCAGGGAGTATAGTGACCCCTGTTTTTACTCTCCTGCCAAATTGACTCAAGCGTCAGCAACAGATATCAGGGCTACGCTGACCGGACGGCAAGGCCTGTTGCCACCATGGTTTTCTCCTTTGACGGCCCATTGTGGCCCGGGCAAAGAGATTGTTCGCTTCCGGCGTGCCGGCTGTATAGTTTTTGGTTAGCCATTCCGGTAAAATCCGCGCCCTAAAACTAGAGCCACCTAAGAGTGATTGAGCGATGTCCAACACAAAACAGGCCCCCAAAGTAGGATTCGTCTCCTTGGGTTGCCCTAAAGGTTAAAAGATTACAATCCAAAAGCCACCCCCACCCCGCCTGACGGCTGCAATGACAACCCCCTTTCTAATGGGCTGTAATGCTGGACAAATGGCGCCAGGGTCATATGGAGCCGCTAGTGATTTTGAAATATCGCGGCGCATTTCTTGTTCCGCATGACGATAAATAAACGGATTTTATAGGTATCAAAAAACGAATGTTAAATGATACCAACGGATCACCCGTCCATCTAGTATCGACAAAACAGCTTGAACAATTGATGATACCATTACATAATGATACCAGATTAGTTGATACCAAGGTTTAGGGGGATATTATGGGTGGTCGTGTTTTCGGTTACGGTCGTGTGTCTACTGTAGAGCAAACATCGGAGAACCAGTTGCTGGCGATACGTAATGCTGGTTATGAGGTTCAGGATAGCCGTTGGCTGTCTGAGGTGGTATCGGGCAGCGTAAGCGCTATGGAGCGGCCTGTATTCTCTAATCTCGTTCTGAACAAGCTGGAAGAGGGGGATACGTTGGTTGTGTTGAAGCTGGACAGATTGGGAAGGCACAACATAGACGTTCAGAACACTGTCAGCATGTTGTGCCAGAAGGGCATTAAGTTAGTTTGTTTGGATCTTCCAGTCAGTAACTTGTCCAGTCCAGAAGGCAAGCTGATGCTGCAATTGATGGGGGCTTTTGCTGAATTTGAAAGGAATAGGATTAGAGAAAGAACAACCGAAGGATTAGCAAGAGCCAAGGCGGAAGGGAAGAAGCTGGGGAGGCCCGAGGCAACAGGGACAACAGAGCAGGTGCAGAAGTGTAAAGCGGATGGATTAAGCCAGAGCGAAACAGCCAGGGCGTTGGATGTTGGGATTGCAACCGTTAAACGCCATTGGAACAAAACGATTTAAAACAACAACTTAAAAATTTATGAATATTCAGAGGGCTGCCGTCATGGTGGCCCTTTTTGTTTTCTCACTGTCAAAAAATGCAATGTAACTGTCTGATTTTATTGTTATTTATAACTAATTGATTTAACAGCCATATATGGCGCAAGCCAGTATTTATGTGGGCTGGTGGCCCATGCCGATATTGAAAACAATTTTTATTTCGTAACCCATACCCAGATTGAAGATTGCGGTTTGTTAGGCAAATGCAATCACAATCACACCTTCAATAAGAACAAAGAAGCATACACCTTCCGTCTGATACTCAGCCGTTGGGCCATAGTCTCATTCACTTTGTGAATTCGCCTCGGGTAACTCCCGTTGGGATTAAAAAGGTTTTTGGGATTTTTGGGATTTTGGGATTTTTTATTACAGGTCATTGTTTTATAAGGGAATTATGAAAATTAGCATTGGGATTTTCTTGGGATTTTTACTGGGATTATTGGGATTTTTTGGGGATGTGGAGACAATAAAGGCCACCCGAAGGCAGCCTATTAGAATGAACACTCATCAATTTTGTTAAATGCCTCGGTGTTTAACCACTTGGCTGCATCTGCGGGCTTTGTGCTCTTGTGAAACCAGTATGCTGAACGGGAAGGTGCGTTATTTACTTTTTTCTGCATGAAACCCCGTTCTGTCAACTTGGATTTAATGAGGTCTTTAGGCTCATCAAAAGCACTGTAAAGCGTTGCCGGAGCGAAGGCTAACCGTCCCTCTAACCACACGTCAAGGGCTTCTTCCAAGACGCTTTGGGAGGCACCTATCATGCCCTTTAGTGTCTCGGTCTGGTGGATCCGCTTGTGATGAAATCCGTCCAGGCTGTATGACATGAAATAATTGTAAACAACATCAAGGCCACCAGCATCTAACCAATCTTCCAGAGAGTCTATAAGGCTTTGTGTTTCTTCTCGGGATCCCGTGTGCTCAATCCTTCTCGGGACGTACCAGCGGCGTTCATCGGGGTCGAGCCGGAGGGGTCGGTATTCATTGCTGGCAAAAATTATCCGGCTGAAAATTTCAACTGTTCTTTCGGCCTCATACTTCTTCTCTAACACTACATGAGATTCGGAAAGAATGCTCTTGAGCTCTGTCATGGTTGCGTCAGATTTGCTTTTAGCATCGTCCAGCATTACCAGCATGGACTCTGCCAAGATCCCCGAGAATTGACCTGTAAGGCGCTTAAACGAGTTGATGAGTTTTGTTTGCTTACACAGTAGCGGCGTTAATATCGAGTGGAACAGAAAGCCCTTGCCAGTGCCAGTGTCAGACGTTAACAGTAGGTGCCAACTTGGGCGCTCCTCAGGCCGTTGAAACATGTGGGCGAGCCACTGAGTCACAATGTGACGCTCTTCTGGTTCAGGGAACAGGCGAAACATAAAGGTTTCAAAGGGTGTTCCGGTTATGCTAGATATTGTTGTGCTGGTAGGCTCGTATGATTTATAAACGTTAAGCCTAGTTAGCCCTGATGGCTGGGGAATGTGTAGAGGTGCATTGGGTTTGAATGCCGTCCCGATCACAAAGGAGAGGCGTTTCTGCAATTCAAGAAACAAGTCGGATGGAATGCTGGTTTTATCAATGCCATTCTGGTTGCACCAGTGACAATAGAGGGGGGTTACTGCATGATAGCCAAGGTGATCGTGATCCCGAGTGCTATAGAGTTCGGGGCCGTTAGGTCGATTCACAAACACGAATCCGCGATCTGAGAGGGATTGGGCAAAGGCGTCAATTAGTTGCTGGTTGTCTTGGTTGTCTTGCATGGATTCTCCTGATAACTGGATAGTAACTTCAGCAGCTCTTCTGCTGGTACGTTTGTAACAAGCTGGCGCAAAAAGGACTGTGCAGATTTGTTTGTTGATTGCATAATGATTTTTATGTTCTCATCGGCTCGTCTGCCGAGTTCAAGCTCTATACGCATAATTTTATCTCCATTGAATCTAAATTAAAATAATTTGGCAGCCAGAAACAATATAATATCTGACCACCAGAAACAAGGATATTAGGACAATAAAAATTCCTTTAGCTGCCGCGCCATGGAAGCTCGGTCATCAGCAGCCTGCTGTGCTGCCAGTGCTTCACGTTCTGCTGCGGCCTCAGCGATTAACTGGTTGACACGATTCTCAATTTCTCTTTCAATTTCTTGTCGGTATTCTTCTTCAATTTCTGAACGTAATTGATGTAGCTCTGATTCAACCACAGCGGCTGGTTTGTTTAGTCTGATGCGACACATACCCAAGCCAGATGAGTAGAAAGCATGGGGGCTTGGTTCATAGCGATATCCCTCAAGGATCTTGTTCTGAACATCAACCATAACAATATGCCCGTGGTCATAGCATTCAATGAAAACTGGATGGCGCAAAATCGCAAGGTCGATGCGCTGCTGTAGAATTGATGGGTCAGGCTGGTATTCTTTTTTAATTTGTTGGAGATATTCTTTAATTTTAGGGTCGATGTATTTCTTAGTAGTCATGTTGTTCCTCTGTTTTTATTGTTAATTGAGCCATGGGGCTCGGTGCTTTGCACTATTTATTATTGTTGTGTTTAAATATGGCGGTAAAGTAGGGCATCCCAGAATCCCAATGCTTTAAAACAAGTCCATTTTTTTCAAAACGATCAAGCATGGCTGTTAGGTTGCTGTGCAAGATGTTTGGAATAAGCTCGAAGATATCGCGGCGTGAAATAATTGGATTGTCTATTAGGATCTCAATCAAACGTAGTTGTGGTTTGGTAGCTCTTAATCCATAGGCGTTTAATGTAGCTTTTAGCTCTTGGTTTTCATCTTTCATTATTCCTCGTAATTTATTGATGGAAATAAAAAAGGCACCAATGAATAGTGCCTGTTGTTGTTACACAATAATTATCTTATCTGTAACTGTTATATTATATTAACATATTTTCATAAATTATTCAATAGTTACAACTGTTATTTTTAATATATTTTTTACTTTCGTGCTTTTAGATCTTTATTTAAAACTGGTGCGAAACGTGACAATATCGGTTGCATTTTCGACCATTGCTTTTCCTCTAACTCATTGATTTTAAATGTTAAATCAACAAGTTTATTTAGGGTTGCCGGATCTATGGTTGCACGTATCTTCTCTATTTCATTAAGGTCTTGTGCTGATGGTTCAAACAGAGTTGAGGGGAAAGATGGCTCGGCTACAGCCGTTGGTGCGATGTTAGGATCCCCACTATAAACAACAAAACTATTATCCTGTGATTCAAAGGCTATCATGTAAGTTTTATCGTCTTGCTTATCTAAATAGACATTGGCAAATAAATTTCTGATTGTTTCTCTCAATTCCTGGCGCTTCGGGTGCTTAATGTCATTGATAATTTGGCTTGTTAGATTATCAAATAAAAAATCAACAATTTGTTCGGCGGTCTGTTCTCTATTTGTTTTCAAGGCTACAATTTCATTTACTTTCTTCAATTCAAGTGTAATTGTTTCACGTTGTGATTGGAGATTGCGGAGGTTTGCAATAGTAGAATCAAGATTGATTCCCGCACCGATGACCGCTTCAAAGTTTGAAATTTGAGTATTGATGTTTGATAATGTTTCATTTAATTCTGTAATTTTATGCTGGTATTGGTCACTGTTAGACATTCCCTTTAGTTTTAAATCAATGAAATTTTTTAGCAATGGGAACACCAGTAACCTTTCTGCAATCGTGCCGTCCATACTCCATGGAACACAACCTTTTTGGGCCTTGCCTGTCTCGCACACATACCGGATTTTGTTTCTATGAGTAAAGAAACTCATAGGGCCACGGCATTTGGCACACCGTAAGATATTCAAGCCGGATAATAAGGATATTGTGTTATACTGCTTATTGCACGTTATCTTATTGTTTTCTTTAATACTTTTCAGGTTTATGAAGTCTGACTCAGATATTAAAGGAGGATAGTAATTGTTTAATGTATAAGTTTTATTTTGAATGCTTATGACACGCTGACCAAACAAGGCGGGATTGTCCCGCATCTTTCTAAGTGCGGTAATGCTCCAGCCTTCGGCCCTAATGGTGCCATGCTTGTTTTTATATTTTAGTGCTGGTGGGCATTGGTAGTGATCGTTTAGATAGTTGCAGACACGGTACGAGCCCCAACCTTGTAGGAACAACTCTACAGCCTTCTTGGCTGCTGGTGCATAGGTGGCATGTAGTCTAACTGATTCGTACTGAGCGCCACTATCATCAATCCAGAACGGGTGCTTACCTGCGGCTTTAATGTTGACTGGCAAACCCTGATGGTGACGGTCTATCAGTGCTAACACATTCTTATTTGTTCGGTCTGATTTCGTCTTTGATTCTTCGTGAGCCCTACTAAACAGGAGGATAGATAACATCAAATCCGTTGGATTCGTGTTTACAGTTTCGGTGGTGTAGATCCGGCTATCAATGCCTGTGACGACGGTTAAGCCAAGACGCAACAGTTTGAGAAACAATTCTTGAGAGTTTGTGATAGCTTGGCGAGACAGGCGATCTAGGTTCTCGACATACAGCCACGAGTCTGAAGGGATAGCGCCACCCTCAACGGCTGCAATGAATGCACCTAAAGCGCCCTGTGACGCATTTGCGCCACGATAGGCACTGACACCACTATCTAAGACTTCAATGAAGTTTAAACCGTGTTCTAATGCGAACTGACGGGCTTGTGATACCTGTCGGGCATGGCTTGTGCCCTGTCCCTGCTTCTCTGAACTCCAACGAATATAACTGTATAAATTTTGGCCTTTGTGGTTTTGTACCATTCCTGTAAAATCCCGCGCCTTATAGACATGATGCAATGTGAGCTCTCCCCTTAATGACTAACACAAAACACGCACCGAAAGTAGGCTTTGTTTCTTTAGGTTGCCCCAAAAACCTGGTCGATTCCGAGCGCATCCTGACCCAGCTGCGTACCGAAGGGTACGACGTGGTGCCCAGCTATGACGATGCGGAGCTGGTGGTGGTCAACACCTGCGGCTTCATCGACAGCGCGGTACAGGAGTCGCTGGAAGCCATCGGCGAGGCCCTGGCCGAAAACGGCAAGGTAATCGTCACCGGTTGCCTCGGCGCCAAAGAGAACCAGATCCGCGAGATCCACCCCAAGGTGCTCGAGATCACCGGCCCCCACGCCTATGAAGAGGTGCTCGGCCACGTCCACAAATACGTGGAGAAGCCGACCCACAACCCCTTCACCAGCCTGGTGCCGGCCCAGGGTGTCAAGCTGACCCCCCGTCACTACGCCTATCTGAAGATTTCCGAAGGCTGCAACCACCGCTGCACCTTCTGCATCATCCCCTCCATGCGCGGGGATCTGGTGAGCCGCCCCATCGGCGAGGTACTGGCCGAAGCCAAGCGCCTGAAAGAGGCCGGCGTGAAGGAGATCCTGGTGATCTCCCAGGACACCTCCGCCTATGGCGTCGACGTCAAGCACCGCACCGGCTTCTACGACGGCATGCCGGTCAAGACCAGCATGGTGGCCCTGTGCGAAGAGCTGGCCAAGCTCGGCATGTGGGTGCGCCTGCACTACGTCTACCCCTACCCGCACGTGGATGACGTCATCCCGCTGATGCGCGACGGCAAGGTACTGCCCTACCTCGACATCCCGCTGCAGCACGCCAGCCCGCGCATCCTGAAACTGATGAAGCGCCCCGGCACCGTCGAGCGCACCCTGGAGCGGATCCAGAAGTGGCGCGAGATCTGCCCCGAGATCACCCTGCGCTCCACCTTCATCGTCGGCTTCCCCGGCGAGACCGAAGAAGAGTTCCAGATGCTGCTGGACTTCATCGACAAGGCGGAGCTGGATCGGGTCGGCTGCTTCAAGTACAGCCCGGTCGAGGGCGCCAAGGCCAACGAGCTGCCGGATCCGGTACCGGAAGAAGTGCAGGAAGAGCGCTTCCAGCGCTTCATGGAGCTGCAACAGCAGGTCTCCATCCGCAAGCTGGCCCGCAAGGTCGGCAAAGAGATGCTGGTGCTGATCGACGAGGTGGACGAAGAGGGAGCCACAGGCCGCTCCGCCGCCGATGCCCCCGAGATCGACGGCCTGGTCTACCTGAACGGTGAAACCGGCCTCAAGCCCGGCGACATGGTCAAGGTCCGTATCGACGAAGCGGACGAGTACGACCTGTGGGCCAGTCTCATCGACTGATCCCCGATAAGCACCAATAAAAAGCCAGTCAGCTCCTGACTGGCTTTTTTGTTGGTGCCTGCGCCGCCCCCGTTTCGGATGCGACAGGCATAAAAAAACCTGCTCCGAAGAGCAGGTTTTTACCTTACGGGAGGGAAATCAGGTTGCTCAGGCAACCCGTCCCTTGCCCTGGATCACATCACCCCAGGCCGACTGCACCAGGCTGTTGGCCTGGCTGTCGAGCCGGTTGAGCAGGCCCATGTCGCCCGCTTCGGGGGCGAAGTTGCTCATGGCCTGGATCAGGTTGTCCACCGCCTGATGGGAGAGCGCGCTGTAGCTGCGCTCGCCGTCAGCCTGCTGCTCGCCAAGCCCGATCACCAGCTGGGCCCGGTTGTCGGCGAAGTAGTTGCTGAAGGTGGCACTGCCCAGCTGCTCGAACTTGCCCTGCTCGCTGGTGCCATCGGCACGACGGTTGACCAGCAGTTGCAGATCGTAGCCGCTGCGCTTGAACCAGAGATCCCGCCAGCTGACATCGTTGAAGACGATGAAGTCCTCCTTGCCGATGTCCTGCACCAGGTTCTCTATCACGGCGCCACTGAACACGAAGCTGTCGACGCCGGTACCACCGCTGAACTGGTTCTGGTAACCGCCCAGCACCAGCAGATCATCGCCGGCACCGCCATCGAGCTGGCTGAACTTGGCGACCTGGTCGGCGATCAAGCGATCCCGGCCGTCACCGCCCCGGATGGTGGCGTGATAGCCCATCAGCTTGACCTGGTTGTTGCCATGCTCGGCCAGCAAGCGGTTGTGATTGCCAAACACCATGGCAAAGTCGTCGCCCTCGCCGAGCCGGATCTGGTTGTGATGACCTATGGTCACCGTGAAATCCTGATCCGCGCCGGCATCGATCTGGTTGTAGTTGCCGGAGGTCACCAGATAATCCTGGCCGGCGCCCCCTTCCACTATGCCCTCTTCACCGAAGATGAAGGCCTGATCGTTGCCCTCGCCCATGAAGGCGCGGTTGACACGGCCGGCCAGCACGGCGACGTCGTCACCCTGCCCGCCGAACATCATGTTCTCCCGTCCCATCATGATCCCGGTGTCCTGACCGGCGCCGCCGGTGAAGATGTTGGAGGTGCCGGTGGCGTAGAAGACATCGTCCCCACGACCACCCCAGAAGTTGTTGTTGTCGCCGAGGTAGGCCCCCAGATCCTTGCCGTCTCCCCCCCAGTTGAAGTTGTAGTTGCCAAGGGAGATATGCATGTCGCCATCTCCCTGCAGATGGCCGCTGTTGCGCAGGAAGTCGAAGGTCTGCTCCTTCATGTTGAGCAGATCGGCCGTCAGGTTCTGCTTGAGGTTCTTGGCCAGCGCCACCACCTCCGCCTGCTTGTCCCGGTTGAACAGGGTGGCAAACAGGTTGGGCAGGCTCAGGGCGTTGAAGCCGAAGGCCCGCTCCTCGGTGGCGGATGGCAGCGCCGCCGGCTTGGCCTCGTTCCCCTGCTGCACCGTCACGGTCCCGGACTTGGCCTCTTCGGGCGCCTCGTCCTGCAGGCCGTGGGTACGGGCAAAGCTGCTGAGGGCATCTTCCCCCAGATCCAGCCCGGCCTTGAGCTGATCGAGCCATTTGGCCGGATCGGTCAGGCTCTTGAGCTGATCGCCGCCAAACTCGGCGATGACCCCCAGCATCTCCTGCAACAGGGCCGGCGCATCGATGGCCGCCCCATCACGGGCCACCAGCTGGCCACGGGCGTTGTAATCCACGCCGAAGATATCCGCCAGCGTGGTATCGGCCCCCACCCCAGCCAGACGACCCAGCAACCGGTTCTGCAGCTGGCGCGGCAGATCGGTCGGGGTGAAGGTAAAGGTGGTCTTGGCCTGCCCGCTGGCGGTGAACTCCTGGGTCATCAACCCGAACAGGGAGCCCAGGTTGGTATCCAGGATCGCCTGGATGTTGTCACCGAACACGAAGTTCCAGTTGCCCGTGGTGACCTGGATATCGGCCCCCTGACCGGCAACGGCAAAGTTGAAGACCAGCTTCTCGTTGGCCTGGCGCAACTTGCCCGCCCGGTCCAAAGGGCCCTGTGCACCCTGGCCACCGCCGGAAATGCGCTTGTTGAACTCCTTGTTGAGGGTCGCTTCCAGGTCGCTCTTGAGCCCGCGACTGCTGCGCTCGTTGCCGCTGTCCAGGGTGGTGAGCGAGCCGTATTCGACGCTGCTGGTCTGATCCAGACCGGCCATGTCGGCCACGAACTTGTTGGCGCCGGCCAGGGTCCACTGATCCCACTGGCTGGCAACCCAATCCGGCTTGGCACCGTCACCGGCGATCTGCTGCAGGGCACCGGCAATGCGGGCGGCCCCGTCAAACGGATTGACCAGCGGCGGAGTGGGGATGGATTTCTCCAGCATCACGATAAGATCGTTGCTGCGCCCCAGGTTGAAGCTGACGTTGCGTTGCCCAACGAACAGCTGGGCCCCTTCCAGCGCCCGGTAGCCGGCGATGTCGACGCTGTGTTTGCTGTCGCCATCCCCGATGTGCACCATGACGTTGTTGTCGCCGAAGGCCAGCGACTTCATGCCGCCCGTGCCTACCTTGACCCCCAGGTTGGTGGTCCCCCAGTTGAGGGCGGTAAACTCGCCATCCCCCACGTTGACCTGAACGTTGCCGGAGTAGCTGACCGCACTGCTGGTCTGGCTCGATGCCGTCTCCGGCTGGCGCTGTTTCTCGGGTGCAACGAAGGTCTCGTCGTTGTCGGCGATGGCGCCCCGGGCACGGCTTTCGCCCTCGCTCTGGCCCACTTTCGCCAGGT
This sequence comes from Aeromonas sp. QDB20, assembly GCF_027707805.1. Lineage (NCBI taxonomy): Bacteria > Pseudomonadati > Pseudomonadota > Gammaproteobacteria > Aeromonadales > Aeromonadaceae > Aeromonas > Aeromonas sp. QDB20. The sequence continues at coordinate 341,014 of NZ_JAPCJC010000004.1, read as the reverse complement.
CGATGTCCCCTTCAGCCACGCCGCCGCGCACCCGCTCGTTGTACACCACGGGTTCGCCGGCGTCGTTGAGGGTCAGCACCACCTTGTTGGCGGCAACCTTGCGGGCCCACACATCCGCCTCACCACGGGTGTGCTTGCGACCCCCCTGGTCCACCGCCACCTCGCTGCTGCGAGCCGACACCTGGGTACGGATCCCCTCGTTATCCAGCGCCTGGATGAAGCGACGGGCAAAGCCGGCCTGCAGGTCGTCGCTCACCAGGGAGCAACCCACCAGGCTGACGTGACTCGGTTTGGTGGCCACGCCGGCCTCTTGTTGCAGACGATCGCCCAGGCGGTGCAGGCGCCCGGCCAGCTCGTCGGCACTGTAGCCACTGAGGCGGCTGTTGTTCTGTCCATCCTCATCGCGGCCATGGCCGACCACCTGCCAGCGGATATTGCCGGCCAGCTGAGCCGGATCGCCATAGACCACCCGATAGTTGCCATCTGCATCCAGCTGCACCACCACGCTGTGGTCGGGGTGTTTGCCGGCCAGGCTGGCCGCGGCCTTGGCAGCCACAGGATCATCTTCGGTCTGGATGATGATCTGGCTGGTGAAGCGGGTCTCGCCCCCCTGGTTGCCCGGCGTCACCTCAGGTTGCTGCCACTGGTTGACCCGCTGGTTGCGAACCGGCTGGTCCGCGCCATCCAGCGCCGCCGGCGGCGTCCACTTCCTGCCGACATCGGCGTACTCGACCCGCTGACTGACATCATCCGCCTGCAGATGGAAGCGATTGTCCGCATCCACCTTCAGGGCCGGCAGCCCCAGGCGATGGGTGATGCCGGGCACGAAGCCTTCGATCCCCTTGTGGGACGCCAGGTGCGCACTGCCGTAGATGGCGACGAACTTCTCGCCGGCTGGCAGCTTGCCCAATACCTCGACGGCGACGTTGTTGGCCGCCCCGGCCCGGTACATCAGGCCGTGCTCGGTGCCGGCGATGGCGGGTCTGGCGGTGCTGCCATCGTCCAGCGCCACGATCCGCATTCCCCGCTCCCGGGCCCGCTCGAACAGGGAGGGCTCCAGGTGCTTGTTCTTGAGCATGCTCGTCAGCTCGGGAGACATCTCTCCCCCCGCCAGATAACGGTCGATCAGCGGCTGAGCCAGCTCACTGCGCAGGTGTTCCAGAGCGATGACAGTCACCCCCTGGGTCTTGAGCGCATCCATCTGCTCGTTGACGAACCGCAGACCGTTGACGTCGCTACCGTGGGTTTCGCCGATCAGCAGACCGTTACGGTTATCCAGCAGGCGCGACAGCTGTCCGGCCAGCGTGCTCTCCCCGTCCAGCTGGTTGTTCAGCGTCCGCAGGGCATCGCCGCCATAGCGGGCATCCCAGGCCGCCACATCGGTCTGCTTGCTGCTGTGATAGATGTTCTCGACCTGTGCGATACGGCGGGACTCCAGCTCGCCGAGGTAACGGCGGTCACCGAACTTGTCCAGCATGATGAGCTCGGCGGAGAGCTCAGATCCGGGTGCTGCCTGCTTGGCGGCCTCCTTGATGAAGTAGACCGCCATCTGGGCGGACTGCTCCCCCGTCATGTCCTGCAGCTCCTGGTAGGAGTAACCCAGATGCAGCACCTTGCGGGTGTCGTCCAGCACGGCACGGCTCAGCAGTCCCTCCCCCTGGGCTTCGCTCAGCCACTTCTTCAGATTGTCATGCTGTTCGCCGAGGACGACGTGGAATCTGGCCTCAAACGGCAGATCCGCCGGCACGACCCCCCGGTACCCAGCCTTGGCTGCCAGATAGGGGTCTTGCGCCGCCCAGTGCAGCACCATCTGGGTGAGACCCGGATGCTGGCCCTGCGCCTCTTCGGCGGCCTTGCCGATAACAATGGCAGCCAGGTCCGGGCGGGTCTTGGCCAGCGCCGTCACCTCGGCCTGCAACGAGGCCAGCTCGCCGCGATAGAGATTTCCGTGAAGCTGACTCTGCAGCTTGCTCAGCGCCGGGTTTCTGCCGGAACCTTCGTGCTTGACCAGGTAGTCGTCGATCAGATTGTTCAACCGCAATGCGGCTTCTACCTTGGCCTGTCCGCTGGCACCGTGCAGCGTGGCGAGCTGATCCAGGATCTGCTGATAAGACTCGCCAATGGGCTTGGCAAAGACCTGGGCAGCTTTTTTCAGCTCTTCCGGGCTGTAGACGTCGGCAAACAGCCTGGCTGTGCGCTCCGTCACTCCCGTTTTGCCCGGCAGCTCCGCCATCGGACTCTCGTCAAATACCGGCAACTGCAGGATCTCCTGCAGGGTGACCTTGTTGGCCAGATCCTTGGATGGCTTGAAGCGGGCGAGCTCGGCGCCGTTCATCTCGCTGACCCTGAAGAACAGCGGCTTGCCATCCGGCCCCGGCTTGAGGTGGTAGCCATTGGCCATGTCCAGCCCCTCTTTGCCGAAGAAGCGGGTCATGTAACGACTGAACTTCTCGGCGGAGGAGAATTCGACGATGCCGGCATTGGGATCGTAGAAGCCGTAGATCCGGCCAGACTCTCCCTGCTTGGCCCAGGCCGCCATGGCGTGGCCCGGCGCATCCAGCTCCAGCAACACGGGGGCATCGCTGCCCTTGGCAGTCAGCTTGGTGAGCACGGTATCGAGGGAGATGGCGTTCTTGCCCTCCCACTTCTCCTTGACGATGTCGTACTTGATACTGCGCAGGCTGTCGTAGTTGTAGGCGGCCGGCGTGTTGGTGTGGATCTCCGCCAGGCTGCCCACCAGCTTGCGGGCGTTGTCCAGCTCGGTAGCCGAGTAGCGATCCGGGTTGTTGATCACCGCCGCTGCGGAGTAGAGCTTCTCCATCATGCGCCGCGCCAGATCGGGTTGCCCCTCGCTCTCCAGCTGCTTGGCGACCAGCACCAGCTTGGAGAGGGGATCGCAGCGCCCGCCGAAGCCGTCATCCGCCAGATTGAGCAGCAACAGCTGGGGAGCCAGATGCTCTCTGGCATATGGATCCGTGCCACCTTGCGAGGCCACGTCGCGGAACAGACGGTTGGACTGCTCAATCCTGGGTTTGATGGTGCTCTTGAGCGCCCGGTTTTCGATCTCCCAGGCCAGCGCGCCCTGTTGCTGTGGCGTCAGGGTCGGCTGGACGAACAGGTCCACCAGCTGGGTCATGCTCATGTCGGACTGGAAGCCCTCGACCACCTTGCCGGCCAGCCCTTGCTGATATCCGGCCAGGAAGGCCTTGGTGGTACGGATGTCTCTGGTCGCCCCGTTGCTGCCCACCTGTGGAGTGAGCGCCTCCTGGTAGCGCTTGAGATCGCGTCTGATGGCCTCGATGCCCTTGAGCGGTGCCTCAATGTCTGCAGCCGGCGGCGTGCGGTTGAACAAGTCACCCACGATCTGCTCGGCGTACTGGCCCATCAGGCGGTTGCTGGCCAGATGGCCATAGAAGGTCTGCTCACCGCTGACCTGATAACCAGCCACGGCCAGCTTGGCCCGCAGTTTTTCCCCTTCGCTGCCGAGCCCTTCGTTGTCGGTCAGCAGCATGATGGGCGTGCTCTTGGGCAGGCCGTCGAGGTTTTTCTCCACCGAGAAACGACCGTTGATCGCCTTGGCGATCGCCCCCACCAGACCGCCCGGATTGGGCAGCTCGTGGGCCTTGATCGCCTTGCTCATGCTGGGCATGGGGCGATCGAGCAGCAGCCCGCCCACCGGCTTGCCCTGCTCTGCGGCATAACGGGCCAGATCGGCGGCGATGGGGCCGCCCATGGAGTAGCCATGGATCAGGATCTTGCCAGGGGCCACCCCACGCTCTTCCACCAGATAGCGGAACATGGTGCGGGCATCCTGATAGACCCCCTGCTCGCTGGGACCGCCATCGCTGGCCCCATAGCCGCGCAGGTTGACCGCCAGCATGTCGATGCCCTGCTTCTGGTAGTGGCTGCGAACCGCATCGGCCTGCTCCTCGGCAGAGGAACCCGAACCGTGCAGGAACAGCACCACCTCGGGCTTGCCATCCTGCGACGTCCCTGGCCGCTCGGCCCCCTTGTGCAGGTAACCGGACAGACGGCCGGCATCCCCTTGCAGGGTCACCTGCTCGGCCTCGCCCTTGCTCACCGCATGGTCGAGCAGTTGGCGGGTGATGTCGCCCACCTGGCGCCGCTCATCGCGGGTGCCGTAGAGGTTGTCGTTGAGGAAGCGGGTCAGCGGATTGAGCGGCTGCTTGTCCAGCGGCGCCGTATCGGCATCCGCCGCGCCCGGGCTCTGGTCTCCCGGCTTGTGGCCACCCAGGGCCTGCAGTCCGTTTGCATCCTCCGCTTGATGCTCGGCGGTGAGCTGGCTCCATGCCTCGGCATGGTTGGCCATCACCCACTCGGCCTTGTGGTTGGCAGAGGCCACCTTCTTGGCATTCTTGACCGGCGGCAGCCCCTGGCTCTCCCGATAGGCCTGATACCAGCTGTCGAAGTCCGCGCTCTGCTCGACCAGGTTGTTGACCGCCGCCACTATGGTGCGGCGACTGACCGGGTCGAACTGGTCGAGGGTCTTAACCTCCACCCTGGCGGTCGACTCCGACTTCGGCACAAACTGGCTCAGCTCGTTCGGCACCTGACGGAACTCGAACAGGATGGCAGGCTCGGGGTGCTTGCCATCCCCCGTGGTGGCATTGTTGATGCCATGCCCGGCCACCTCGCCACCAAACTTGAAATAGTCATAGATGTTCTGTGCCAGCGCCGGTGAATAGGCCGACTTGAGGGTCGCCAGGATCTGCTCGGACACCAGCTTGCGGTCATGGGCACTGAGCAGCGCCAACATGGCCACCGGCTTGGTTCTTGGCAAGATTTCCCAGGCATTCTTCACCTTGGGATCGGTCAACCCCTGGGCGTTGGGCGTGATCCCCTCGGCCAGCGGATCCCAGTCATTGATGTGAATGCCGTATTCCCGGGCCAGATCGGCCGTCTTGCCGTAAATGGAGGTGAGGTAGGCAAACACATTCTGTGCGGTGGCCGCATCCTCCCACTGCACATTGGCCGTGTTGGACAGCAACAGCTCCTTCAGCTCGGGGTGATACCAGGGAGCGGACTCCAGCAGCCGGATCTCCTGGGACGAGCCGGTACCAAACGCCTTGGCACTGACCGCCACGGTCGCCTGCTGGCCGCTCGGCGTCATGCCGATGGTCTGTCCCTGACCGTCACGGGCGGCGCCATTGCCAGCGGCGATCACGTGGTTGGCATTGGAGATGACCAGGGTGAAGCGACCATCCTCGCTCACCAGATCAGAGAGCCTGGTGTGGTTGGTCTGGCTGATGTGCTGGGTGAACTCTCTGGCAAGCCAGAGCATGGCCTCCTTGCGTGCTTCCACCGCCTGCTGGTCCTGCATCTCGCTTGGGTAGGTCACCAACTCGATGGTATGGGTCTGCCACTGGCTGATCCCTTTGACATCGCTTATTCCGGCGGGATTGGTGTACCCCCCCTGGTTCATGTCCTTGGTCAGCATGAACAGCGGGTTGCCTGCCGCGTCGTGCACGTAGCCAAACTTCTGTGCCGAGTTCTTCGGCAACGCCACCACCAGTCCCGTCAGCTCGTTCTCGATGCCGATGGAGGAGCCGTTGAAGTGACTGCTGAACTCAGGCACGGCCTTGCTGCCCGTGCGGGGGCCATGCAGGCCGGTGAGATCCACGGCCGCCGTGGCCAGTACCTCATGCTGCTGCACCGGCTTGGTCGCCGTGGCTGTCGCCTGCGCCTCCTCCTGCACCAGGCTCGGTGTTGGGGTCGGCGTTGGAGTCGGGGCCACCGGCGGTGTCGCCTGTTGACGGATCCCGGCATTGATCTGCAGGCGGTTGACCGCCGCCAGCGCCCCGTCGAGGGCGGACTGCTCCTGCTCGCTCAGCCCGGTGGCAGTGTCGATGGCCGAGGGTTGGACCTCATCAGGAGCCGACACGGTGCCGACGGCAGGCACATCCAGCTCGCCGGCCTGCGGCAGGGGCTGTGCGGTGACCGAGGGCTGGCCGGGCTGGGCACCCTGGCGGTTCGGCTTGTCGCCGCTCTGCTTGAGGCTCGCCGCATTCTGTTTGGCCTGATTGGCCTGCAAACCGGCCTGGCTGGCCGCCTGCTCGCCGGCGAGCTGCGCCTGGCTGGCACTCGCTTCGCCCTGCTGCTGTCGCGATGCAGCCTCTCCCTGGCGAGCCAGCGCGTCGAGACGGCGCTGCTCGGCCTGGGCGGCCCGCTGCTGGCCAGCCGCCTCGGCGTCACCTTGCAGCTGTTCGCTGCGCTGCTGACCCGTCTTGGACTTGGCCAGCGCGCTATCGACCTGCTGATGCTGCGCCTCATGGCGGAGCCTGGCATCTTCGATCGCCGTGCCGGCCGTGCTGCCGGCATCGTCCAGATCTTCCTGAACCGTGCTCAACAGGTGGTCGGCAAAGCCGGTGCGCCAGTGCTGGCCGGACGGCTCGCTCGCCGCGTCAGGGGTTCTGACCTGGTCAAACTGGCGGGCCAGCGTATCGAGCTGCGCCGTCATGTCGCGGGCTTCCGCCTCGATGGCGGCACGCTGCTGCTGGCCATTCTCCGCCAGCTTCTGCTGGTCGGTAGCCTCCAGCTGGGACTGGCTCTCGGCGATGGCGGCCAGCTGCTGCGCCTTCTCCTGCTCGAGCCGCTGTTTGTCGGCATCGGCACTCGTCTGATCGCCTCTCGCCCGGGCGGCGTTGTCGTCTTGTGCCAGCTGGGCGCTGACCTGGCCTATCTCGGCCTTGCCGGCGGCGGTGGCCACCACGTTGTCGAGCAGGTAGCCAAGGCCGTTGTTCTCACCGGTGCCGCGGAACGCCAAGGTATTGGCCCCCTCTCTGGCCGTCAGCGTCAGCGCCTTGCTCTGCCAGCTGCTGGCGTCCCCTTCGCTGGCAAACACCCGCTCGCCATTCCACAGCACCTCGATGCCGTGTTGCAGGGAAATATTGGCCCGACGGGCAAAATCAAATGTCAGGTTGACGGTCTCGCCCGCCTTGAGGCCGGCAAGATCCTGGGAAATCTGGGTATTGCGGTCAGTCGACAGTTCGCTGACCCGGGCACCGTGCCCGTCGGTCGCCAGCCCGTAAGTGGCGGCGGAAAAATCGGCCTCGATGCCGGCGCCGGCATGTTGCCAGCCGTGTGCACCCTGTTCGAAATCGCCGTTGACGATGAGGTTCTCGCCCCCTCTGGCCAGCCCCTGCTCATCGAGCTGCAGCGCCTTGTCCATGGCCTGCTCGTCGCGCTCGCCGGCCTGGCTCACCTTGCCGGTCAGACTGCCGGCCAGGGAGGATTTCACCTCGCTGATCTCGTCCAGACCAAAGCCGCTCAGTCCCTGTACCTCGCCCAGGCTGGCCGCTTGCGGGGTCTTGATCGGGCCATGTTCATCGCCCTGCACCAGATAGTTGATGGCCTGGTTGCCCGCGCTGCCGAGCAGGGTCTGCTTGATGTTGTCAAACAGGGTGCCGAGCTTGTTGCTGCTGGTATTGCTGCTGGCGATGGCCAGGCTGTAGAAGTCGCCGTTGCCGATCTTGATGGCCACGTTGTGGCGGGCATAGGCGGCCGTGATGTCCAGCCCGTCGCCGATCTGGACATTGGCATTGCCCTTGCCTTTCATGACAGCAACGTTGAGGCCGTTCCCCACCTTGGTGTTGAGGTTGTAATCACCCCAGGCCAGGTTGACGGTGGTGCCGTCACCCACCTTGACGTTGTTGTTGAACTTGCCGTAGGCGGCCGTCACGCTCAGACCGTCCCCGACCGTGGTGGTCTGGTTGACCTCCCCCTTGGCGAGGGTGACCTGGATGCCGTCCCCCACCCGGGTGACGATGTTGGCCTTGCCAAGCAGCGCCTGATAGCCTTCGCCATCCCCGACCTGGGTCACTATGTTCGCATCGCCCTTGGCCAGCACGACCTGACGACCATCCCCCACCTTGGTGATGACGTTGGCCTTGCCCCAGGCGCCGGTGTAGCCGTCGCCGTTGCCGATCTGGGTGACCAGGTTGGCCTCCCCTTGCAACACGGCCACTTCACGGCCATCCCCCACCTTGGTCAACACGTTGGCGCGGCCCTTGGCGAAGCTGTAGCGATCGCCGTTGCCGACCTGGGTCAGCAGGTTGACGTCACCCCAGGCGCCCTGCACCACCAGCCCGTCACCCACCTTGGTGATGAGGTTGGCGCGCCCCTTGGCCAGGCCTATGGTACTGCCGGCCCCGACGTGGGTCATCACGTTGCCCACCTCGGAGATGAGCAGGCCCACCGTGGTGCCGTCACCTATCTTGGTCAGCAGGTTGCCCTTGCCCCACAGCACGCCAGCGGTGGTGCCATTGCCCACATGGGTCAGCACGTTGGCATCGGCCTTGGCGATGGCGCCGAGGAAGTCATCCCCCACCTTGGTGATGATGTTGGCCTTGCCCAGCGCCAGCACGCCGGTCAGACCGCTGCCGACATGGGTCACTATGTTGGCCTTGCCGAACAGGGCTGCCAGCGTGGTGCCGTTGCCCACCTTGGTCATCACGTTCAGCTCGCCGGCAAACAGCCCCAAGCTGGTGCCGTTGCCGATGTGGCTGTAGACGTTGGCCTTGCCGATCATCAGCGCGGCCGTCAGGCCATCGCCTACCTTGGTGAACAGGTTGGCCTGCCCCAGCATGGCGGCGAAGGTCTCGCCAGCACCGACGTGGGTGAAGACGTTGGCATTGCCTACCATGGCGGCCAGCGTCATGCCGTTGCCCACCTTGGTCGCCAGATTGCCCTGGGCCAGCATCAGCGCCACGGTCAGGCCGTCACCGATATGGGTGAAGACGTTGGCCTTGGCCACCATCAACGCCAGCGCATTGCCATCGCCGACCTTGGTGAAGACGTTGGCCACCCCGCCCATCAGGGCCCAGGCATCACCTTGGCCTATCTGGGTAAACAGGTTGCCGGCGCCGATCATGGCGGCAATCGCCGTGCCGTCGCCCACCTTGGTAAACAGGTTGCCGGCGGCCCCCATCACACCCAGGGTGTCGCCATTGCCGACATGGGTCAGCACGTTGGCGCCCCCCAGCATCACCGCGGAGAGATCACCATCACCGACCCGGGTCAGCACGTTGGCAGCCCCCAGCAGCAGCGCCTGGGTATCCCCCTGACCAATCTGGGTCAGCACGTTGGCGCCGCCCCCCAGAATGGCCTGTACCTTGCCGTTGCCCTTCTTGGTCAGCACGTTGGCGCCCCCCAGCAGCACGGCGCGGGTATCGGCAGCCTCGTCCCCCTGGGTGACGTGAGTCAACACGTTGGCCCCGCCCAGCAGTCCGGCCGTCAGCTGGCCCGCGCCGAACTTGGTCAGCACGTTGGCACCGCCCACCGACAGGGCGTCGAGCCGGCCGTTGCCGACCTGGGTCAGCAGGTTGAAACCGCCCCCCGCCAGCCACACCCCCTGGCCATCGCCCAGCTGGGTATGGGTGTTGTAACCGCCCAGCATGACCACCTGGCTGTCGCCACGGCCCTGCTGCACCGAGATGTTGCCATAGGCCAGCAGACGGGCCAGGTACTCGCCATCCCCGCTGCGCACCAGCACGTTGGCCGCACCGGCGGCATAGACATCCATCCGGCCCTGGGCCCCCTGGTGGACCAGCACGTTGGCAAGGCCCGCCCCACGGAACACCAGGTCGCCACGTTGACCGCGCTTGATCAGCACGTTGGCCGCACCGGCACCGTTGAAGTGGATGTTGCCCTCGGTCACGTCGGATTCGATGACGTTGCCGCCACCGGCGCCGTCAAAGAAGATGTCACCCTTGCTCTTGCCGCCACTTTGCTGACGGGGCAGCAGCAGCTGGCTGGAGAACTCGCGGGTGGCCGGCAGTCGATCCGACACGGCCGTGACGGTGTCGAGCTGGTAGTGTACCTCGCTCAGGGAGTAGCCCCCCGTCCCCATGGCGGTGAAGCCGGTACGCTCCGATATGACCTGATCGGCCAATCCCGCCAGGTGGTTGCCCTCCTTGTACCAGGCCTTGGACAGGTACTTGAGCGCCCCGGTCTCCCGGTCGTTGGCCAGCTCCACCACCACTATCTTGGTGTAGGGGCCAAGCTGCTTGGCAAACACATAGGTGTTGGCCTGCACCCGGGATTTCAGCGCGCTCACGTCAACCTTGGTGCCATCCTCAAAAATGGCGTAACCGCTCATCTTGGCGCTGGAGAGCGTCACGTCGGCCGCCGCCACGTTCACGCCGCCACCGTAGTTGATCCAGCTGTTTTCGGTCAGATCCGCTTCCACCGCCTCCAGCTTGATGCGCTGGCGCCGCTCGAACACCAGATCGCTCAGCCGATAGGCGCCGTCGGTTTGCGTCGAGATGAAGCCGTTGTGCTCGTCGATCTGACGACCGGCCAGCCCGTCGAGCTGGTTCCCCTCCTTGTACCAGGAGGTGGCGTGATAACGCAGTGCACCGCTCGCGCCATCGTTGGAGAGCTCTACCCGGTTGATCTTGGTGTACATGCCATCGAAGAAGGCAAACAGGTAGGTATTGGGCTGCAGGCTGGACTTGATGGCCGTGACGGCCTGGGACTGGTTGATCCAGCTGCCGCCCATGGTGGCGGTAGTCAGCGCGATCTCGTCGGCACGGGCGCCGGCGAAGGGGGAGCTGTCACTGTCCGCGCCCTTGCGGGAGAGATGGTTGTAACCCCCCGCCCCCTTGAAGTGGATGTTGCCCTCGGCCACATCCGACAGCAGCCGGTTGTAGCCGCCGGCCCCGTTGAAGTGGATGTCGCCACGGGTCTGCAGGTACTCGTCCTGCTCGTTGCGCAGCCGGGAGAGCTCGTTCCAGCCGCCGGCCCCGTTGAAGCTGATATCCCCCTCGCGCCCCTTGCGGAACACCTTGTTGTAGGCACCGGCCCCGTTCAGGGTGATGTTGCCGGATTCCACCAGGGAGCTGATGATGTTGGCCGCACCGGCCCCCGAGAAGTGGATGTTGCCCTGCGAGCCCTGATACTGGCTGTGCCAGGTGCGGTCCAGCTTGTTGGCCGCCCCGGCGCCGCTGTAGCTCAGATCGCCGCGGTCGGTCTGGTGCCAGAGCTTGTTGTAGCCGCCGGCCCCCTCGAAGCTGACATTGCCGCTGATCCCCTTGCGGGTCAGGAAGTTGGCCAGCGCCGCCCCCTGATAGCGGATGTCGCCGTCGCGCCCCTGGTGATCGATGTTGGTCGCCCCGCTGGCACCGGCAAAGTGAACGTTGCCGGACTGGGACTTGCTGATGTCGGCGTAACCCGCCGCCCCCTTGACGGTCAGGTTGCCGGAGTCGTCAACCACCTTGAGATAGGCGGCACCGCCATAGACGCTGTCGTTGCCCGTACCGGTATAGACGGTCGCACCGATGGATCCGACCCGGATGGTGTCGTCACCACCATAGGCACGGATGACGCCACCGAAGCCATAGGCATCGATATCATTGTTTCCGTCATCTGCCGTGTAATTACCGGTAAAGAAGTACTCAATACTTCTCCATACACTCTTTCCCATGTATTAACTCATTATGATTAAATGGAAAACCACTGCACCCTGCGAACACATTGACCATGCTCGGCATGAACATGACCACGCACGGTGCAGACCCGCTGCCCTTTCCATGGCAAGAATATCCGGCGACGCAGATCGCTCACCACGGCGCGGGCATGTCCGTATGGCGCTATCATCTCCGGAATAAAAATATGGTCGCCGGATTGCCAATCCTCACGGATCAGCTCGCGCTCGGCGGCCAGCAAGGTGTTACGAATGGATAAAGAGACAAACGCCCAGTTACAAAATGCAACCGGGCGTCCGTGTGAGTCTTCATAATAGCAGAACTGGTTCAACTCAAATGCTGGCAATATACGTTGCTGCCACTCGGCGACGGAATAACGCCGATGGAGAGAGGAGTGCTGACTGAGCAGCATGACTCCTCCCAACATATGTTGTTTTTGTTGCCAGTTCGGTTCCGTTGGTTGCAATACCAAGTGCATTGACTCCCCAAACAGGAAATTTATTTCTTCTTGCGCGGTGCAGCCTGTGCTGTGGCGGCAGGAGCGCTTTCCTGCGCATCGGCAGGGGCGGCCGGGATCAGGCCTGCGGCAATCAGCTTGTCGAACTCGGCGGCCATGCGCGGATCTTCAAGCATGTTTTTTATCATTGAAACCATATACATAAAGCCAGCAGCCGGCATGTGAACCGTCTGTTTCAGCGCCAGCTCACTGTCACTTTCCGCCATGACGCCCTGCGCCATCTTGAGCGGATCCTGGCCGACGAAATAGAGGGAAAAAATACCCTTGTTGTAGTTGACGCTGGATACTGTCTGTACAAACTGCTCTGTCATATAAATTCCATTATCAATAAATATAAGGTAAAACAAAAAACAAAAATCCCGCCAAAGATAAATCAACATGGCGCTAACATCTCATTTTTCGCTATATTTACCATATTTGAAAATATTAACCGGTTCAATTAAACAATGATTCAAAAATAGAGTAATTACGTCAAAATAAATATCAATGAACTCATTAAGGTTAATTGAGGCACACCTCCTGGGAACACGTCAGGATATATGGACTCAATAATTTATTATGGAGTTTGTCAGTGTATATAAAATTTGACAGGGAATTATCGGCTCGTTAGTATGCGCGCCCTGCCTGCAACAGGTCACCTTGCCCCATATAAACAGGAGGGGTTTAAACGCGGCAACGGGGTATATTATGACTGCGCATGACGAGTCTGTTTTGGCATGCTTGAAGATTATTACCGGATTATTGGGCTGTCCCCCTAAAGATATAGATATCACGCCAGACGAACCCTTTGATATTATTGTCGATAGGCTGCAACAGCAGACCGACAGCCGGATCCGCCAACGTCACATTGCTCCCCGCAAACTCGCCAAACAGACGCTCCCCCTGGTGCTGCTCAGTGACAGCGGCGCCCCCTTCGTGCTGGCCCAGCGCCAGGGGGAACAGGCCCTGATCCTGGACCCCGCCGTCGGCAACCCGCAGATCATCGACCAGCAGGAATTGCTGACTCGCTGGAACGGGCGTGTCTATGAAGTGCGCAGGCAACAGAGCCGCTTTGACATCCGCTGGTTCATTCCCGCCTTCCTGCAGCAGAAGCGGCTGCTGGGGGAGATACTGCTCTTTTCACTGGTCTTGCAGCTCCTGGCGCTGATCTCCCCGCTCTTTTTTCAGGTCGTCATGGACAAGGTGCTGGTGCATCAGGCCTGGTCGACACTGGACGTGCTGGTGTTCGGGCTGCTGATCACCGCCCTGGTGGAGGTCTGCCTGCGCGGGTTGCGGGAGTATCAGTACGCCCACACCGCCAACCGGATCGACATCCAGCTCGGCTTGCGCATGGTGCAGCACCTGTTTGCCCTGCCTCTGCTCTATTTCAAGAGCCGCCAGGTAGGGGCCATCGTGACCCGGGTGCAGGAGCTCAACACCATCCGCGAGTTCCTGACCGGCACCATGTTCACCCTGACGGTGGACGTGCTGTTCATGTTCGTCTTCCTGGCGGTCATGGCCAGCCTCTCCGGCATGCTGACTCTGGTGATCCTGCTCTCCATCCCCGCCTATGTGCTGATCGCCTGGTGGATCACGCCGCGCATGCAGCATGCGGTCGAACAGCAGTTCGGCCACGCCGCCGTCAACACCGCCTTCTTGAACGAGACGGTCGCCGGCGCCGAGACCCTCAAGAGCCTGGCGCTGGAACCGCGCTTCGTGCGGCGCTGGGATGAGCAGACCAGCCAGATGGTGACCGCCGGTTACCGGGTGCAGCAGCTCAACAACGCCTCCCAGCACGGCGTCATGTGGCTGCAAAAACTGGTGAGCGCCGGCGTGCTCTGGCTCGGTGCGAGCGAGGTGATCAGCCTGCAGCTCACCATAGGCCAGCTCATCGCCTTCAACATGATGGCCGGCCACGTGGCCCAGCCCTTGTCACGGCTGGTGGAGCTGTGGGGCCAGTTCATCCAGACCCGGATCGCAGTGGACAAATTGGGGGACATGCTCAACCTGCCCCCCGAGCATCAGCGTGACGGCGCGGGTCAGGTGAGTGCCGGCGCCATTCAACTGGAGCGGGTGCGCTTTCGCTATCAGCCGGACGCCCCCCTCATCATCGATGATCTCTCCCTGACCATAGCGCCCGGTGAAACGCTGGGGGTGGTCGGCGGCTCAGGCTCGGGCAAGAGCACCCTGGCCAGGTTGCTGCTGCGCCTCTATCAGCCCGAGCAGGGCGAGATCTTCATCGACGGCCAGCCCATCCGCCAGCTCCCCCTCCACCACCTGCGCCAGCAGATGGGGGTGGTGCTGCAGGAGAACCACCTGTTCAACAAGTCGGTACGGGACAACATCGCCCAGTCGGTGCCCCATGCCAGCCTGGACCAGATCATCCGGGCCGCCACCCTGGCCGGCGCCCACGACTTCATTCTGCGGCTGCCCCTTGGCTATGACACAGTGCTGGCGGAGGGGGGCAGCTCGCTCTCCGGCGGCCAGCGCCAGCGCCTCGCCATCGCCCGCACCCTGCTGGCCGACCCCAGGATCCTCATCTTCGACGAGGCCACCAGCGCCCTCGACGATGAGTCGCAGGCCCTGATCCAGCGCAACATGCGCCAGATCGCCTGTGGCCGCACCGTCATCACCATCGCCCACCGTCTCTCCACCGTGCGCCAGTGCGACCGCATCATAGTCCTGCAGCGCGGCAAGATAGTGGAGCAGGGCGACCACGCCAGCCTGCTGGCGCGAGGAGAGCACTACGCCCGCTTGTGGCGACTGCAGCAGGACTTGCACGAGGAGACCCCATGAATCTGCGTATCTGGCTGGCTCGCTTTCGCCAACCCCGTCCACCCCGGCAGGCGGATACCCACTACGGCTTTCTGCCGGCCCACCTGGCGCTGGCCGAGACGCCCCCCTCTCCCTTTGCCCGCATCACGGCGCTGACCCTCAGTGCCGGCGTGCTGCTGACCCTGCTGTGGGCCTGCTGGGGCGAGCTCGACATCCAGGCCACCGCCAGCGGCCGCCTGCTGGTGCTTGGCCGCAGCCAGCTGATCCAGTCCTACGAGCAGGCCAGGGTGGTGACCATCCACGTGGAAGACGGTCAGGTGGTGGCCGCCGATGCGCCGCTGCTGACCCTCAATACCCTGGGGGTCAGCCAGGATCTGAGCCGCTTGCGCCAGCAGCAGGCCTTCCAGTACCAGACGCTGATCCGCTACCAGGCGCTTTACCGGGAGCAGACACCCGACCAGCATCCGGACTATGTCAGGCTCACCCCGGAGCAGCAGCAGGCACTGGTAGAGAACTACCAGAGCGAGCTGCACGAATTTCACAGCACCCTCAGCAATCTGCAGGCCGAGCTCGGGGTCAACCAGGCCAACCAGGCCGCCAGGCGGGGTGACATGGCCTCCCTCACTACCCTGCTGGCCAACATCCGGCCCCGCCTGCAGGCCCGTCAGACCCTGAGCCAGTCCCAGGCAATCTCCCGGGTGGAGTATCTGGAGCAGGAAAAAGAGCTGCTGGAAACCCAGCGCCAGCTCGCCCAGCAGCGGGCGGAGCTGGAGGTGCTGCAATCCCAGCAGCAGAGCCTGCAGGAGCGGCTGGCCGGCTTCAAGGCACAGAAGCAGCGGGAGTGGATCGAGAAGCGCCAGCAGGCCAGGCTGCAGCTCACCGCCATCGAGCAGGAGCTCGCCAAGCTGCGCGAGCGGGAGCACCTGGAGGTGATCCGTGCCCCCGTGGCCGGCACGGTGCAACAGCTGGCAATCCACACCCAGGGCGCCGTGGTGCAGCCGGCCCAGCAGTTGCTGGTGATTGTACCCAACGAGGGGGTACAGCTCGCCGAGGTGAAGATCCTCAACAAGGACATCGGCTTCGTGCACGAGGGGCAGGCGGTGAGCATCAAGGTGGACGCCTTCCCCTACACCCGCTACGGCACCATAGATGGCGAGCTGGTGAGCGTGTCGCGCGACGCCACCGCCGATGAGCAGCTGGGGCTGGTCTTTGCCGCCAGGGTCAAGCTGAGCCAGGGCGAGATGCTGATCGACAACCAGCCCGTCAGGCTCACTCCGGGCATGTCGGTGGTAGCGGAGATCAAGACCGACCGGCGCCGGGTCATCGACTACCTGCTGAGCCCCATTCGCGAGTATCAGGCCGAGGCGCTGCGGGAGCGATGAAAATGGACCAGACCCACGCCGCCGACCGCGCTCCCGTCGCCAATGGCGCCCTCGCCGCCCTCACCCACGCGGCCCATCAACTGATGCTGACCGCCGATGCCGATCAGCTGGCCCACGCCCTGGGTTGCGATCTGGCACCGCCCGACCTGACGGTGCGGGAAGCCGCCGCCCACCTTGGCCTGCGCAGCGCCTTGTCACAGGGGCCTGGCTGCCCGCTCGCGGCGCTGCCGCTGCCGGCCTTGCTCAAGCGGGATGGCCGCTGGTACACCATCACTGCCATCACTGCCATCACGCCAGCGGGCTGGCAGCTGTTTGATCCCGCCAGCGGCACCAGCAGCCTGCAGCCGCTGCCGAGCCAAGCCGAGGCGGCGCAGTGGCACTTTCTGTTGCTGGCCCAGCAGGATCTCACCCCGGCCGAGGTCAAGTTCGGGCTGGGCTGGTTCAGCCCGGCGGTGCTGCGCCAGCAGAAACAGCTGCGGGACGTCTTCTGCTTCGCCATTCTGCTGCAGCTCATCGCCCTCGCCAGCCCGCTGCTGTTCGAGAACATCATCGACAAGGTGCTGGTGGGACGCAGCCTCGGCAGCCTGCACGTGCTGGCTCTGGCCATGGTGGCACTGGCCTGCGCCGAGCCGCTCTACGGCTTTCTGCGCGGCCAGGTGTTCGGCCATCTGGCCAACCAGGTCAATGCCGAGCTCTCCGGCAAGCTCTATCGCCATCTGGTCGGACTGCCCATCGGCTACTTCAAGACCCGCCAGACCGGCCAGATCATCGCCCGGGTCAAGGAGATGGCCCAGATCCGCCAATTCCTCACCGGCTCGACCCTGATGCTGGTGCTGGATCTGCTGTTCATTCTGCTGTTCGTCGGGGTCATGTTTCACTATGCCCCGCGCCTGACCGCCTGCGTGCTGGGCTCGCTGCTGATCTACTTCCTGCTTTGGCTGCTGATAGGCCCCCTGGTGCGCAAGAAGGTCGAGGCGGAGTATCAGGCAGATGCCGATGCCACCAGCTTCCTGACCGAGGCGGTCACTGGCATTGAAACCATCAAGACCACGGCCACCGAACGCCGCTTCTACCAGGAGTGGCAACGCCTGCTGGCGCGTCAGCTCAGGCGCGGCTTTCAGGCCAAGAAGGTGGGGCTGGCGGCCGGCCAGGGCATCGACCTGGTACAAAAGCTCACCGCCGCCCTGCTGCTCTGGCTTGGGGTCGGCGAGGTACTGAACGGTCGCATGAGCCCGGGGGAGCTGGTCGCCTTCAACATGCTGGCCGGCCACGTCACCCAGCCGGTGCTGCGCCTTGCCCAGGTGTGGCAGGATTTTCAGCACACCCTGATCGCCCTGCGCCGGGTCGGCGACATCCTCGACGAGGCACCGGAGCATGGCAACCACGGGCTCGCCTCCGTGCCAGCCCTTCAAGGCGCCATCGAGTTTCGCCACATCCGCTTTCGTTACCAGCCGGATGCGCCCGAGGTGCTGGCCAACCTCTCCTTCGCCATCGAACCGGGGCAGTTTATCGGTATCACGGGCCCGTCCGGCTGTGGCAAGAGCACCCTCACCCGTTTGTTGCAGCGGCTCTATGTGCCCCAGCACGGTCAGGTGTTGGTGGACAACATGGATCTCGCCATCGCCGATCCCGTCTCCCTGCGCCGCAACATGAGCGTGGTGCTGCAGGAGAGCGTGCTCTTCTCCGGCACCATCGCCGACAACATCCGCATCTGCCGCCCCGATGCCACTCAGGCCGAGCTGGAGCTGGCGGCGCAGCTGGCCGGCGCCCTCACCTTCATTCGCGAACTGCCCCAGGGCTTCGAGCAACAGGTAGGAGAGAAGGGGGCCCGCCTGTCGGGCGGGCAGCGCCAGCGCATCGCCCTGGCCCGCGCCCTGCTGGTCAACCCCAGGATCCTGCTGCTCGACGAGGCCACCTCGGCCCTCGACTATGAGTCGGAAGCGGCCATCATGGCCAACATGGCAGCAATCCGCCGCGGCCGCACCCTCATCAGCATCGCCCATCGCCTCAATACCCTGCGCGAGGCGGACCGTATCCTGGTGATGGAGGCGGGGCAGATAGTGGAGTCGGGCAGCCACCATGAACTGCTGGCTCGCGAGGGGCTCTATGCCAGGCTGTGGCGCCAGCAGACCTCTGATGACGAGCTCCCGGCCATGGCCCGCACCGGCTAATGACTGGGTTGTGAATAATGGCAGGCTGATTCAGTCCCGATACAGGCGGGGCTGTTAGGATCCGGATTGACTCTCCCCGTCATAAGCCCTCTAATTGACAGCCTGGATCCCCATGATCGCGCACCTTATGAAAATTTTGTTGGTCGAAGACGACAAGCTGCTCAATCACCACCTCACCACCCTGCTGACCGAAGCCCAGAATCAGGTGCACAGCACCGAGAGCGCCCAGGTGGCGCTCCATTACGCCGCCGACTACCCCATCGACGTGGCCATCATCGATCTGGGCCTGCCGGACATGGACGGTCTGCAGCTCATCCGCCAGCTGCGCGAGCAGCAGATCCCCTTCCCCATCATCGTATTGACCGCGCGTGGCAACTGGCAGGACAAGGTGGAGGGGCTGGAAGCGGGGGCGGACGACTACCTGGTCAAGCCGTTCCAGAAGGACGAGCTGCTGGCCCGCCTCAACGCCCTGGTGCGCCGCAGCGCCGGCTTCATCTCTCCCAGGGTCAAGGCTGGCGACTACGAGCTGGATCTCTCCCGCAAGGAGCTGACCATCGCCGGAACACCGGTGGTGCTCACCAGCTTTGAGTACCTGATCCTCGAATACCTGATGCGCAACGCCCGCCAGGTGGTCTCCAAGCAGCAGCTGCTGGATCAGCTCTACGGCGATGGCGAGGGGGACCCCAACACCATAGAGGTGATGGTGAGCCGGCTGCGCAAGAAGCTGGATCCGGAGGGGCTCATCCAGCCCATCTCCACCATCCGCCGCCAGGGCTACATCTTCAATCTGTCGTGCAGCTGATGGGCTTTCGTCTGCCGCGCCCCATGCGCTTCATCCGCCGCTCGCTGCACATCAAGCTGATGCTGAGCGCCATGCTGGTCATCGCGCTCATCATGTCCTTCTCGGTCTACATCCTCTATCTGGGCCACACCGATGAGCAGGCCCAGAAGGCCAGCACCCGCATGCAGGAGAACCTCTCCAAGCTGTTCTCCTCCAAGATGCCAGACGCCCAGGCCAGCACGGATCTGGGCCGGCTCACACCGGATGCCATCGACCCCAACCTTGATACCCTGATCTGCCGGGCCGACGGCCAGCTGAGCTGGTCCAGCCTGCACATGCCGGAGGTGATCCAGGTCAAGGACTCCATCTGCGACGATCTGATGAAGTACCTGGGCGGGCTGGATCAGGACTACTTCTTCAAGCGCCTCACCATCAAGAACGGCGAGAGCTACTTCATCTACAGCCTGCGCTTCTTGCGCAACCACGGTGACGGCCCCACCACCTATTACGTGGTGATGGTCGATTCCGCCAAGCGCTACCTGCTGCAGACCCGCGACTACCTCTACCAGTGCATCCGCCAGGCCCTGCTCGCCTACGCCCTGCTCGGCGCCCTGCTGCTGCTCACCAGCTTCTGGAGCCTGGGCTCCCTGCGCACCATGGCGCGCCAGATCGACGAGATCCGGGCCGGCAAGCGGGAGGCGCTCTCCAACGACTATGAGCGGGAGCTGACGCCGCTGACCGAGTCGGTCAACCAGCTGCTGGAGAACGAGCGCCAGCAGACCCAGCGCTACCAGCATGCCCTCAACGACCTGGCCCACAGTCTGAAAACCCGGCTGGCGCTGATCCAGATGACGGCGCAGGAGGTCAAGCTCGGGCGCGACATTCACGACAACATCAATGAGCAGATCCTGACCATGGATCAGATCATCCAGTACCAGCTGCGCCGCGCCGTCACCGGCCGCAAGCGGCTCGCCAGCAAGGGGACCGAGCCGGTGCCCCTCATCGAGAAGCTGCTGGCCAGCCTCGCCAAGGTCTATCGCCATAAGAAGCTGCAGACCCGCTTCAAGTTCGACGACGACGTCTTCTTCGCCGGCGAACAGGGGGACCTGATGGAGCTGATGGGCAACCTGCTCGACAACGCCTTCAAGTTCGCCATCAGCGAGATCAAGGTGACGGTGAGCCGCCGGCTCGACCGGCTGCGGATCGAGATCGAGGACGACGGCCCCGGCATCGACCCGGGCAAGTCGCAGCAGATCTTCCAGCGCGGGGTGCGCGCCGACAGCTCCCCCGGTCAGGGGATCGGACTGGCGGTGGTCACCGAAATCGTGCACAGCTACGGCGGCCAGATCATGGTGGACGAGTCCCCGCTAGGCGGCGCCCGCTTCACCCTCGACCTGCCCTGAGACCATCTCTGCCCACCCAGTGCGCCTGCCAGCCGGCAGGCGCACTGCATTGTGGCCCCGCCACCTCACACAGACCCGGCTGCCGCCATCGCCAGCAAAACAAACCGGCAGTAAATGGCGGGCATAAAAAAACCGGCCGCAAGGGCCGGTGAAACAGTTCAGGCTTGTCAGGTGACAAACGCACCCAGCGGATGAAGAGAAGTCCCAATTCCTTATGGCGCCCTCTCTTCTTGAGTACGTAGGGACACTCTACGCCATGGTCACTGAATCAAGGCTGAACCATGGCCATTGCGTCACCCGCCCTGTCTGTCGTTGCTTACAACTTGATGCCCAGCGACTGGCGCAGATAGGCACCGGCACCGAGCAGGCCCGGCCCTTCATGGGTGATGAGGAAAACCGGGATATCCTTGAGATAGGATTTGAAACGCCCCTTGTCCTCGAAGGCCACCCGAAAGCCCGAGCCGATGAAGAACTCCTGGAAGCGCGGCACTATGCCACCGGCGATGTAGACGCCGCCGAAGGTGCCCATGTTGAGCGCCAGGTTGCCGGCAAAACGGCCCATCAGCACGCAGAACAGGCTCAAGGTGCGACGGCAGTCCAGGCACTCGCCCGCCAGCGCGCGCTCGGTGATGTCCTTGGGTTCGAACGCCTGCGGCTCGCGGCCATCGGACTTCACCAGACCGCGGTAGATGTTGACGAGGCCAGGGCCGGAGAGCAGCCGCTCGGCCGAGACATGGCCCAGCTCGGCGCGCATCACCTGCAGCACCGCATCCTCCTCTTCGCTGTTGGCGGCAAAGTCCACGTGACCGCCTTCGCCCGGCAGGCTCAGCCACTGCTCACCCGCCTGCACCAGGTGGGCGACGCCAAGGCCGGTGCCGGCCCCGTAGATGGCGATGGGCTTGCCGGCCACAGGGGCCGCGCCACCCAGCTGGATGCGATCGCTCTCCTCCAGCACGGGCACCGCCATGGAGACGGCGGTAAAATCGTTGATCACCTGCAGCCGGGTCAGCCCCAGATTGGCCTGCATCTCGCTGATGGAGAACTCCCAGCTGTGGTTGGTCATGGCGACCCAGTCGCCGTTGATGGGGCAGGCGATGGCAATGCAGGCTTCGCCCACCTGCACCTTGTGCTCATCCAGATAGAGGCGAACCACGGCTTCGAGAGTGGGATGGGCCAGCCCGGAATAGGTCTTGGCCCGGGAAATGGTGCCGGTTGCCAGCTCGCACAGGGCCAACCGGGCATTGGTGCCGCCTACGTCGCCGACCAGCGCATGGGTATGCTGCATAAAACAACTCCTTCGTTACTGGGGTCGGGGCGGCCGTTACCGTCCCGCACTTATTATTTGGTGCCAATTCTACCCGAGCCCCTCCCCTTGCGGCGCGTTTGATGGGTGCAACTGTGCGCCCGCTCACAGTGTTGTTGCTTTGCAACATTTGTAAGCGCTTTCACGGAATGACTGGAAGTTTGTAACCAAAACAACGAAATAATTAGACATGAGTCATACTTTGCAGGGCCAAGATTAGTTTCGATAAGAGCTTGTCTTGTATAGTCATCAAGTTGATTGGAAACCTGCTTAGCCATGAATTTAGTGCAAAGACACTGAAGCTAAATTACAAAAACGCCTGGTGGTGATGATGAATACCCTTGATAAAATTACTAATAATTTGGAAAGTTTCAGTAAATCAGAGCGTAAAGTAGCCGAGGTCATCCTGGCCTCCCCACAGACGGCCATCCACTCCAGTATCGCCACCCTCGCCAAGATGGCTGACGTCAGTGAACCGACCGTCAACCGTTTCTGTCGCCGGCTCGATACCAAGGGCTTTCCTGATTTCAAACTGCATCTGGCCCAGAGCCTGGCCAACGGCACGCCCTATGTGAACCGCCACGTGGAGGCAGAAGACGGGCCCGATACCTATACCGCCAAGATCTTCGAATCCACCATGGCCTGCCTCGATGCCGCCAAGAACAGCCTGGATATCTCGGCCATCAATCGCTGCGTCGACATCCTGACCCAATCCAAGAAGATCAGCTTCTTCGGCCTTGGGGCCTCCTCCGCCGTCGCCCGCGATGCCCAGAACAAGTTCTTCCGCTTCAACATCCCGGTGGTGAGCTTCGACGACATCGTCATGATGCGCATGAGCTGCATCAACAGCAGCGAAGGGGACGTGGTGGTGCTCATCTCCCACACCGGCCGCACCAAGGCGCTGGTGGAGATTGCCGCGCTGGCCCGTGAAAACGACGCCACCGTCATCGGCATGACCGCCAAGGACTCCCCGCTGGCGCGCGAGTGCAACCTGGTGCTCTCCATGGACGTGCCGGAAGACACCGACGTCTATATGCCGATGGCTTCGCGCATCGCCCAACTCGCCCTGGTGGACGTGCTGGCGACCGGTTTCACCCTGCGCCGCGGCATGAAATTTCGCGAAAACCTGAAGAAAGTCAAAGAAGGTTTGCGCGAATCCCGCTTTGATACACCCCACTCTTCGTGAACAACGGGGGCCCCGGCCCCCGGCTGTCTCTGCCACCTTCCTTGGTGTAGTATTGTAATTTAGTAACAAAAGCCACCCAGATGGCTTGCAAGCGGGTGCAATGGGTCATGCGCTTGACGGGGCAGTATCTCAAGTCATATCAACTTCAAAACTGGAGTCTTTCATGCCAAGACGTACAAAGATTGTAACCACACTCGGTCCGGCCACCGATCGCGAAGGGATCCTCGAAGGGATCATCCGTGCCGGTGCCGACATGGTGCGGATGAACTTCTCCCACGGCACTGCTGAAGACCACATCCTGCGCGCCAACCAGGTGCGTGACATCGCCGCCAAGCTGGGCCGTCACGTCGCCATCATGGGCGACCTGCAGGGCCCCAAGATCCGCGTTTCCACCTTCAAGGACGGCAAGATCTATCTGGCCATCGGTGACAAGTTCATCCTCGACGCCGCCCTCGGCAAGGGTGAAGGCTGCCAGGAGCAGGTCGGCATCGACTACAAGAGCCTGCCCAATGACGTGGTGCCCGGCGACACCCTGCTGCTGGACGACGGCCGCGTGCAACTGAAAGTGGAGCAGGTCGAAGGCACCCGCATCCACACCACGGTCACCGTGGCCGGTCCGCTCTCCAACAACAAGGGCATCAACAAGAAGGGTGGCGGCCTCTCCGCCCCGGCCCTGACCGAGAAGGACAAGGAAGACATCAAGACCGCCGCCCGCATGAACGTGGACTACCTGGCCGTCTCCTTCCCCCGTTGCGGCGATGACCTGCGCTACGCCCGCGAGCTGGCCCGCGAAGCCGGCTCCAACGCCAAGATCGTGGCCAAGGTCGAGCGCGCCGAAACCGTCGCCACCGACGAGGCGATGGAAGACATCATCCTCGGCTCCGATGCCGTCATGGTGGCCCGTGGTGACCTTGGCGTCGAAATCGGCGATCCCGAGCTGGTCGGCGTGCAGAAGAAGCTCATTCGCCACTCCCGCCGCCTGAACCGGGTGGTCATCACCGCGACCCAGATGATGGAGTCGATGATCAACGCGCCGCTGCCGACCCGTGCCGAAGTGATGGACGTGGCCAACGCCGTGCTGGACGGGACCGATGCGGTGATGCTCTCCGCCGAGACCGCCGCCGGCCAGTTCCCCATCGAGACAGTGACCTCCATGGCCAGCGTCTGCGTGGGCGCCGAGAAGCATCCGAGCCTGAACGTCTCCAACCACCGCATGAGCTACACCTTCACCTCGGTGGAAGAGGCGGTTGCCATGTCCACCATGTATGCGGCCAACCACCTGGAAGGGGTCAAGGCAATCGTGGCGCTGACCGAGTCGGGCACCACCCCGCTGCTGATGTCCCGTATCAGCTCCGGCCTGCCGATCTTCGCCCTGTCGCCGCACAACAAGACCCTGGCCTGGACCAACCTCTACCGCGGCGTGACCCCTGTGCTGTTTGACGGCGACGAGACCAAGCCGGTCTACGAAGTGTGCCGCGATGCGCTGGACGTGCTCAAGGCCAAGGGGCTGCTGCAAAGCGGCGACATGGTGTTGCTCACCCACGGCGACAAGATGGAAACCGTCGGCAGTACCAACACCTGCAAGGTGATGATGGTCGAGTAATCGCCCCTCCTGCCTGCAACAAAAACGGCTCCCGCGGGAGCCGTTTTTCATGGAGACCAAACAGTATCAGCCGCGAAACAGCTCCACCTTGTCGCCATCCTGCAGGCTGCCGGCGCCGCGCACCACCACCCTGTCCCCCTGCTTGAGCGCCCCGCTCACTGCCACCTGCCGGCTGTCGCCGAACAGCACGGTCACCGGCACCCGGTTCACCTTGAGCTCTTCGCCGTGCTGCTCCACCTGATAGACCACGCTCCCCTCGGTGTTGAGCACCAGAGCATCGCGCGGCAGCAGCATGGTCTGCTGCTCCGCCAGTGGCAGCGCCACCCGCACCGGCGAGCCGATGATGAAGCGCCCCCCCTCCGGCTTGAGGCGCAGTTCGATGAGGCGCGACTTGGGATCGGCGCTGGCCGCCCGCTGGTAATAGACCCCGTGGCCGCTGAGCTGATCCCCTTCCACCCGCAGCCGGGTCTGGGGCGCCAGCTGGCCGGCCCAGACGATGGGGGCCTGCAGGCGGATGTCGGGCTGATCGGGGTTGACCAGCTCCAGCGCCTGCTCGCCGGCATCCACATGTTCCCCCGGCTGGATGAAGTGGTTGTTCACCACCCCGTCGAACGGCGCGAAGATGTGGCTTCTGCGCAGCTGCTCCTCAATCTGGCGCACCTGCACCCGCGCCAGCCGCTCGGCCAGTTCAGCCTGCTCCACGTCGTAGCGCGCCTTGTCGTACTGGCTCTGGGAGGCGCTCTTCTGGCGATGCAGGGTCGCCAGCCGGCCAAACTCGGCGCGGGCGAAGCGCACGTTGCTCTCCCACTTGGCCTGCTCGGCCTGGGCCTGCTCCAGCGAGAGCCGCAGCGCCGCGCTGTCGAGGCGCAGCAGCTCATCCCCCTTGCTGACCCGGCTGCCGAACTCGGCGATCCACTCCACCCGGCCGCTCACCTCGGCGCTGAGCGCGGCCTGCTGGCGGCTCGCCACCGTGCCGCTGACCCAGATGCTGGCCGCCGCCTCCCCCCGGGTCACGTCCGCCAGGGTCACCATCTTGCCCTGTGCCAGCGCGGGGAACACGCCCCCCGCCAGCAGCGCCGCGCCCACAACCATCCTTGTAAAACCGTGTGTCATCGATGAGCTCCTTGCTCAGGCCCGCTGCCGAATGGCCTGCGGCACGTCGACCCGCTCACCCAGCCGCAGGAAGGCGGGCAGCAGGACCAGGGTAAACAGGGTGCTGCAACTCATGCCGCCAACGATGACGGTGGCCAGCCCCCGGTAGATTTCGCTGCCCTCGCTCGGGCTCAGCATCAGCGGCAGCATGCCGAAGATGCTGGTGAGGCTGGTCATGGCGATGGGTCGCATCCGGCTTTGCAGGGCATCGGCCACCGCCTGCTGGCGGCTCATCCCCTCCCGCTCCGCCGTGCGGGTCTGGTGCACCAGCAGGATGGCGTTGTTGACCACCAGCCCCAGCAGGATGACGAAACCGATGATTGTCAGCAGATCCATCGGCAGCGGCACCAGCAGGCCGCTCAGGTAGAGCGCCAACACACCGCCGACGGTGGCAAGCGGCAGGGTGAGCAACACCAGCACCGCATCCTTGAGGGAGGCAAAGACCCCCCACAACAGGATCAGCAGGATCATCACCGCAAACAGGAAGATGGCCCCCAGGTTGCCCAGCGCCTGCTGCAGGCTGTCGGCATTGCCGGAGACCCGCAGCTCGCCACCGGCGGGCAGCAGTGGCCGGATGGCGGCAAAGCTTTTGCTCTGCAGGGTATCGAGCACCTGCTCCATGCTCATCCCCGCCGGGGGCGAGATCTGCAGGCTGATGCTGCGCCGGCCGTCGGCCCGAAAGATGCTGGCCGGACCCATGTCGTGCTCCACCCGCAGCAGCTCGCCGAGCGGCACGATGCGCCCGGACGGGGTCGCCAGCGGCACCGCCTTGAGCTCGTCCGGGTTGGCCGAGGTCTGTCCCATCAGCATGATGTCGAGCCGCTCCTCCCCGTCGAAATACTCGCCAACCCGCAACCCGTCGCCGAAGGTCTGGATGATGGCGGGCATGGGGGTACGATCCCAACCCACCTCGGCGAGGCGCCTGTCTTGCGGCACCAGCCGCAGCTCGGGGGCGGTGAAATCGAGATCCGGCTGCGGCCTGACCTGGGCCCCCGGCAGATCCTGCTTGACGATGGCCATGGCGGCCCGCGCCGCCCGATAGAGCTCGACCAGATCACCTCCCTGCAGCAACAGGGAGATACCGTTCTCGCTGTCAAAGCCGCCGAACAGCGACCCCTGACCGCCAAACACCTGGGTGTCGGGGATGCCCACCAGCAACTGCTTCATCAACAGCTGCTCCAGCACCTTGATCTGGTCCTCCTCTTTCGGCCGTACCCCGATCTGGGCGCCTCCCGGGTAGCGCAATATGTAGTAGTTCTTGAGGGCCGGCTCCTGCTCCCCCTTCATATAGGGATCCAGCCTGGCGATGAGCGTGTCGATCACCTCCTCGCGCTGGGCCTTGAGGTTGAAGCCCGGGGTGAAGTTCATCCAGACATCCACCGCGTCGCGCTTCACGTCCGGCAGGTAGTCCATCTTCGGCAGCAGGGCCCAGGTGGCCAGCGCCGGCAGGCTCATCATCAGGGTGATGACGGTCCAGCGCCGGCGGGGCGTCGCAGTCCAGCGGATCACGTGGCGGGTGGTGCCCTGCCACAGCCTCTCATAGGGGTCAGTCAGCCGCTCGCGCCCCATCCAGCGCGCCGCCACCGCCGGCAGCACGGTCACCGCCACCAGCATGGAGACGGTCACCGCGCAGGCGATGGTGAGCGCAAGGTCTGCAAACAGCTGCCCCTCCACGTCATTGAGCAGCAGCACCGGCAGGAAGATGGCGACCGTGGTCAGGGTGGAGGCCACCAGGGCGGTCCACACCCGGCTGGCACCTTCCAGCGCCGCCTCCCCCTTGCTGAGATCCCCTCGCTCGTGGCGCCGATAGATGCTCTCCAGCACCACGATGGCGGCATCGAGCACCATGCCGACCGCAAAGGCGATGCCCGCCAGCGAGATGACGTTGAGGGTGCGTCCCAGCACCTTGAGCAGACAGAAGGTGAGCATGATGCTGATGGGGATGGCGATCGCGATCATCAGGGTCGCCTTGAGCCGGCGCAGAAAGACCCAGAGGATGGCGCAGGAGAGCAGCACGCCGAGCCCCAGGTTGGCGGTCACCATGCTCACCGCCCGGTTGATGTAGAGGGAGGCGTCGAACGACTGCTCCATGTGCAGACCGACCGGCTCCAGCACCTCGCGGTTGAGCTCGCCCACCTTGAGCTTGATCGCCTCCAGCGCCGCCAGGGCGTTGGCCCCACTCTCCTTGAAGATCTGCGCCGCGATGGCGGTGTTGCCGTTCTGGATGCGCAGCACCGGGTTCTCCTCCCGGGCCAGCTGGATCTCCGCCACGTCCCGCAGATAGATGGGCAGGCCGTCGCGCCAGTCCACCACCTTGTCTCCCAGGGTCGCCACGTCGTAGCGGCCGGCAAAGCGCAGCTTGTACTCCCAGCGGCCGATGTCGAGGGTGCCGGCGGAGACATCCCAACCGGTGCTGGCCCGGCTGGCCAGCACCGGGATCTCCACCCCCAGCTCGGCGGCGCGGTAGGGGTCGAAGCGGATCTGGATCTGGCGCTCGTTGATCCCCTGGATGTCGACCGTCGACACCCCGGGAATGCGCTCCAGCTCGGGTTTTATCCGCGCCTCGATCAACGCCTGGTGATCGTCGATCGGCCCCTTGGCGCCGGGCAGCTGCTGGATGAAGAAGAAGGTGAGGGTGTCGTTGCTGCTGTAGTTGTTGACGTAGGGACCGCCAATCTTGTCCGGCAGGCCGGAGACCCGGTTCAGGCGGGAGATGACGTCAAGCTGGGCCCGCTGCATGTCGGTGCCGAGGGCAAACTCCAGATCGATCTCGGTGAAGCCGGGGAAGCTGTTGCTGGTGAGATTCTTGAGCCCCTGCACCCCCTGCATCTCCTGCTCGATGGGGTCGGTTATCTCCGACTCCATCTCCTGGGGTGAGGCCGAGCGCCAGTCCACCGAGATGTTGAGGTGCGGGCGATCGATGTCGGGAAACAGCTGGATCGGCAGCCCCCGGATGCTAAGCAGGCCCAGCAGAAAAATCAGCACGATCGAGACCGCCACCCAGATGGGACGTTCGATCGCCGTTTTGGCGAGGTTCATTCACTCTTCCTGAGTTTGTTGTTGTCGGCCATTCCGCTGGCCTTGCTTCCTGCCCCAAGGGTGGGGGGCCATTGCATTAAACTGGAATTAATCGAGGTTGTAAATGCATGGTTAACAAACAAAAAAACCGGCCATATCGGCCGGTTTCAGATTCAGGAGCGAGTGCACTCTCAGGCGGCGTGCACCACCGGATTTTGCTGGGATAACCCCTCCAGCTCGCCCGGGGCGAAGTTGTCTACCTGAATGGCTTCGTAGCGCAGGGCATCGGCGGCCAGCAGCTTGTCCGCCTCGTCCTTGCTCAGGATGGATTGGGACAGGGCAGCAGCAACCAGCTCCGGCAACGCCAGTTTGCGGGGCAGCTTGCCCTCTTTCTGGGCCTGCACCAGTTTCTTCTCGTAGGGCTGCACTGCGACCATGGCCTGGAAAGCGCGCTCCATCAGGCCGACCGGGTCCGCCTCGTCCTTGCCCACATAGCAGAGCGCGGTCAGACGGTCGCGGAACTCGCCCGGCTTCATCATGGCCAGGCAGATGGCATGGCAGCGATCGTCGGCCGGCATCTTGTAACCCACGCCGAACGGGAACACCACCCGCTTGAGCACGGCGCCCACCACCTTGTTCGGGAAGTTCTGGAAGAAGCCCTCGAACGCCTTGCCAATCAGGTAGAGGTTGCGCTCCACCGCGTACTGCACGAACGGCAGATCGGAGACCATGCGGCCCTGATCCTCGTAGTGCTTGAGGGTGGCAGAGGCCAGGTAGAGGTGACTCAGCACGTCACCCAGACGGGCGGAGATCATCTCCTTGCGCTTGAGATCGCCACCCAGCATCAGCATGGAGACGTCGGCGCACAGGGCCAGCCCCTTACTCATGCGAGAGAGCTGCTTGTAGTAGCGGGCGGTTTCACCGGCCACCGGGGCACTGTTGAACTGGCCCAGGGTCAGCCCCTGGAACAGGGAACCGAAGAAGTTGCCGGCGCCAAAGGCGATGTGCTTCATCAGCAGGGCGTCAAACTTCTCGAGGCCGCGCTCCACGTCGGTGTCGGCCGCCGCTTCCAGCTCGGCAAACACGTACGGGTGGCAGCGGGTGGCCCCCTGCCCGAAGATCATCAGGTTGCGGGTCAGGATGTTGGCCCCTTCCACCGTGATCGCCACCGGAATGCCCATGTAGGCGTAGCCGGTGTAGTTTTTCGGGCCCAGCTGGATGGCACGGCCGGCGTGGATGTCCATGGAGTCATCCATGATCTGGCGCGCCATCTCGGTCATGTGGTACTTGGAAATCGCGGTGACGATGGCCGGTGCCTGACCCAAGTCCAGGGAACCTGCAGTCATGCGACGGGCCCCTTCCAGCTGATAGGTGAGGCCGCCGATGCGAGCCAGCGCTTCCTGCACCCCTTCAAACTTGCCGATGGACATGCCGAACTGCTTGCGCACGTAGGAGTAGGCCCCCACGGTGCGGCTCGCCATGTGACCGCAAGCGGTGCCAAGGGCAGGCAGCGAGATGCCGCGCCCGGCGGAGAGGCATTCCACCAGCATGCGCCAGCCGCGACCGGCGTAATCCGGGCCACCGATGATCCAGTCGAGCGGAATGAACACGTCCTTGCCGAAGGTCGGGCCGTTCAGGAACGCCAGCCCCATGGGGTAGTGGCGATCGCCGACGCGCACGCCCGGGTGGCTAGTGGGGATGAGTGCGCAGGTGATACCGAGCTCTTCCTTGTCACCCAGCAGTTTTTCCGGGTCATAGAGTTTGAACGCCAGCCCCAGCACTGTAGCGCGCGGCGCCAGGGTGATGTAGCGCTTGTTCCAGTTGAGGCGAATACCCAGCACCTCTTCACCCTTGTGCATCCCCTTGCAGACGATCCCCTTGTCCGGAATGGCGCCAGCGTCGGAGCCCGCTTCCGGCCCGGTCAGGGCGAAACAGGGCACTTCCTTGCCGTTAGCCAGCCCCGGCAGCCAGAAGTCCTTCTGGGCCTGGGTGCCGTAGTGCATCAGCAACTCGCCCGGGCCGAGGGAGTTCGGCACCATGACGGTAACCGCCACGCTCAGGCTCTTGGTGGCAATGCGGGTGACGATGGTGGAGTTGGCGATCGCGGAGAATTCACGGCCGCCGTAGGATTTCGGGATGATCAGGGAGAAGAAGCCTTCCTTCTTCAGATAGTCCCACACCGGCTCCGGAAGATCCTTGGTTTCGTTGACGATCTTGAAGTCGTCGACCATGGCGAGCAGGGTTTCGACCTGGTTGTCGATGAAGGCCTGCTCCTCTGCGGTCAGTTCGGCCTTGCCGTAGCCGTGCAGTTTTTTCCAGTCGGGGTTGCCGCGAAACAGCTCCCCATCCCACCAAACGGAGCCGGCTTCCATGGCCTCCCGCTCGGTGGCAGACAAGGGCGGCAGTATCTTCTTGAAGATGCCGAACACCGGGCGGGTGACCACCTTTTTACGGATGGAGGGCACGCCGAGCACGACGGCTATCGCCAGCACCAGCAGGATAAGCAATGTGATCATACTCAAGTTCCTTCTATTTCACTGTTTCCGTTGATTTATTGTTGGTTGTTACACGGCCAGGGAGAGCCTGGTCGACTCCACGGGCGCCCCGACACCGGACGCCAGATAAGGAATGACGTTGCGTACCAGCCCCTCCACATCGAGCTGCTGGCCGAAATCGGCCTGGGCAATGTCGCGCAGCGCATCGGCCGAAGCCATGGTGAACACGACGGTACCCAGGGTGAAGTGCAGCCGCCAGAACAGATCCGCCGGCGACAACTCCGGGTTGGCCTTGGAGATGGCCTGGGTGATCCGCTGCAAAATGGGGCCGTAATGGGCGGTGATGAAGCGGCGCAGGTGACCCTGGCTGTCGATGTAGCCACGTCCCAGCAGCTGCATGAAGATGGCCGGACCGTTGGTGCGCACCGCCACCAGCTTCATCAGCGGGTCGACGAAACTCTCGAACACTTGCAGCAGGGTCAGCTGCTCTTGCGCCATCAGGGTATGCAGGCGTGCATCCAGCTCGGGCATGAACAGGCTCAGATAGCGATCGAGCACCGCCTGGATCAGCTCCTTCTTGGAGCCGAAGTGATAGTTCACCGAGGCCAGGTTGACATCGGCCTCACTGGTGATCAGACGCAAAGAGGTATCGGCGAACCCCCGTTCGGCAAACAACACCTCGGCGGCATCGAGAATGCGGTTTTTGGTATCGATTTTACTCACAGGACACCTCACTTAAACGAATGTTTAAAAAGTACGTTTCACAACCTTTTGTGTCAAGAGAATGTGAACAGGTGTTAGTGAAATGTTTTTCGTGAAAATGGGGAACAAGGCGGGAACTTCACGGACGAATCGGACTCTATATCTATGCCACTGCAATTAAACATTAAGTCTCGCCCAACCTGCTCCATGCTAGTTGGGCATTTTTTTACCCTGCTTTTACCCTGCTGCTATCCAGCACGCTGGCAAACGGGCAAAAAAAACCGTCGCAGGGCGCGACGGCGGGGAAATGAGGTTGCACCATCCTGATCCAACCCATCGATGCGAGTTCAGGCTTTCATCGATACACCCATCATGGCTGCCAAGCGTGTTCAAACTTTGTCAACCTGCCCTCAATTTGTGACAAAGTATGACAAGCCACCACATGGTCTCGACCCGCCGCCTTTGCTATGCTGGCCCCTCACGCCAGAGGGGAAGATAAGATGAAGTACACGGTCGATACCCACACCCACACCGTCGCCAGCACCCACGCCTACAGCACCATTCACGACTACCTGCCCATCGCGAAGGCAAAGGGGATCAAGCTGTTCGCCACCACGGATCATGGCCCCGATATGGCGGATGCCCCCCACTTCTGGCACTTCGTCAACCTGCACGTATTGCCACGGGTGGTCGACGGGGTCGGCATCCTGCGCGGCATCGAAGCCAACATCAAGAACATCGATGGCGAGATCGACTTCCCCGAGCGCTACGAGTCGCGGCTCGACATGATCATGGCGGGCTTTCACGAACCGGTGTTCCCCCCCTGCGACCAGGCCACCCACACCCAGGCCATGATCAACGCCATTAAGAGCGGCCGGGTCGACATGATAAGCCACCCCGGCAATCCCGCCTTCCCCATCGATATCCAGGCGGTGGTCAAGGCGGCGGCAGAGTATCGGGTAGCGCTGGAGCTCAACAACTCCTCCTTCAGCCACTCCCGCCCGGGCAGTGAAGGCAACTGCCGCGCCATCGTCGAGGCGGCGCGGGACATGGGGGCCTACCTCACCTTCGGCTCCGACTCCCACGTGGCCTTCAGCCTCGGGGATTTCGAGCACTGCCACCGGCTGGTGACCGAGGCCGGCTTCCCCGAAGAGCGGATCCTGGCGCGCTCCCCCCGCGCCCTGCTCGATTTTCTCGAAAGCCGCGGCCGTGCCCATATTCCGGAGTTCACCGACCTCTGACCTTGACCGTAACTCCATGAGCTCACTCATAAAACCGAGTGCAGCTCATTGACTTGCCCCCGGGTTTTCAGGAATCTAGTGGCACGCCGGTATAGCTCAGTTGGTAGAGCAGCGCATTCGTAATGCGAAGGTCGCGGGTTCGACTCCTGTTACCGGCACCAGAGCTGAAAAACAACAACGCCGCATAGCTTATGCGGCGTTGTTGTTTATAGGATGTCCGGGTTCTGCTGCCTGGGGCAGGCCGGCTTGAACCGGCTAGCCTGCAAACCTCTCGGCTCATAGCAGCAACAGATTGTCCTGCCGATTGGAGGCGGTCACCAGCACCGGGATGGACTTGGAGGTCGGGGTGAACGAGCCCGCCCCAATGCTGTCAATGGGGACCAGCGGGTTGGTCTCCGGATAGTAGGCCGCGATGTTGCCGCGCGGGATCTCGTAGATCACCACCACAAAACCGGTCACGCTGCGCTCGCGCCCGTCGTTGCAGATGGCCGCCATGTCAACCCTGTCCCCTTCGGCAAAGCCAAGCTGGCGGGCATCCGCCTCGTTCATGAACACCACGTTGCGCTGGCCCTTGATGCCACGATAGCGATCATCCATGCCATAGATGGTGGTGTTGTACTGATCGTGGGAGCGCAGGCTCTGCAGCAGCAACACCGGCTGATCGCTCATCTGCTCGGCATGACGGGTACACTCCGGCAACACAGAGTGCGGCAAGGTGCTGGCACGAAACTCGGCCTGGCCGCTGGCGGTGTTCCACACCAGCTTGGCGGCGGAGTTATCGAGATGAAAACCGCACGGCTGCTGGATGCGGGCATTGAAATCGGCAAAACCGGCGATGGTCTGTTCGATAAGATCACGGATACGAGCATAATCATCGCGCAGGGCCAGCCAGTCGACCCGCTCGCCGCCCACGGTGGCATGAGCCATCCGCGCCACTATGTCGGTCTCGGAGAGGCAGAGGGGCGACACTGGCTCGGCCGCGCCGGTCGAGGCGTGCACCATGCTGAAGGTGTCCTCCACCGTGATCTTCTGGTTGCCCGTGCGCTGGATATCGAGCTCGGTGCGACCGAGGCAGGGCAGGATCAGCGCCGCCTTGCCCACCAGCAGATGGCTGCGGTTGAGCTTGGTGCTGATCTGCACGTTGAGCTCGGCCTTTTTCATCGCCCCGTAGGTGAAGTCGGTGTCGGGCGCCGCTGCCGCCAGGTTGCCACCCAGGCAGATGAGTACCTTGCTCTTGCCCTCATGCAGCGCCTTGAGCGCCTCGTAAACGTTGTGACCTGCGGCCCGCGGCAGGCTCACCTGCAGGTGACGCTCGAGCCGCTCGATAAAGGCAGCGGTCGGCTTTTCGTTGATCCCCATGGTGCGGTTGCCCTGCACGTTGCTGTGGCCCCGTACCGGACAGAGCCCCGCCCCCGGCTTGCCAATCTGGCCGCGCATCAGGTGCAGGTTGACGATTTCGCGAATGGTATCGACCGAGTGCAGATGCTGGGTCACCCCCATGGCCCAGCAACTGATGATGCGCTGGCTGGCGGCAAAGACCCGGGCGGCCTGCACGATGTCGGCGCGACTCAGGCCGGATTGCTGCTCGATCGCCCCCCAGTCGGTGGCACGCACCTGCACCTCGTACTCGGCAAAGTGGCGGGTATGGCGAGCGATGAAGTCGCGATCCACCGCCTCTGGCGCCTCTTCCAGGATGTACTTGGCCATGCCGCGGATGGCGGCCATGTCGCCACCCAGTTTCGGCGTCAGGTATTGGTGGCTGATGGTGGTGGCCGCCGAGGTCAGCAGCTCCAGCGGGCTCTGCGGGCTGGCGAAGCGCTCCAGCGCCACCTCTTTCAAGTTGTTGAAGCTGACGATCTTGCAGCCGCCACGTGCCGCCTGGCGCAGGGCATTCATCATGCGCGGGTGGTTGGTACCCGGATTCTGGCCATAGACGAACACCGCATCGGCCTGGTCGAAGTCATCCAGCACCACAGTCCCCTTGCCGATGCCGACCGACTGGATCAGCGCTACCCCGCTCGCCTCATGGCACATGTTGGAGCAGTCGGGGAAGTTGTTGGTACCAAACAGGCGGCCAAACAGCTGATAAAGATAAGAAGCTTCGTTGCTGGCACGCCCCGAGGTGTAGAACTCCACCTCGTCCGGGCTGGCAAGCCCCTTGAGGGTGTCGGCAATCAGGGCAAAGGCATCATCCCAGCTTATCGACTCGTAGTGATCGGTCGCCGGGTTGTAGCGCATCGGCTCGGTCAACCGCCCCTGATACTCGAGCCAGTAGTCGCTCTGGGTGGCCAGCTGGCGCACCGAATGGGCCGCGAAAAACTCGGCCCCCACCGTCTTGCCGGTGGATTCCCAGGCCACCGCCTTGGCGCCGTTCTCACAGAACTGGAAGGTGCCGTGGTCGTTGTCACCCCAGGCGCAGCCCGGGCAGTCGAAGCCGTCGGTCTGGTTGACCCGCAGCAGGTTCTTGATGTTCTGACGGGTCTTCTGGCTGCGCAGCACCTGTTTCATGGTGGATTGCAGGGACGAAAAACCGCCGGCTTTGGCGGGCTTTTCAATATGACTCATGGCACTCTCCGATGGGATCCGCCGGGCGATAGCTGGAGTAGCTGACCGGGGCATCAAACTTGGGAATATGAACGACGTTGAGGTTGTATTTGAGGGCCAGCCTGACCGCCAGCTGGCTGGGCGATGCCAGGCAGATGAGATGACGGGCACCGAAACGGGCGGCTTTTTGCACCAGCTCGCTGCCGCAGCGGCTGGTCACCACCAAAGTGTCGCACGCACTGTGCCCGCGCAGCAGCAGGCCAATCAGCTTGTCGAGGGCATTGTGGCGCCCGATATCTTCCCGGCAATGGAGGATCCGCCCCTCGGCATCCAGCGCCAGCGCCGCATGCAGGGCGCCATGCTGCTGACCCTTGAGCTGCCACTGGGCGATCTGCGCACGCAGCCCCGCCAGCAAGGCCCCATCCAGCGGCGGCGTCAGTGGCAACACCGGCAGTGCGGGCAGCGCCTGCTCCACCGCCGCCACGCCGCAGATGCCGCAACCGGTCGCCCCGGTCAGCCGGCGCTTGTGCTGGGCCAGAGCGGCCTGGGAGCGGTTGGCGATGGTGATGTCCAACACCATCCCCTGCTCGGCCTGCCCAATCTGGATGTCGTGGACCTCGTGGTTGTGCCGGATGATCCCCTCGCCAAACAGAAAGCCGACGGCAAAGTCATCGAGATCGTCCGGGGTCGCCATCATCACCGCATGGTTGATGCCATTGATGTTGATGGCGACGGCGACCTCCTCCACCAGATGATCCAGTGCGGGCGAGACAGGCAAATTTACGGGGATGTCGACGGGCGTGTAGGCAGGCATGCAGGTTGGCCTAAAAATGCAAACTGCATTCAAGTTTAGAGAGGCGGCAGACGCAAAACCAATGAAATAAATCTATATGGTAATAGAGTCATTCTATTGACGACGTTTTTTCAATTGATTAATTTTTAAATCCATCCTCCCCTCGCCTCCCGTATGACGATGAACATCAAGCAGTTGCACTATTTCCACGAACTGGCCAAACATCAGCATTTTGCCAGAGCGGCCAAGGCCTGCCACATCACCCAGCCGACCCTCTCGGCCAGCATCACGGCGCTGGAGAAGAACCTCGGCACCGATCTGGTGGTACGTACCAGCCAGTTCGTCGCCCTCACCGAAGCGGGCGAGCTGGTGCGCCAGTATGCCGAGCGGATGCTGCTGGAGCAGGAGGCGCTCAAGCAGGAGCTGGCGCTGTTTCATGGCGAACTATCCGGCACCCTGCGCATCGGCATAGTGCCCCAGTCCAATGTCGACATCATGCCGCTCATCGCCCGCTGCAAGCAGCGCTACCCCGACATCGTCATTCGTCTCTCGGTGCTCAGCAACGAAGCCCTGCTGTCACAGCTGGAGCTGCACCAGTGCGACATCGGACTGGGATTTGACGAACCGCTCATCGGTGCCGCCAGACAGACCTTCCACCTCTATCCCCAGGGGCACAACCAGATGGCGGTGCTGATGAACCGCGACGAGGCGGATCAGCGCCTCCCCGGCGATAAGCTGACCCTGACGGCACTGCAGCAGCGGCCGCTGGTACTGCCCAGCCGCACCATGCAGTTTCGCAAGTATCTGGACCGCGCCGCCGAGCGGGCCGGCATCCGGCTTGACGTGGTGCTGGAAACCGACTCCCTGTTTCACCTGGTGAGCGCCGTGCGCCACCGGCTGGGCTGGGCCATCGTCAGTGCCGGCCTCGCCCGATCCGCCAGCAAGCTCTCGGATCTGGTCTGCCTGCCGCTGGCGCCGCAACGCGACATCGGCCACACCGCCTTCATCACCCGCCAGCACAGCATCACCCCCGCCATGCGCGCCTTCCTCGAGCTGGTGAGGGAGAGTGAGCAAACCAGCACACAGGGCTGAGCAGTGGCGAACGCAAACTCCGCTGGATTGATCCACCTTTGTCTATTTCAGCCAGCTGACATGACTCGAGTACAAAGCCAGAATCTTGGCAACGATGAGAAGATGAGAAGCAAGCCGCGCTAAGCTGTACCAGTCGAGCGAATGGAGAGGGAGCCCTGAGCAGGCACCTCGTTTGGTCAAGGTAATACAGCAGTTTCAGCAAGCGTTGGCGCAAGACGTGCTGACCCGACTGCCACTGTGGGACCAAGTTCCTTGGGGAGAGATGCGATGAATCTCGCCATCACCCTAACGCTGACAAGCTCACTATCGAGCTCAACCGCCCAGATAGCCCAACGTATCTCTGAAGACATGGCACACCTGCATCACCGTCTGGGTGATGGGGTAAGTGATGAACTGGGCATCAGCATCAGTCACCTGGTCGAACAGTTTGCGCTGCTGGCAGCGGCCTACCGTTCAAACACCAATGATTGAGTTCAACGATAGCTTTAGCCAGGCCGCCGTAGCGGAAGCCATGTGTACCCATCCAGCTCTCTCCAAGCTCATCTGTCAACAGTTGATAATGCCGGGATTTGCCTATGCCCACGATGTGGAGAGGCGACGAATTGGCGGGCCACTGATAGCCCCCAACCCGGTGCTGCACAAGACCACGCTCTTTGTCAGTCCACGGGATATGCGTGAACATCTGCCGCGAGAGATTAACTTCGCCCGCTTTCGCTGTGTCTGTAATGCAGCGGGTTAGCCGGTTGGCGAGTGGCAACGGGTAATGGTCGGGGCCTACGTCAACCATGGTACCAATGACAAGCCGCATTGGAGCTGCCATACATGACCATGACAACGCCCAATGCATCACCAATGGCGCCAGAGGCTGCTATTACCGTGCTCCGAGCCCATATCGAGGAGTTCATTGCGCTGAAGCTGACCCAAGAGTTTGATACGCAGTTGGCCAGTCTGGTGCGTTCCGGCGTGCTGGACCTGGATAAATGGGATGGCGCAAATCTGGTTCTTCCCCGCACCATGACCACTGCGCTACTGGAGGCTGCTACCGAGCGGGTGATTTGGCATAGCCACCGCCGTAGCTATCAACGAGACATCATCCGTCTCAAGCAATCGCTGTAGACAATCATCCCCACAACGTCATGTAGTTCCTCACATCTAGGGTGTTGGGAAGCCCAACCATGCATGACTTGCGTGATTACAAGACTTTGATCCCTCGGCAGATAACCGCTGCCATCGGCCAGCAACCACAACACCACATCGAGCAATAACCCACCAGACACCACAAACCATATTGGTCGACTTGCTTAGCGATAACTAGGCCAGAGCCCAAACGCTCAAGTTGCTATGTGGAGCCAAAATGTAGGGCCATCCTGCCCCAGCCCGTGGACAATTATGCTTTAACCCATTAGTACACTCATTAAGCTATGGGATATGACGAAAACCTAGTCCAATGGGACAAAATTGACTATTTAAACAACAAGGTATATTTCAGGACAACTGAGAATTGAACGATATAGGCCATGAGAGAAGGAACATTGTTCCTCCACTTTTAGCGGGTTGGCAAACCACACTGCCACCGTGGGCCTCGACAATGGCCTTGACCACGGCCAGTCCGAGCCCGCTGCCGCCGCTCTTGCGCGAACGTGACGGATCCCCCCGGCGAAATGCCTCGAAGATATGGGCGGCGACCTCCTTGCTGATGCCGGGCCCCTCGTCTTCCACGCTCAGGATGCACTGGGCGCCCGAGCGATGCAGGCGCACGGTCAGCAGGCCCGGCACCCCATGCTTCTGGGCATTCTCCAGCAGCGCCATCAGAGCCTGACGGATGCGAAGTGCATCGCAACAAACAAGGAGTTCGGCATCGAGCTCCCGCTTCAGCGTGAAACCGCTCGCGGCCAGGGGGGTGGCAAAGGCGTCAAGCACCACACTTAGCTCATCGGCCAGCCTGACCTCTGTCCGTTGCAGCTCCAGGTGGCCGCTGTCGTTGAGACTGAGCACCCGCAAGTCTTCGATCAGGTGGGTCAATCCCTCCACCTGACGCAGCAGCCCTTCAAAGAGCGCACGCTCTGGCGGAAATACCCCTTCGGCCAGCCCCTGCAAGCGGCCGCGCAAGATGGTCACCGGGGTGCGCAATTCGTGGGCGATGGCGGCATTCCAGAACTCCCGCTCGCGGGTCATGCTCTGCAGCCGTTCGGCCATGGTGTTGAAGTCCCGCACCAGTTGCGCCGTCTCCCCAATTGCCTGTTCATCCAGCGGCACGCGCGCATCGAGTTTGCCCTCTGCCACCTCGCGCAGGCTGTTCGCCACCGAATTGAGCGGGGTCAGGATGCGCCGAGAGAGGCGAACCGCCACGTACAGCGCCATCCCCAATGCAATCAGAATGGTCGAGCCTATCCAGAGCATCTCGACCCTGGAGGGTATCCAGCTCTCGGAGATGCTGCCAGGCACATAGGTCACGGCAATGGCGTAGAACACATAGGTGCCGATCACCGCGAGGGAGATGATGCCAAGCGCCATCAGCCCCAGGGAGCGGATGATCTGCCTGCGCAGGCCGGGGGCCGATGTCATGCATCGCCCCCGAAGCGATAGCCTACGCCCCAGACACTGGCGGGCACCCCCTGGATGCCGTGTGCCTCCAGCTTCTTGCGCAGCTTGCTGATGTGGCTGTCCACCGTGCGCTCCTGGGTATCCCCCTCGGGCAAGCAGTTGGTCAGCAGTTCGGCGCGGCTGAACACCCGTTTCGGCGCCCGCATCAGGGAGGCGAGCAACTTGAACTCGGTCAGGGTCAGATCCAGCACCAGTTGCCCCTCATCGCGGCAAAGGCTGGCCTCGTGGCTCTCCAGATCGATCTGGAAGGGGCCGACCCGCAACACCCGGGCCGTGGCCTGTTTTGCTGCCTGGCTGCGTCTGAGCACCGCCTGTACCCGGGCCACCACTTCAGCCGGATTGAAGGGTTTGACCACATAGTCATCCGCCCCCATGCGCAGCCCCATCAGCTTGTCGAGGTCCTGATCCAGGGCGGTCAGCATGATCACCGGCGTGTCGCCACGGGCCCGGATCTCGCTGAGCACCTGCCAGCCGTCGAGCTGCGGCATCTGCACATCCAGCAGCAGGAGATCGGGTTTGCATGTCTGGTGCATGGCCAGGGCTACGCGGCCATCGGCGGCATGCAAAGTGCGCAATCCGTGGCGTTGCAGGTAAGCGGCGAGGATCTCGGCGATCTCGGCTTCATCCTCTGCAATCAGTACCAGTGACTGGGCCGCCGGGCTGGCGGAGGCTGGAAGATACGACATGGTCGGCCTCGAAAATGGTGGGTTTGAACTTTATCACCGCCTCCATGGATTCTCCACAAAGCCTCGAATCATTCGCAATAGCCCCTCTCCATAATGCCCGCTCGATGTGCTCTCGCGGCAACACCATGCCGGGGAGACGGTTTAACGAGGTGAGTATGATGTTTGTCAGACAGCGGTATGCGGGCGCTCTGCTTGCCGTCATTGCCGTATTCGGGTTGGCAGGTTGCGATGGGGCGCCGCAAGCGCAAGACGCGCCAGCCCTTCCTCAGGTGTCGGTGATGACGCTGGCAGGGCAGGAGCTGGTCATCAGCGAGGATCTGCCCGCCCGGGTGGCCGCGGTGCGCAGCGCCGAAATTCGCGCCCAGATAAGCGGCATTGTGCAGCGCCGCCTGTTCGAGCAGGGCGCCGAAATCGGCGCAGGCACCGTGTTGTTCCAGATAAACCCGGCCCCCTTCAAGGCGGATGTCGACAGCGCCGCCGCCGCATTGCAGCGGGCCGAGGCCGTGCTGGCCCGTGCCCGCATCCAGATTGACCGCCTGGTGCCGCTGCTGCGCACCGAGGCCATCAGCCGCCAGACCTATGACGACGCCGTCTCCCAGCGGGATCAGGCTGCCGCCGACGTGGCTCAGGCCAGGGCGACCCTGGCCCGGCACCAGCTGAACCTGCAATTTGCCAGCGTGGAGGCTCCCATCGCCGGGCGCATCGATCAGGCGCTGGTGAGCGAAGGAGCCCTGGTGTCACCCACCGATACCACCCCCATGGCCAGGATCCAGCAGATCGATCAGGTCTACGTCGATGTGCGCCAACCTGCCTCGGTACTGGAAGCCCTGCGCCAGCAGGCAGGGTCGACGGCGCCTGAACTGACGGTGGAGATCCTCGGCAGCAATGGCAAGCCGCTCGGCATGCAGGGGCACATCCTCTTCTCCGGCATCGAGGTGGATGCCGGTACCGGTGACGTACTGCTGCGGGTGCTGGTGGACAACCCGGAGCGGCGCCTGTTGCCCGGCCTCTACGTGCAGGCGCGCATTCCCCGGGCTCACTATGCCAACGCCCTGAGCGTGCCTCAGCAGGCGGTGGTGCGTACATCGGGCCAGACCAGCGTGTGGGTGGTGGATGACCAGGGGCAGGCACAGCAAATAGCTGTCACAACCGGTGAGCTGGTGGCGCGCCAGTACCGCATCGTATCCGGGCTCAGCGCCGGACAACGGGTGGTGATCGAGGGGATCGACCGCCTGACCCCGGGGGCGCAAGTCATTGCCCATCCCTGGCAGCCCCTTGTTGCCGGCCAGTAAGCCGGCACCCACACCCGCTGAATCGGAGACGTTTTCATGCCGCAGTTTTTCATTCATCGCCCGGTGTTTGCCTGGGTGATAGCCCTCTTCATCGTGCTGGCGGGGGTCATCGCCATTCCCAAGTTGCCCATCTCCCGCTATCCCTCGGTGGCGCCGGTGTCGGTGACCCTCTATGCCACCTATCCGGGCGCCACGCCACAGACCCTGAACGATGCGGTGGTGAGCCTTATCGAGCGCGAGCTGTCGGGAGTCAAGAACCTGCTCTACTTCGAGTCGTCGGTGGACACCTCGGGCAGCGCGCAGATCACCGCCACCTTCAAGCCGGGCACCGACCCCGAGCTGGCCCAGATGGACGTGCAAAATCGCATCAAGGCGGTCGAGCCTCGCTTGCCACAGGCGGTGCGGCAAAACGGCCTGCAGGTGGAGTCCGCCTCGTCCGGCTTTCTGATGATGGTCGGCATGACTTCACCGGATGGCCGCTTCGATGAAATAGCGC
Source organism: Aeromonas sp. QDB20 (assembly GCF_027707805.1). Lineage (NCBI taxonomy): Bacteria > Pseudomonadati > Pseudomonadota > Gammaproteobacteria > Aeromonadales > Aeromonadaceae > Aeromonas > Aeromonas sp. QDB20. The sequence goes on along the minus strand of NZ_JAPCJC010000004.1, from coordinate 298,355 downwards.
TGAACGACTACATGGCGCGCAATATCGTCCAGGAGCTGCGCCGCATCGAGGGCGTGGGACGGGTGCAGCTGTTCGGCGCAGAGCAGGCCATGCGAATCTGGGTGGATCCGGGTAAGCTCGCCGCCTACGGGCTGACCATCAGCGAGGTAGCGCAGGCCATCGAGCAGCAGAACGTGCAGATAGCGCCTGGGCGCCTCGGCGACGAACCCGCCCTGCCGGGGCAGCGCCTGACGGTCCCCCTCACGGTAGAGGGGCAACTGACGACCCCAGAGGCGTTCGCCGCCATCGTGCTGCGGGCCGGTGGCGATGGCGCCAAGCTGGTGCTGGGCGATGTCGCCCGGGTCGAGCTGGGGGCGCAATCCTACGCCTTTGCCAACCGCGAGAACGGCGTGGCCGCCACCAGCGCCGCCATCCAGCTCTCCCCGGGTGCCAACGCCGTGCGCACCGCCGATGCGGTGCGCACCCGTCTCGCCCAGCTCGCCCCCACCCTGCCGGTGGGCATGGCCTACTCGATCCCGTTCGACTCGGCCCCCTTCGTCAAGGTCTCCATCGACAAGGTGATCCACACCCTGCTGGAAGCCATGGTGCTGGTGTTCCTGGTGATGTTCCTCTTCCTGCAGAACCTGCGCTACACCCTGATCCCGGCCATCGTCGCACCCATAGCCCTGCTCGGCACTTTCGCGGTGATGCTGCTCGCCGGCTTTTCCATCAACTCCCTGACCATGTTCGGCATGGTGCTGGCCATCGGCATCATAGTCGACGACGCCATCGTGGTGGTGGAGAACGTCGAGCGCCTGATGGCCACCCAGGGGCTCTCGCCCCGTGAGGCGACATCGCGAGCCATGAAGGAGATCACCGGGGCGGTGATCGGCATCACCCTGGTGCTCACGGCGGTGTTCATCCCCATGGCGTTCGGCAGCGGCTCAGTGGGGGTCATCTACCAGCAGTTCACCCTGTCGATGGCGGTCTCGATCCTGATTTCCGCCTTCCTCGCCCTGACCCTGACGCCGGCGCTCTGCGCCACCTTGCTGCGCCCGGTCAGCCAGAGCCATCATGAGAAGCGCGGCTTCTTCGGTGCCTTCAACCGGGGCGTCGAGCGACTCACGACGAGCTACGGCGTTCGGGTCACCCGCCTGGTCGGGCGCAGCGGACGCATGATGGCGGCCTTCAGCGCCCTCTGCGCCGTGCTGGCCATCGCCGCCGCCCAGCTGCCCTCCTCTTTCCTGCCGGACGAGGATCAGGGCTACTTCATGACCTCCATCCAGTTGCCGACCGGTGCCACCAGCGAGCGCACCCTGGCCGTCATCAAGGAGTTCGAGGCCCATGTGGCCTCTCGCGAGGTGCTGGACACCAACCTGGTGGTGCAGGGCTTCAGCTTCTCCGGCGCCGGCCCCAATGCGGCCATGGCCTTCACCATGCTCAAAGACTGGGATCAGCGTCATGGCGCCACGGCTGCCGAAGAGGCAGAGCTGGCACAGGCGGCCATGGCCAACAGCAAGGAAGGCACAGTGATGAGCCTGCTGCCGCCCGCCATCGACGAACTGGGCACCTCTTCGGGTTTCACGCTCTTCCTGCAGGACAGGGCCAACCAGGGGGACGCCGCGCTGCTGGCCGCCCAGGCGCAACTGCTGGCACTGGCCACCCAAAGCGAGCTGGTGAGCGATGTCTATCCGGACAGCCTGCCCCCCGGCGAGAGCATTCACCTCGAGATTAACCGGCAGAAAGCCGAGGCCATGGGACTCTCGTTCACCAGCGTGAGCAGCACCCTGTCGGCGGCGATGGGGTCGCTCTACATCAACGACTTCCCCAACGGCGGGCACATGCAGCAGGTCATTCTGCAGGCCGATGCCAAGGCGCGCATGCAACTCGATGACGTGCTCAGCCTGCGGGTGCGCAATGCCAGCGGCGGCATGGTGCCCCTGCGGGAGGTGGTGACGCCAACCTGGCACCAGTCGCCGCAGCAGATGATGCGCTTCGAGGGCTTCCCTGCCGTGCGTCTCTCCGGGAGTGCCACCCCCGGGGTTTCCAGCGGCGCCGCGATGGCGGAAATGGAGCGTCTGGTGGCACAGCTGCCGCCAGGCTTTGCCCTGGCCTGGACGGGGCAGTCGCTGCAGGAGCGCCAGTCGGCGGCCCAGGCCCCCATGCTGATGCTGCTGTCGGCGCTGGTGGTCTTCCTGGTGCTGGCCGCGCTCTACGAGAGCTGGTCCATCCCGCTCTCCGTGATGCTGGTGGTCCCCCTGGGCCTGCTCGGTGCCGTGGCGGCAGTGATGCTGCGCGGCATGCCCAACGACGTCTTCTTCAAGGTGGGCATGATCACCATCATCGGGCTGTCGGCCAAGAACGCCATCCTCATCGTGGAGTTTGCGCGCCAGTTGCACACCGAGGGTCGCACGCTGCTTGATGCCGCGGTGACCGCCGCACGCCTGCGTCTGCGCCCCATCTTGATGACGTCGCTCGCCTTCACCCTCGGCGTGGTGCCGCTGATGCTCGCCAGCGGCGCCAGCGCGGAGACCCAGCATGCCATCGGCACCGGCGTGTTCGGCGGCATGATCAGCGGCACCCTGCTGGCCATCTTCTTCGTGCCGGTCTTCTTTGTCTTCATCATCGGGGCGCAGGAGCGCCTGCAGGTCTGGCTGGCCCGGCGTGCTCAGCAATGGGGAGAGCAATAATGGCCAGGCTTTGCCCCCTGAGCCTGTTGTGCGGCCTGAACGAGGGCCGCCAGACAGCTCTGGTTGAGGTCTGCGTTGCCAGCCCTCATTCACCCACCATTACGGAGGAGCCACGCCATGTTTTCTGACACTCAACGCCGCTGGCTGATCCTCCTGGCCTTCTTGCCGGTAGTCATCGACATGACCATATTGCACATTGCCGTACCTTCGCTGACCCAGGCCCTCGGTGCATCCGCTACCGAGGTACTGTGGATCATCGACATCTATCCGCTGCTGATGCCGGGACTGCTGGTGGCCATGGGCACTCTGGCGGATCGTATCGGCAACCGGCGTGTGCTGCTCACCGACCGGGCTTGCCATCTTCGGGATGGCTTCCCTGTTGGCCACCTTTGCGCCGACGCCAGACATGCTCACCAATGCACAGGGGCTGCTGGCCCTGGTGGGCGCGATGATCATGCCCTGCGTGCTGGGCACCATACGTCGCACCTTCCAAGAGGAAAATGAGCGTGCCATTGCGCTGGGCCAGTGGGAAACAGTTAGGGTTGCGGGACGGTCCTCGGGCCGTTGATCGGCGGAGTGCGGCTGGCCCACTACTGACGGGGATCGACCTTTTTTATCTATGTCCCGGTCATGCTGTTGGTCGCGCCGCTGGTATTCATCCTATTGCCGCCAATCGAACGGACGACGTCGGGTAGATGGGGATTGGGCCAGGCGCTGCTGCTTATCCTCGGCGCCCTGACGGGGGTCGAGCTGACCCTGGCGCAGGCGCTGCAATACGTGCTGGGCAACACGCCACTACAAGCCGGCATGTTCATCATCCCCATCATGGCCGCAGCCGCCGTGGGCGGCCCGAACGCAGGTTACCTCTTCAACCTCTGTAGCCTGCGCACCGTCGCCAGCTCATCGCTGGCAATCTCTGCGGCCGCACTCTGCTATCTGACCTAGGTGGACTTTCACCATCCCAATGTCAGGATGCCAGCAACGCTGGCCCTGCTGGGACTCTGTCTCAGCATCGGTCTGACGGCTTCCTCCATTGCCAACATGGACGCAATGGAGGCGGACAGAGGTGCAGGGAGGCAACAGTCTATGAACCAGGGGCGGGGTTCGGGAGCACCTTCTAATGGCGTACTATAAAAATCACAAAATGAAAAAGCCCAACCTGTCAGACAGGTTGGGCCTTGAAGATGGCGGAGAGACAGGGATTCGAACCCTGGGTGGCATTGCTGCCACAATTGATTTCGAGTCAATCCCGTTCGGCCACTCCGGCATCTCTCCACGGGGCTTCATTGTTACCGGAGCCGCCTCTGGAAATCAACTTGAATCTCTTTAAAGATCAAACAACTGCACACAAAACCAGCAGATAAGTACACACCAGGCAAACGGGCGTCCGAGCCTGTCGCTCCCGGTACTGGTACCCAATCCAGGGCGATCAGCCCCCTGCATTGCGTCCCGTGCATTCGATGGCGCTGAACCGCCATCCCCCTCCAGTCAGCGTTCCTCTGCTCATTGCAGATGACTTGGCTTTGCATTAAAAACAGGCAAGACAGGGTCAACATGACGGATTGCCGTGCAGGGACCCGGCTGCAGCCCTTGTCGGCCAGGCTGGCAATCGGCGCGCATTTGACTGACAATTTCCCCCTTTTTCCCAGGAGGTCGCGGCGCGGCCTCTCATCCAATCAGACAGGAAGTACATGTTCATCGCACGAACCCTCTCATTGCTGGCACTGACCGCCAGCCTGCTGACGGCTCCGGCCTTGGCTACCACCTATCCACTGCCCCCGGCAGGCAGCCGCCTGATCGGCGAGCTGGAGGACTACATAGTCCAGCCAGATGAACATCTCGAGCTCATCGGCAAGCACACCCAGATTGGTTTTTTGGCGCTGCTGGAAGCCAATCCGGGAGTCGACCCCTATTTGCCCAAGCCGGGCACCCGGCTGACCCTGCCGACCCAGATGCTGCTGCCGGACGTGCCCCGCGAAGGCATAGTGATCAATCTGCCGGAGCTGCGCCTCTACTATTTCCCCAAGGGCAAGAACGAGGTGATGGTGCTGCCCATCGGCATCGGTGACATAGGGCGGGAGACTCCCGAAATGACCACCACCATCATTGCCAAGAACCCCAATCCAACCTGGGTGCCCGGCCCCATGGTGCGCAAATCCTGGCTGGAACAAAAAGGGATCACCCTGCCGGCGGTCGTGCCACCAGGCCCCGACAACCCCCTCGGCAAGTTCGCCATGCGCCTTGGCTATGGCAAGCAGGACTATCTCATTCACGGCACCAACAAGGATTTCGGCGTTGGCCTGCGGGTCAGTGCCGGCTGCATTCGACTGCGTCCTGACGACATCGAGGCCCTGTTCAAGATTGTCCCCGTCGGCACTCAGGTGCGGGTGATCAACCAGCCGGTCAAGACCGCCATCGAGCCCGATGGCCGCCACTGGCTGGAGGTTCACTCTCCCCTCTCTCGCACCGAGCTGGAGCTGAAACAGGGCGCCCCGCTGATCCTCTCCGCCGAGGCGCAGGCCTTCATCGCCAAACCAGAAGTCGACGGGGACAAGGCTGCCAGCGCGCTCAACAGCAAGAACGGCATTCCCCGTCCCGTCAGCGGCTGATAGCCAACCATGTTCACGAGGATCTTCATGAGCTACCGCGTTTTTTGCCTGCTTGCCCTGCTGCTGAGCCCGGCGGCTCTGGCCGACATCCTCTGGATGGACAACGGTGACCGGCTGACCGGCACCATAGAGGAGATAGGTGACGAGGAGGTGCGCATCGCGCTCCCTTATAGCGAGCCCGTCACGGTCAAACGCGAGGCGGTCAAGCGCTGGCGCATCGAGAAGCAGGACAAGCCGAAACCGACCGTCAAGAGCGGCATTACCCTGCTCGCCCTGACGCCGGATGATCAGAAGGCCTGGCTGTGGAGTGGCAGCGGCGATCTGAACGTCAAGCTCAAGCACAACGACAAGAAGACCAACAACGTCAACCTGAAGGCATCCACCGAGGTGGCCAACCTCGACTGGCGTTATACGCTGGACGGGGAGTACATCTACGAGACCGCCAACAACGTCACCAACAGCCATGAGTACCGGCTCCAACCCATGTTGGACTTTTTCTTCGACCAAAACTGGTTTCTGCGCTCAGCCGTCGACTTCGAATATCGCATGCTGGAAGCCGACTACATGAGCCTTGCCTACTCCTCTGGCCCTGGCTACCGGTTCTGGAACGACAAGCGGCGGCGACTGGAGCTGATCGGCCAGGCCGGGCTGGAGCGCTCATACACCAGACCGGATGACCTCAACACCCTCTTCATCATCAGCCTGTTCAACGACAGGATCATCAACTATCCCCTGCTGGGCCTTGGCTGGGACTATCGTCAACCCGTCGACCTCTGGTCGGAGAAGCTGGAGTTGTTCAGCAAGGGCGGCTACAAGCGCTATCTGGACCAGCCCTCGCCCTACATCACCCGGGAGCAGACAGTGCAAGGCAACCTGGGAGTACGCTACTACTTCAACGATCACCTGCGCCTCTCCTGGTCGAGCGAGCTCGACTGGCAAGACTATCGCATCCACTTGCCGGGCTTCGAGCTCAAAAGCAGCAAGGAGTGGCGCCACCTGCTCACTCTGGGAGCCAGTTTCTGAGCCAGACCGATCACAGATGACCCAGCAGCCACAAAAAAAATCAGGCCCACCTAGGTGGGCCTGATTTTTGGCAAGACTGGGGGTGAGCCGCGGCCTAGAAGTAGAGTCGGGTGACAGACTCGATGACGCAGCCGGGGCGGCGTACCCCCTCGATCTCCACCTTGATCTCCTTGAGCAGCTCCAACCCGCCCTTGATCGGGGTAACCCGAGCCAGCTTGGTGCGCGCGCGGATGTTGCTGTCCACCTTGATGGGGTACGGGAAACGAACCTGATCCAGACCGAAGTTCACCACCATACGGGCGGTCGGAAACTCCGGATTGGCCTCGTCCACCGAGCCGGTCAGCTGCGGCAGCAGGGCCAGAGTCAGGAAGCCGTGAGCGATGGTGGTCTTGAACGGCGATTCGGCGGCGGCACGCTCGGGGTTGGTGTGGATCCACTGATGATCCCCAGTCACGGCGGCAAACTGATCGATCATCTGCTGGCTGACATGCAGCCATTCGCCCACGTGGGTCTCTTCACCGATGCGCGCCTGCAAGGTGGCAAACAGGGTCGCCGCCTCACCGTCGAGTTCGATGATCGACTCTTGCGGTGGCACGGGCTGGCCGTTGACGGCCTGGGCCGCACCCTGCTGCTGCAGCATGGACTGGTTGTCGCCCTGCAAATCCAGCACTCGCCCCAGCAGAGGGTGGAGGTGTGCCTTTTGCTGAAACTCACGCCAGTAGTCGCGGATAGCCGGGGAGAGCCAATCCTTGAGCTCAAAGGGGTGCTGCGCCAGAATTTCGCGCTTGCGCTTCAGAAAATCGACAACTTTCATGTACCGATCCCTATTCGATTCAAAGCCTGTAAAGAGGTCTAACCAGTCCTATTTTATTAAAGTTACAGCTGAAAGTGCAAAAAAATCTCGGCGTACAGCTGTACCAAGGCAAAAATCACTACAGGATAGCTACATAACAGCATGATGAACCAACGAAGAAAACGATTGCCTGTTTTTTATCCGATCATGTTGGCATTGAGATGAAAAAGGCCCGTCACGGGCCTGTGTGGAGATCAGCGCGCTGCTGACCACCACTCGCGGCACCCTGCCTCATCGAAGAAGGTCCAGGCCAGCACCCGGCTCACCTTGTTGCCCTGCGCCATCTCGAGCACCCGCACCTGACGAGCACCGACCCGGGTCAGCGCCTTCTTCGCCGCCGGCAGATTATCCTTTTTCGATACCAGCGAGCTGAACCAGAGGCACTGTTCGGCAAAGGCCCGGCTCTGGTTGATCATCGCGGCCAGAAAGGCGGCCTCTCCCCCTTCGCACCAGAGCTCGGCCTTCTGGCCGCCGAAGTTGAGCACCGGCTTGTCCTTGACCTCCTTGCCCAGATTGCGCAGCTTGCGCTCAGTCCCCTTGCTCGCCTCCGCCAGCGACGCGTGAAAGGGAGGGTTGCAGAGGGTCAGCGCGAAACGCTCGCGCGGCGCCACTATGCCCTGAAAGATGTCGCCGGCCCTGCACTGCAGGCGACACTCGATCTGGCTGCCCAACCCGTTGCTGTTGGCCAGCAGAGAGGCGGCCTTGACCGACACCGGGTCGATGTCGGAGCCGACGAAGCGCCAGCCATATTCGCGGGCGCCCAGCAGGGGGTAGATACAGTTCGCCCCCACCCCAACATCCAGCACCCGCACGCCCTTGCCGGTCGGCACCTTGCCCGCGCTCTCGGCCAGCAAGTCAGCCACTCTGTGCAGATAGTCCACACGCCCAGGAATGGGCGGACAAAGGTAGCCAGCCGGCAGATCCCAGTGCTGGATACCGTAATGCAGTGCCAGCAGGGCCTTGTTCAGCGCCTTGACGGCGGCGGGGTCGGCAAAGTCGATGGTGCTGGCGCCGTAGGGATTGACGAAGACGAAGGGCTGCAGCTCGGGAGTACGCAGGCAGAGCGCGGCAAAGTCGTAGGGAGCCTGGTGGCGATTGCGCGGGTGCAATCCGGATTTATGGTCTGAACGGGTCTTCATGCTGGGCCTGCCGGGGAAAAAACGGGCCCACACTATAGTGATTCGGCCCCCGAAAGTCTAAATCGCAGCCATAAAAAACCGGGCTGCGGGAGCCCGGTTCAAGTGAGGTTGGAAAAACAGTCCGTACTGCGAGCCGTTTGTCCAGCCTGACTCAGATGTCGATCCGGCGTGCCTGCCAGAACTTGCTGCGCCAATAAGAGCTGTCGAGCTTGGAGCGGGTTACCCCGGCCCGAGTGGAGGCGTGGATGAACTCGCCATTGCCCACATAAATGCCGACGTGGTTGAGGCGGCGATTGATTTTGAAGAAGACCAGATCCCCTTCGACCAGATCCTGCTTGGAGACTCGGGTGCCTTCATGGACCTGGGAGCGGGTATCGCGGGGAAGTTCGATGCCGACGGCGTTGCGGAACACTTCACGGGCAAAAGCGGAACAATCGATGCCACGCTGGCTGCTGCCTCCCATGCGGTAAGGTACGCCGCGCCACTCTTTGTATACAGTCAGGATTTCGTTTACATCTGGGGTTTGTGAAGCTTCCGGTTCAATTACGGGTTCCATCATGGAAACTTCGATCTTGCTCGCAACCTCGGGCTGGGGTGCCGAGGCACAACCCACCATTCCGAGCGCGACCAGCAGTAGCATCAGGTGGCGCAATCCTTTATCCCCGCAAAATAGTAAAACTTGTTAAAATACGGCCCGAACGGGCAATTTATAAGGCAACAGCACCCGACTATATCCAAGAATTCTATCGAGGCAAGCGAAAATCCCTATCGACCTCACATTTCGGCAAGGAAATGCATTATTTTTCCTGATTAATGTGATCGTGGCCAAACAATATACAATCTCGAAAGAAGCCGTCCTGACCGGATTAAACTGACTTTTATCGCTGTTTCGCCGCTCTTTTAAAGTGAAAAATTATGATCTCTGTGGATCTCTATTTGTTAAAACCGGCAAAGGTCGACGCCGAGCAGCTGACTCTGCTGCAAACCCTGCTCTCCCCCGCCGAACGGCAGGCATGGCAGGCGATTGGCCAGCCGTTGCGCCGCCAGGAGTACCTGCTCAGCCGCGGGCTGCTGCGACGGCTGCTGGCCGAGCGGCTGCAGTGCAACCCCGATGCACTGCAATTTGCCAGCAACCCGCACGGTAAACCTGTGCTGAGCGACGAACGCTGGCAGTTCAACCTCAGTCACAGCGGGGATTGGCTGGTGATCGCCCTCTGCGCCGCCGGCCCGCTCGGGGTCGACATCGAGATGGGTCAGCGCCGCCGCCAGACTCTGCCACTGGCGCGCCGCTTTTATGCACGCAGTGAATATGAGTGGCTGCTCGCCCTGCCCGAAGCGGAGCAAGAGTCGGCCTTCTATCGGCTCTGGTCGCGCAAGGAGGCGGTGCTGAAAGCCCACGGCGCCGGCATCGCCGCCGGCCTCGACAAGGTGCGCTTCGTGCCTGAGGAAGAGTGGCGGCTCGACAACCAGCTCGATGAACAGGATTACCGGGTGCAGGATTGGGCCATCGGCCAGGGCTGGCTCAGCCTGGCCGCGCCGACCCTGGCCGTCAACGGCTGGCTGCTCGATGGCAGCTTGAATTCTGTGCCCATCAACCCCATGTTAACTCACACCATTTTCCAAGAGTCAGCCTCATGATCGTCGACATCAATCCCCAGAATTTCCAAGCCGCCCTGATCGATGCTTCCATGAAAAAGCCGATCGTCATCTATTTCCACGCCCCCCAGATGCCGGAGTGTCAGGCCATGACCCCGCAGGTGGAGGCGCTGGTCGGCCCGGCCAATCCCCAGGTGACCCTGGCCAAGGTCGACATGAACGATCCGCAGCTGCAACCGCTGGCCGGTCAGCTCGGTCTGCGCGCCCTGCCGGCGCTGGTGCTGTTCCATCAGGGCCGCCCTGACGAGCAGGCCATTCTGGAAGGCCCGCAGGACGAGGCCACCCTGCGCGGCTATTTCGCCGCCTTCGCCCCCAAGGAGGAGGAGCTGCTGCTCGAACAGGGGCAACAGGCACTGGCGGACGGCCAGACGAGCGTGGCCTATGGCCACTTCGGCAAGGCCCATCAGCTGGCACCGGATCGCCACGACATCAGTCTGTGGTTGACCCAGGCGGCACTCGATCTCAATCTGCTTGATGAGGCTCAGGAGCTGCTCGGCAAGATCCCGATGATCGCCCAGGATGACCACTACCAGACGCTTGTCTCCCGTCTGGCGCTGGCCCAACAGGCCGCGGACAGCCCGGAGCTGCGGGCGCTGGAAGCCCGCCACCAGCAGGAGCCTGACAACTTTGCCCTGGCCCAGGAGCTGGCGGTGCAATACAGCCAGGCCGGCCGCCAGGAAGAAGCGCTGGCGCTGTTGTTCACCATCCTCAAGCGGGATCTCGCCTTCGGCGATGCCAAGAAGACCTATCTCGACATCCTGACCACCATGGGATCCAACCCGGCGGCACAGGGTTACCGTCGCAAGCTCTACAGCCTGCTCTACTGACTTGAAAGGAAGATGAGCAACGGGGTGATGCCGAGCGATCGGCATTGCCTTGTCAGGCGGGGATCAGCGAGGAAAATGCGGGAATTTGATGAATTTCAGGCAAAAAAAAATGGCGCATAACTGCGCCATTTTTTTCGCATGGATTACTTCTTGTAGGAAGTAGCCATGTTGTCGATGCGCTGGTTAGCACGCATAGCTTCTTGCTTGGCTTCTGCAACATCAGCAGCGATCTTGGACTGATCAGCACGAACAGCGCTAACATCTTGAGCCAGTTGGTCAACTTTGTTAGACAGATTCTGAACGGAAGTTTCCAGTTCGCTGGTGTTTGCACAACCGCCCAGCAGAGCGGACAGACCAACAACACCTACCAACAACATTTTTTTCATTTTAAAAGCTCCCTTTAACTCGCCAGACGTTTAGCAAGCGGCGTGATTATGGCACAAAAAAATCATAGTTTGGATAGGCCCCATCACAGATAAATGCATTAAAACCCTCATTTTTTTTTAAACGTACACTTTTTGTGCAAAGTTCAGTCAAAAATAAGGGTCACTGGATGAGGTTCGCACAAAGCGTAACCAAATTTTGTGCTTATTACAATTTCGTATGAGGCTCAGGCTGAACGTTCTGACAGCAACTGACGATACTGCACCAGATCCTCGATGGTCAGCACCGGCATGTCATGGCGGCGGCCAAATGCCACCAGATCCGGCAAGCGGGCCATGGAGCCATCTTCCTTGGTCAATTCGCACAACACACCGAAGGGTTTGAGCCCGGCAAGCTGCATCAGATCGACCGTGGCTTCGGTATGGCCGCGGCGGGTCAACACCCCGCCAGTGCGGGCCCGCAGCGGGAAGACGTGGCCCGGGCGATGCAGGTCGGAGGGTCTGGCACCGTCGGCGATGGCGGCCCGGATGGTAGTGATGCGATCGGCCGCCGAGACGCCGGTGGTCACCCCCTGCGCCGCCTCGATGGTCACGGTGAAGGCGGTCTGATAGTGGCTGGAGTTGGCCTCCACCATCATCGGCAGTTCGAGCTGGCGTACCCGCTCGTCGGTCAGGCAGAGGCAGACGATGCCGGAGCACTCGCGGATCATCATGGCCATCTGTTCATTGGTCATGGATTCGGCGGCGAAGATGAGATCCCCTTCGTTCTCCCGATCTTCATCGTCGGCCACCAGCACGCCGCGGCCGGCACGCAGAGCTGCCAGCGCCGCTTCGACACGGGCAATGGGATCACCAAATTCACTGAGAAGAGACTGATTCATGGTAAGACTCCTAAACAAGACAAGGACCAGAATCAGGGCATGGAAAGGCAGACAGAGATAGGCATGCAGCGGCCGGCCCGCGGGGGGCTTGCCTGCAATAGTCTGTCTTATCCTCTTTCATCCGGACTGTGACCGTCGGCTCCGGCATCTCACCGGATCTGCTGACCCCGTCCCGGCTGAAAACCGGGTCGGGCGCTCGCGGGCTCCCCGAGTCAAATCGGGATACCGCCGGTGGGGAATTTCACCCCGCCCTGAGAATAAGCGCAGACAGCCTAAAGAAAAACGGCGCCGGATACCAGCACAAAACCCATCAAGGATGAATAGCATGCCTGCTCCTGGGCACGGATCGCCCGGATGCACGGCGCGCTGTCCTTTCTGATTTTGTTTGTGGCATAGTGCCAGAAAAAACGCGCGGCCTGCGCAGACTCAGGCGCCAACAACACCAACGGAATCATGACAGAGATGGAAAAGAAAATACTGCTGACGGACTGCCCGGACGCCAAGGGCCTCATCGCCAAGATCACCAACATCTGCTACAAGCATCAGCTCAACATCAACAAGAACGACGAGTTCGTGGATCACGAAAACGGCCGCTTCTTCATGCGCACAGAGCTGGAGGGGCGTTTCAACGACGAGACCCTGCTGGCCGACCTCGATGATGCCCTGCCCGCCGGCGCCCAGCGCCGGCTGGTCAAGGCCGGCAAGAAGCGCATCGTCATCCTGGTGACCAAGGAGACCCACTGCCTCGGCGACATCCTGATGAAAAACTACGCCGGTGCGCTGGACATGGACATAGTGGCGGTGATCGGCAACTACGACACCCTCGCCGAGCTGACCGGCAAGTTCGACATTCCGTTCCACACCGTCAGCCACGAGGATCTGAGCCGCACCGAGCATGAAGAGCAGGTGCGCGCCATCATCGACGGCTACCAGCCCGACTACGTGGTGCTGGCCAAGTACATGCGGGTGCTGACCCCGAGTTTCGTCGAGGCCTATCCACGCAAGATCATCAACATCCACCACTCCTTCCTGCCCGCCTTCATCGGTGCCCGCCCCTATCGTCAGGCCTTCGATCGCGGGGTCAAGCTGATCGGTGCCACCGCCCACTTCGTCACCGACGATCTGGATGAGGGCCCCATCGTAGAGCAGGATGTGATCCACGTCGATCACACCTTCAGTGCCGACGACATGGCCAAGGCCGGCCGCGACGTGGAGAAGTCCGTGCTGAGCCGGGCCCTCGAGCTAGTGCTGAACGAACGGGTGTTCGTCTACGGCAACAAGACGGTGGTGTTCAAGTAATTCCGGCCCCTGAAAACGACAAAGGCTCCCGCGGGAGCCTTTGTTCCATGTGCACTGACGAGACGTCAATCAGAGCGGCAGATCGTTGATGGTCATGGCGCCCTTGTCGAGCTTGATCTCGGCCGTCAGCTGCTCCTTGTCTGCCTTGAGATACCCCATGGCCGCGAACTGATCCAGCATGGGTGCCAGCTGCGGCACCGCCTTGCCCAGTTTGCCGCTCAGGTTGGCGTGCAGCAGGCCGGAGAGGGCGTGCATCCCCTCTTCGCTGTTGAACAGCTGCTCGAGCGAGGTGCTCGCCAGCTTGATGTCGCCCTTCATGGCCACCGGTTCGCCGTTGAGATGGGAGCTCAAGTCCACCAGCTCCAGCGTGGCGCCACGCTTGAGCATCTTGTCCAGCGCCTGCTGAATAGCCTCCTCTTCCACGCCCTGGCCGCTGGAGGCCTGCAGCGCCTGATAGCCTTCCAGATCCAGCCCCTTCAGATTGAGGGCCAGCTTGCTCTGGGTCAGCGCCAGGTTGTCCGCCTCGTTCTCCAGATTGAGGGTATCCACCTTCATCTGGTAGCTGCTGGAGAGGGTCTGGGCATCATCCCCAGCCAGCTGGGTCTCGGAGGTCAGCCCCTGCAGGGAGAACTTGACGTTGTCCGGCAGCTGCACCGACAGCGCGGAGAGAGTCATGTCGCTGCGGGGAGAGAGCCAGATGCCGCGGATCTCGGCCATGTCGGCACTGCCCTTGAGCTCGGCCAGCACCATGTCCATCTTGTTCTGCTCTTCGTGCAGGGTCATGCCCTGCCAGTGGAAGGTGAGGTGGCCATTGCCTTCCAGATCGCCGTGATAGTCACCCTTCATCGGCAGGAAGCTGAACTCGTCGAGCCCCTGCTTGACCTTGAACTCGTTGGCCCAGAAGCGGCTGCTGTTGCTGGAAGTCCACAGGCTGCTGACCGACTCGATACCAAACTGCCACTGCTCCATCTTGAAGGCGCTGAACACGGGCGCCAGCGAACCTTGCCTGGTGTCGAGCAGCATGTTGCTCTTGATGTAGAGCGGCAGGATGCGGCTGTCGACGATGAACTGCACCTCGACCGGCTCGCTCCCCTCCAGCTGACCATCCAGGCTGGCCAGGGTCTGCGGGGTGATCACCATCTTCAGCACGCCGTCGCGGGTGAACAGGTTGCTCGAACCCGGCTGCCAGCTCAGCTCGATGCCGCTCTCCTGCTTCACCTTGGCGATCTGCTCGGCCATGATGCGGTCGAACGCGTTGCCCGTGTACCAGCAGGCACCCAGCCCACCCACCACCAAGGCCGCCGTGACGGCCAGCGCTACTCGCTTCTTCATCTTTATTCCGTTCTCCAGGGAGTGATTGCCGCACTCTACGGGGCAAGTTCGGGGGGAGGCAAGCGCAATTCGGCGCCGACCACAATTAAGTGATGTCACAACAAGGGGCTGAACAGATAGAACATGTTCTCCATGGCCTTCTTGTACCAGGGGCGTGCCCGCCACCTGGCCAGCGACATGGGCGTCGCCTCCACCATGTAGCCCTGCACCAGCTGGGTCATCTCGGCGACGAACACCGGATTGTCGATGAGCAGGGTCACCTCGAAGTTGAGCCAGAGACTGCGCCGATCCAGGTTGACCGTCCCCACCAGGGCGAAATCGTCATCCACCAGCACGCTCTTGGTGTGCAGCAGGCCGGCGTCGTAGCGGTAGATCTCCACCCCCGCCTCCAGCAACTCCTCCATGAAGGCATTGCAGGCGTAATTGGCCATGATGGAGTCGTTGCGCGCCGGCAGCACCAGCTGCACCTGCACGCCGCGGGCCGCCGCCGAGGAGAGCGCCGCCGCCAGCGGATCGTCCGGCACGAAGTAGGGGGTGGTCAGCACCAGATGGTGGCGGGCCTGGTAGATGGCCAGCAGCAGGCTCTGCTGGATGCAGTCGCCGCCGACGAAGGGGCCGGACGGGATGAGCTGGGCCCGGTAGTTGCTCTGGGGCCAGGCCTCCGGCTCGTGCTGCAGGCTGTCGAGCAGCCGCTCGCCGGTCTCCATCTCCCAGTCCCAGACGAAGATCGACCACATCAGCGGCACCATGGGGCCCTGTACCCGGATCATGATGTCGACCCACTGGCCGACCCCGGCGTTCTGCTTGAAGAAGCGGGGATCCACCATGTTCATGGAGCCGGTGTAACCGACCCGGTCGTCGATCACCACCAGCTTGCGGTGCATGCGCAAATCCTGACGCTGGAACGGGATGCGCCAGGCCCCGACCGGCAGCACCTCCACCAGCTTGACCCCCGCCTTGCGCAGCTTCTTCGGCCAGGGCGAGCGGAAGAAGGTCTTGCTGCCCATGGAATCGAGCAGCAAGCGACAATCCACGCCGCGCGCCGCCACTTCCATCAAGGCTTCACACACCTCGTCGGTGTCGCCGCCCGGGTGCCAGATGTAGAACTCCAGGTAGCAGGACTGGGAGGATTGGCGGATGTCGCGCACTATCTCGCGCAGGATGGCTTCCGGCTTGCTGAGCAACGTCATCCGGTTGCCGGAGAGCATGGGCATGGCCAACCGCCCCTGGATCAGATCGTGCAGCGGCTGGGCCTTCTCCCCCACCTCGCAGCAGTGCTGGGGGAAGAGCCGGGCCAGCTGGCGGATCCAGATGGCATAAGGGCGGTACATGGCCTGGGCCCGCTCGGCGCGCCGCCGGCCGAGGCGAATTTCGCCAAACAGCACGTAGAAGCCGACCCCGGCAAACGGGATGGCATAGATGAGGGCGAGCCAGGCGAGCGAGACCCCGATGGGACGACGCTTCATCACCACCCGCAATGAGACCCCCGCCACGATCACGGTGTGAAACAGCAGCAGCAACCAGCCCAGGAACTGGGAAAACAGCAGTTGGATGTCGTGCTCCAGACCGTTGATCACGAGAACTCCTTTTACACAGGGGTGAAAGCGGTGGGCAGATCCCACGAAAGCAGGATGGTATGCTGTAAGACACACCCATTCAATCAGGTCGTTAGCATGATCCTGTCATCTATGCTGCTCAGTCTGGCCATGCTAGGTCAAGGCTCATATGACATCAATGAGCAACAGATAAACCAGTACCTGCAATCCCAGGTGCAAGTGAACAAACAGCTGGAGCTGCCCGGCATCATCAAGGCCCATGTGCAGCTCGAGCAGAGCGACGTGCAGATCGGGCGTCAGAGCCCGGACACCGCCCGGGTCTACGGCAAGGGCAAGCTCAAGATCGCCCTGCCGGACAACACCGAATACGACGCCCGGCTGAACATGGCCTACGAGGCGAGGCCGCGTTACGACAAGGCGCAGAGCGCCCTGTTCCTCGACAACATGAAGTTGATTGAATACAAGCTGGAGCCTGAGGCGGCGCAGCAGAAGTTCGGCTTCATGCTCGGCATGCTGCTGCAGAGCATGGAGAAGCGGCTGGAGACCCAACCGGTCTACCGGCTCGATGCCAAGGATCCGAATCAGGCCTGGCTGAAGGAGAATCTGCTGGGGCTGGAGCTGTCACCGGGCAAGATCCACCTGCTGACCAAGCCCCAGTAAGGGATCAGTTGTAGACGGGGGCCTTGGCCTGGCGCACCAGCAGCTCGATCTGGTAACCCTGTTCGCGCTGCTGGTCATAAAGGGAGAAGAGCGGCCCCTCCAGCTCGTGCAGGGACAGGTCGGCGAAGCCGGCCTTGAGGTAGAAGGGCTTTTCGAACGGCAAGGCCTGGCAGATCACCGGCTTGTCCAGCAGATCGCTGCAAGCGTGTTGCAACAGGCGAGAACCCAGCCCCAGCGACTGGTAGTGGGGCAGCAGGCGAAAGCCGCAGAGGTGATAGTAATCCTGTTCGTCGCGCAGGCGCACGGCCCCCACCAGCCAGTGGGCGTCGCGTACCACGAAGATCCGCTCGGCCAGATCCGGCACATAGTGGGAGAAAGTGGTTTCGTAGTAGTCCCTGATCAGGGAGAGATCCGCATCGCAGTACTCTTCGAACGTGAGTTCCATCGCCCGTTTGCCTATCACACTCGTTTCATCCTTGGCCATCCGGCCAGATCCTCGCACAGAAGTTGTTGGTCGAAGAGATCCGACCAGCATGAAGATATCACGGCTTTTAGTAACAAAAAAGCCAATAACCACACCAAGTTGCATACTTTTTAACATGCTGCCGGCGCGGCGGCAAACCGCAATCCTAGCACGGCAAACCCGAGGCAGACACTGTTTGTCCCTTCTCTTGGCCCTTTACGGCAGCCCGCCATTTGATGACCCGCAACCTACTGATTTGGCTCTACAAACAGATCGCGTAAACATTTATTAACAAATCATTCTCGTCATCTCCCCGCACAAAAAGCCCCATTCGAATAGCAACTTTACCGTTTCGCCCTATGGTGAAACCTTGGCATAGCATCGCGCTGTTGTTGCCTGCGTGGGGTCACCCCCACACCGACACCTCACCACTTTGCCAAGGAGCTATCATGTCCAGACCGATCCCCTCCCTGTTGCTGCTAGCCTTGCTGCCCGCCGCCGGCTGGGCCGGCGACATCCATGTCCCGCTTGCCCCCTATCACTTCACGGCGCAGCAGCTTGCCACCGGCCAAGCCCCGGCACTCCCCCTGGATGAGGCCCACTTCGTGTTCGGCGAGGCGGCCATGGCGTTCGATCTGCACGATTTCCTGCTGCAACAGGCGCCTCACCTGCTGCCCAAGGAGGAGGTGATCCTGCACTGGAGCGGCATCACCAGCCTCAACCCCCAGCTGCTGCTGGCCCTGATGGAGACGAGCAGCCAGCTCATCTCGGCCCCCTCCGAACAGGCCATGGCGGCGCCATTCGCCAAGCTGGTGAAGGCCAGGGGCTTTGACAATCAGCTGGAGCTGATGGCGCGCCAGCTCTCCGAGCGCTTCTATCAGGCCCGCGCCCAACAGCAGCTCACCCCGCGCCGCACCCCTGCCCTGGCGCCGCAAGCCGCGCACCAGGCCGCCCTCGCCAGCCTGCTGAGCGCGCCAGTGCAGCAGCAGCTTGGTGAGCAGTGGCAGACCCTGTTCGGCCAGGACGCCATGACTTCCCCCGGGGGCGGCGCGGCCGCGCCCGCGGCACCGCTGGCTGGCGGCCAGTTCCAGCTGCCCTGGCGCCAGGGCTACAGCTGGAAGGCCAACGGCGCCCACTCCCATACCGGCTCCGGCTACCCCTACTCCTCCATCGACGTCTCCTACGACTGGCCGGGCTGGGGCGGTGCCACCTACACGGTCACCGCCGCCAACAGCGGCACCGTCACCGTCTTCTCCCGCTGCCAGGTGCGAGTCACCGCCCCCAACGGCTGGGCCACCAACTACTACCACATGAGCGGGATCTCGGTGCGCAGCGGCGACTACGTGGCCGCCGACACCCCCATCGGCACCTATGCCAGCAACCGCAACGAGGCCCTGTGCGAGGGCGGCTCCTCCACCGGCCCACACCTGCACTTCTCCCTGCTCTACAACGGAGTGTTCCAGTCCCTGCAGGGACAGAAGCTGAGCAGCTATGCCGTCAACGTCGGCGCCAGCAACTACGACGACAACTGCAACCGCTTCTGGCTCTACAACCAGCGCAATGGCCAGCGCTACTGTGCCTGGCAGCCGCTCTACAACAACGGGGTCGACTGAGTTGCAATACAACCCGCTAAGTGATTGAAAAATCAGTAATGATGGGATCTGTGCGGTTTTTTGCAAGCCGTCACAGATCCGCACAGTCCGCTTTGAAAGTGCTCACAAAATCACCGTCAGGCGATTGCCGGCCAGCCAGGCTGGTGTGAGGCTCTGGGTGCCCATCAGGGCACCCAATAAAAGGACTGACAATAATGAAACACACAGCGGGAATCTGGGCGATCGCAGGCATGCTGATCGCTCCTTTGGCACACGCCGACGTCATACTGCACGCCTTCAACTGGAAATACAGTGAAGTCACCGCCAAGGCCGATCTCATCAAGGCTGCCGGCTACAAACAGGTGCTCATCTCGCCGCCCCTCAAGTCATCGGGCAACGAGTGGTGGGCACGCTACCAACCCCAGGATCTGCGCCTCATCGATACCCCCCTTGGCAACAAGCAGGATCTCGAGCAGCTGATCGCCGCCATGCAGGCTCGGGGCATCGCCGTCTACGCGGACGTGGTGCTCAACCACATGGCCAACGAGAGCTGGAAGCGCAGCGATCTCAACTACCCCGGCAGCGAACTGCTGCAAAGCTATGCCGCCAACCCCGGCTACTTCGAGCGGCAGAAGCTGTTTGGCGATCTGGGCCAGAACTTCCTGGCCGGCCAGGACTTCCATCCGGAAGGGTGCATCAGCGACTGGAACGATCCGGGCAACGTGCAGTTCTGGCGGCTGTGCGGCGGTGCCGGCGACAAGGGTCTGCCGGATCTCGACCCTAACAACTGGGTGGTGAGCCAGCAGCAGGCCTACCTCAAGGCGCTCAAGGGGATGGGCATCAAGGGCTTTCGGGTCGATGCAGTCAAGCACATGAGCGATTACCAGATCAATGCCGTGTTCACCCCGGAGATAAAGCAGGGGATGCACGTGTTCGGCGAGGTGATCACCACCGGCGGTGCCGGCAGCAACGACTACGAGCGCTTCCTCAAGCCCTATCTCGACAGCAGCGGTCAGGGTGCCTATGACTTCCCGCTGTTCGCCTCCCTGCGCGGGGCGCTCGGCTATGGTGGCAGCATGAACCTGCTGGCGGATCCCGGTGCCTATGGCCAGGCCCTGCCGGGCAGCCGGGCGGTCACCTTCGCCATCACCCACGACATTCCCACCAACGACGGCTTTCGCTACCAGATCCTGAACCCGACCGACGAGAAGCTGGCCTACGCCTACCTGCTTGGTCGCGATGGCGGCTCGCCGCTGGTCTATTCGGATCACGGCGAGACCCAGGCCAAGGACGGGCTGCGCTGGCAGGACTACTACCTGCGCAGCGACATCAAGGGGATGATCCGCTTCCACAACGCGGTGCAGGGCCAGCCCATGCAGCTGGTCGGCAGCGGCGACTGTTTCGTGCTGTTCAAGCGCGGCAAGCAGGGGCTGGTCGGCATCAACAAGTGCGACTACGAGCAGGAGTACTGGCTCGATACCGCCAAGTTCGAGATGACCTGGTATCGCAACTATCGGGACGTGCTCGACCAGAGCGCTGTGGTCAACGTGCAGAGCCAGTGGGTCCGGGTCGCCATTCCCGCCCGCAGTGCCCGCCTCTGGCTGCAGGAGTAAACCGGCAACTGCCGTGCGAGGCTGCCACCAGGCGGCCTCGCTTTTTTATTGCGCACACAAAATGGTGAACCGCGGCCACACCTCGGCCTGCGCGGGCTTGTTCTGCCCGCGCCGTGATGCTTTACTCAACAAGGCTAACGAGGCTGAAGGAGCAAGCCGTTGAAAGCATGGATGTTGATGGGATTGATCCCGCTGTTCTCCCCGCCCGGCTGGAGCCAGACACCCGCCCCGGCCGAGGTGGTGATCCTCACTGCCGAGCCGCCGGCCCCGCCCCCCGCGACGGCCCCCGTCACCCTGCACACCCCGGGGGTGCTGCCGCCACCCGAGCCGGCCAGCCCTCCGCTGCCGCCCGGCACCCGCCAGATCCAGGTCTACAAATCGGTGCAGAAAAATGGCGTGGTGCGCTACTCCGACATGATGCCGGAACAGGGTCACTACGAGCTGCTGCTGTTCAACGACTGCTACGCCTGCGACCCCGACTCCAAGGTCAACTGGCACACCACCGGCCTGTTTCTCTATGACTACGCCAGCACCATCCAGGCGGCAGCCAAGGCCTATCAGGTGGAGCCGGCCCTCATCCGGGCGCTGATCCACGCCGAATCCGCCTTCAACCCCCTCGCCGTGTCCCGCAAGGGGGCCATGGGGCTGACCCAGCTGATGCCCGCCACGGCGCGGGAGCTGGGGGTGGGCAACGCCATGCTGGCGGAGCAGAACATCTTCGGCGGGGTGAAGTACCTGGCGGGGCTGCTCAAGCAGTATGGCGGCAACGTGGCGCTGGCCACCGCGGCCTACAACGCCGGTGCCGGCGCGGTGCAAAAGCATGGGGGCATACCCCCTTACGCAGAAACCCGCGCCTATGTGGAGCGGGTGCAGCTGCTGCGCCAGCGCTACAAGGACATGTTGAGCGCCAAGGGGTTGTAAGCCCTTGGTAAGCCACAAACAAGGTGGCACACCCTCCCATATGGCCGAAACCCGCACCTATGCCTATGTGTGGAGCGGGTGCAGCTGCTGCGCCAGCGCTACAAAGACATGCTGAGCGCCAAGGGGTTGTAGCCCCTCCCCTCTTGCCGACGACCAAGCAACTTTGCGGGCCCTTGCGGCCCGTTTTCGTACCCGCCAGAAACGAAAAAACACGCCCGGGGGCGTGTCGATACCACACTTTGCTGCCCTGACGGATCAGGCTTTGGTCGCGATCGCGCGATAGGCCAATGCACCCAGAATGGCACCGACGATGGGCGCAACCCAAAACAGCCACAGCTGGCTCAGTGCCCAGCCCCCCACGAAGAAGGCCACACCCGTGCTGCGCGCCGGGTTGACCGAGGTATTGGTCACCGGAATGCTGATGAGGTGAATGAGGGTCAGGCACAGGCCGATGGCGATGGGGGCAAACCCGGCCGGGGCCCGGCTGTCGGTGGCGCCCATGATGACGAACAGGAAGAAAGCTGTCATCACCACTTCGCACACCAGCGCCGCCAGCATGCTGTAGCCGCCCGGAGAGTGCTCGCCATAGCCGTTGGAGGCAAAGCCCGCCGCCAGGTCAAAACCGGCCTGACCGCTGGCAATCACATAGAGCACCGCCGCTGCAGCAATCCCGCCCAGCACCTGAGCGACCATGTAGGGCAGCACGCCGGAGGCCGGAAAACGACCGCCGGCCCACAGGCCAATGGTCACGGCTGGGTTCAGGTGACAGCCCGAGATATGGCCGATGGCGTAAGCCATGGTCAGCACGGTCAGACCGAAGGCCAGCGCCACGCCGAGCAGGCCGATGCCGACGTTCGGAAAGGCGGCGGCCAGCACGGCGCTGCCGCAGCCCCCCAGCACCAGCCAGAAGGTGCCCATGAATTCAGCTGCAAAAGGTTTCACTTCTCGACTCTCCCAATGATGGATGAAGCGGGAGCCCAGGGCTCACCGGGCCGCACCACGCGGCCGGCGCATATTATGGGAGTCAGGATCGGGCATGCGAAGGGAGGGGGGCACGGCCATAAGACGTGATATGCATCACAAGCCGTTGATTAACTGAGAGGATTGTCGTTAGCGACCGATCAGGCAGCCCTTCTCGGTGGAGAGGAGGTGCGACAGAAAGTGACCCTTTTGAGGCTTCTGCCGACAGCCACCGCTGCCAGAGGAAGCAACCCGCCGATATATGGCCGGTTGCCCGATAGTGCCGCTATCACAGTGGCATGCGCGGCTCAGCGGTAGCGACCGCGCACCGATCCCGTGCTGCGTCCGGCCATCTTGATCAGGATCTGGCGGGTATGGAAGTGGCAGAGCGCCACCCCGAGGGCATCCGCCGCATCCGCCTGGGGGGTGGCCGAGAGCTTGAGCAGGTGGGTCACCATGTGCTGCACCTGCTCCTTGGCGGCGCCGCCGGTGCCCACCACCGCCTGCTTGATCTGGGTGGCCGAGTATTCGCTCACTGGCAGCAGGGCATTGACCGCCGCCACGATGGCGCTGCCGCGAGCCTGACCCAGCTTCAAGGCCGAATCGGCATTGCGCGCCATAAAGACCCGTTCGATGGCAAACTCGTCCGGCTTGAACTGGGTGATGATCTCGCTCACCCCGTCATAGACCTGCTTGAGGCGCGACGGCAGCTCCCCCAGGTCGGTGCGGATGCAACCCGAGCCCAGGTACTCCGCCTTGCCCGCCACGATGCGAATGACCCCGTAACCGGTGATCCGGGAGCCCGGATCTATCCCCAAAATAATGCTCATAGACTCGCTGCTGCTCTGAAGGCCGTTTCTGCTCGCCAAGATAGCAAACAAGCCAGCGCTTGGCTCGCCCGGCAGGCGCCCTCCCCTGCCGACTGCGCAGGGATGCGCCATCTCATACAGTGGTCCGACGATTTTTTCGCCTGCCGCCCAACCCATGGCCCGAGCAAACCGGCGCGGCGCTCACCCTCACTCCCCCGCCAGGGCCACCAGTTGCTCCGCCAGCCGGTGGCTGTGCAGATAGCTCTCTATCAGCGCTCCGTCGGCCCGCCCCGCCTCAATCTGCTGATACCAGTGGGCCAGCATGGAGACAAAGCCCCGGCTCGCCAGCACCGACTGCCAGTCGTCGGGGGCCAGGGTCTGCACGGTTTTATCGCGGGCCAGGGTGCCCCGGGTGCAGTTCTCGATATGCAGGGAGAGGTTGTCGCCATAGGCGTCGATACGCTCCTCGGTAATGCCAGCACTGCGGTTCATGATGCCGCTCACCGCCACCTGCCCGCTCTGCCAGGCCACGCTCACCCCGGCCAGCAGCGCCGGCTGACGGGTACAGCGCCGCAGCACCGCATGCAGATCCCCATCAGGCGCCCCCCCGTAGTAGCAGAGGCTGTCGAGCACATGGATAAAGTCGTCGAACAGAAACGAGCGCGGGGCCCCCGCCAGGGCGTGGCGGTGCTTTTGCCAGTTGAGCTCGGTGAGCGGCTGATTATCTGCAAGCGGCAGCGCCCGGGCCGCACTCATGGCGGGCAGATAGCGGCGGTTGAAGCCCACAAACAGCGGGCAGTTCTTGGCGATGGCGATATTGGCGAGGCTCTCTACCCCGGCAAGAGTGTCGCAGAGCGGCTTGTCGACAAAGGTGGGGATGCCGGCGCGCAGGCACAGGACGGCCAGCTCAAGGTGCACCGCGGTGGTGGCGTGGATCATCACCGCATCGGGGTGGCTTGCCAGCAGGTCAGCGACTTCGGTGAAGCGCTCGGCGATACGGTACTGGCGGGCCAGCTTATCCAATACCGCTGGATTGCGGGTACAGAGCAGCGGGGTGACTCGCTCGTCACTGGCCAGCAGCGGCAGATAGGCTTTCTGGGCGATATCACCCAGACCTACGAGGGCAATGCGCATGACAACTCCTTGTTTTATCAGGCACGCGTGGGCAGAGTCAGCGATGGTGAACGCCTGCGCCAACCGGTCAATGCAAACTGGCGGACAGAGTAGCACTCCCCTCCTCTCCCCTCCATCGGCGGCGCCAAAAGCAACAGGGGCGACCCGCCGGTCGCCCCTGTTTCTGCATCTGTTGCTTGCATTACACGCCGGATCGGCCTGCGAGGATCAGCCCCGTGACAGCCCTTTGAGGGACTGGCAGTCGTAGTAGGTGACCCGCGGCTTGTCGTTGTAGTTAAGGTCGATCACCCCGAACAGCATTTTACGGGCGGGGATATAGACGTGGACATAGTTGGCCTGCTTCTCGTCGGCCACCTTGACGCTCTCCTGGTTGTTGTTCAGATAGGAGTTGAGCAGTCCTGCGCTGCTATAGCGCTCCAGCAGGTTCATCGGGAGCTCTTCGTTGTGCTTGAGGGTGCACAAGTTCTCCGGTTTGGGCGGGAATTGGCCCACCACCACTTTGCGCCCTTGCGGGCTGGTCTTGTCAACAGAGGTCATGCTGCCGGCACAGGCCGTCAGCGCCAGCGCGGGCAACAACAGAAACAGTTTTTTCATGGGGTCTGAACTCACAGATGGCGGGCCATCCCGGCCCGGTTTTGCCGCGGTGTTGACCGCGACGCTCACCGCCGCCATCACCGCTGTCGCTTTTTTGATATCTCTCGCCGAGCAGGCTCGTGTCGCGAGTGGCGCGCATCTTCACACCCGGCACCTCGTTATTCAATCACTATTCAATCAACAGGACGGGAAGAGTGTAACCAGATATTTCAGGGCATCTGGCCGCCCCTTTGCCGCCTCTCCTGCCCCGCGAAACTGGGGGCAGTGCTGGCTTCGGACGAGTGCCTCTGGCTCCCCCAGCCTTCAGCGACGCCCGGGATGACGGCCTTATGGTCAGCCCTATGTAACTGATTGATCACCTTATGTTTCACCAGCCGGAGCGAGAGCGGATCATAGGCTGGCAGGCCCATGGAGCCCGGCTGACCGCGTACTGGCAGCAACCGACCTGCTGTCGATACCGCCGCAGAACAGGTTTCATATCAGTCTCTTCTTGGCTACCATGCCCACCTTTCAAGGAGCAGATGAGGGCAAGGAACCGATGAACAACGAGACGCTGCAATCCCTTTTCCATTACAAGCGCTGGGCCGATGACGAACTGCTGGCGGCCCTCGCCACCCTGGATGCCGCGCAATATGGCGAGGCTCACCACACGGCCCTGCGCATCTTCAACCATATCCATGTGGTCGATGCCATCTTCAAGGCCAACCTGCTGGGGGAACGGCACGGTTTTACCGCCACCAATACGACAGAGACGCCGACCCTGGCGGCGCTGCACGGCGCGGTCACGGCACTGGATAACTGGCTGGTGGAGTATGTGACGACCCTGAGCCCGCAGGCGTGCAATACCCAGGTCCGGTTTCAGTTCACGGATGGCGACCAGGGGCAGATGAGCCGCGCCGAGATGCTGCTGCACCTGGTGACCCACGGCGGCTATCACAGGGGGGCGATCGGCCGGATCCTGGTGCAGTGCGGCATCACGCCGCCGCGCGATACCCTGACCACCTTCTTGCATCGCAGCGAACCTGAACGGCGGGGTGATGCAGCCCTGGCAGATGAGAAGGCCCGCCCATGAAACGCGCCTGTCTGCGGCTCACGCCGCTGCTGCCATTGCTGCTGGGCGGCTGCGCCGCCGCCCTCGATCACTACTCGGGGCGCTTTCGCAACACCCTGGCAACGGGGGAGACCCGCACGACCATTCGCGCCGAACTGGGCAAGCCCCAGCTCTGCCAGCAGGCCACCTTTCTGACCGAGGATAAGGTGCAGGGCTGCGATCGGTTTACCGTGCTCGGCAAGATCCACAAGCGCGGTGACGGCAATGGCCAGGCCACGGCGAGCGCCGTGACAATGGGGCTGGGGGAGCTGATCCTGGTGCCCATGACGGTGGCCGGCGTGGCGGCGGACTACACCGAGCGTCACACCATTACCGTCTATTACGATCGGGACGATCACTATCTGTTTCACACCCTGCTCAATGCCAAGGGGCAGGAGGTGTGGCAGTAAGTGCACCGGCCAGTGGAACTTCCCTGGCCGGCGCATCCTCCCGACGAGGGAGGCCT
Organism: Aeromonas sp. QDB20; assembly: GCF_027707805.1. NCBI lineage: Bacteria > Pseudomonadati > Pseudomonadota > Gammaproteobacteria > Aeromonadales > Aeromonadaceae > Aeromonas > Aeromonas sp. QDB20. The sequence continues at coordinate 271,826 of NZ_JAPCJC010000004.1, read as the reverse complement.
CATTGACAGCGCAGCGCCGGTTTGTCTTCCAGCAGCCAGGCTATCCAGCGCCGCCGCGAGTTCAGCACAAACCCTTCGTCGGCCGCGATCCCGCTGACGATATAGCCGTCGGCCGCCGGGTCAGCGGCCTCGCGGGAGAAGGTGAAGTCGCTGCTGTTCACCCGCTCCCCCTTGCTGAGCGCCGCATCAAGCCGCGGCGTCATGACGACGATGGCCAGCCCCGCGGCGGAGTCGATGCCAAGGCCGCTGCTCGCCACCTTGCCGACCGCCACCGGCACCCGGATGGCGCAGTGACGTCCCTCGGCATCCGTGGTGGTATAGGTTCCCTCCCCCACCCGCCCTTGCAGCCACAGCAGCTCGCCACGGGTCAGGCTGTCGACCTGCAGCAGGCCCAGTGCCCCCTTGGGAAAATCGTGGGGATTGTCGACGGCGGCCACCGCCAGCGAGCAGCACAACATAAACAGCCAGAGTGCGTGTCTCATGCCGATGCCTCCTTGCCAACATGGGTTGCCCCGCTTTGCTGCGCCAACAAATAGATAAGCAGCAAGGGCCCCACGGCCGGCACCAGAAAGACCCAGCCCCACCAACCGGAGCGGCCGGTGTCGTGCAAACGACGCACGATAAGCGCAATCAGGGGCACGCTGCTTACCAGGCCGTAGCTCAGATCCAGCCAACCCAGGTTGGCAAGCAGCACGTCCAGCCAGATGCAGATCAGGGTGATCAGCAGATGGCCCAACATGAACCACCCACACTCAGCCCGGGTGGCGCGACCCGAAAAATCCAGGGCGCGTTGCCACCCCAGCCAGTAGAAAGAGAACATGGATACCTGCCTTTTATGGTAATTGGGAGCCCTTATCATGGGGAGCAAAGCACCCCCGGGCGTCCTCAAACCGGTTTCAGGTCGTCCTCGAACCGCGCCTGCGCCATCATGGGCTTCATTCGCCTGACCCAAGCCGTTATGCTGGCATGCCGCCGCCGGTCAACGGCTTCTCTTTGCACACGGGATACATGATGCTGGCCATACCCATACCTTTTATCGTCTCCTTGCTGCTGGCTCTACTGGCCGCCGTGCTGCTGGCGCGCCTTGGCCGGGCGGCCAGAACGACCGCCCTCTTTCTGCTGCTGTGCGCCATCACCACCGGCGTGGTGGGGCTGCGCTGGACCTTCGATCTGGCGCTGCTCAGTCTCGCGCAGCCGATCCTCGCCTCGCTTATTCCGGTGGCCGCCTGGCATATCTTCAGCCGGGCCAAGGCGCCAGGGGCCCGCTTCTCCTGGCTGCACGGCATCGGTCCCGCGCTGGTTGCCCTCGGCATGCTGACCCACAACTGGTTGCCACTGCCGCTGGATGGCCTGCTGACCGCCATCTATCTCTGCTACGGCATCGCGCTGATGCGCTTTTCCGATAAGACCCAGCTGCTGCTGTATGTCTCGTTCAATGAGTGGGAGGGGGTCAGACGGGCGGAACATATCGCGGGCTGGATGCTGCTGTTTTCGGCGGCCATCGATGCCGCAGTCTCCCTCGACTTCGCCTTCAACCAAGGCCAGCTGGCGCCCTATATCCTGTCGCTGGGTCACCTGATGCTGGTGCCTATGCTGGCGGCAGCCGTGGTGATGGTGGGGGTCAATACTGCTGACGCAGAAGAGGAGGAGATGCCCGCCTCCGTTCCCGAGCCCGCTGAGAAAGCGCCGCTGCTGAACGAAGATCGTGCCCGGGAAATCGTGGCACTGCTGGATAACCTGATGAAGGAGAAAGCTTGCTATCTGGATCCTGAGCTGACCCTGGCCCGTCTCTCACGCAAACTGGGCATTCCCGCCAAGCAGATCTCCAGTGCCGTCAATCTGGTGCGCCAGCAGAGCATCCCCAGGGTCATCAACGAATATCGAATTGCCCATGCCAGGCAGGCTCTGCTGAACACAGATGAGAGCATCACCCAGATCTTGATGAACGCCGGTTTTCAGACCAAATCCAACTTCAATCGCGAGTTTCAGCGCATCACCGGCCAGACTCCCAGCCAGTTCAGAGCAACCCGCGACCTGTCGGCCACCTCCTGAATCAGTCGCCGGCTATCGTTTGCTCCCGGCAATCCAGCCACTTGCCCATCCTGGCCCCCAGCTCGGAGCAGACCAGCGCCGTCACGGCGGCCCAGAGCATCTGGCTGCCATCAAAACCCGCCTGCTTTTCAAAGAAAAAAGGCACCAGCAGGTTGAAGCCGATGATCCCGAGCAGCAGCCCAAGGCCGCTGCCCACCTTCTCCCTGCGGGATCGCACCTTTAACGCCATCTGATTGCTCCTGTTGAGATGAGACAAGGGGTACCTATCGCCCCAGCCGATCTACCCGGCAAGATAACAAAGCCTCCCACAATAGGGACAGTCATCTTTTTAGGGGGTGAAAATAGCCACATATGCCCTTTCAAATCCGTTTGCTGATCCAGTTCAAAAAACGATGCAATTCTGATGGTTACATCACTTTAAGGCTCGCCTAAGCAGTTTCGTTTGGATTACCATGGCCATCCAGAACCTGTTGAGCTGCGATGGGTTGCTGCCAGCGCGGGTCAGGGGAGCATATTGGAAGCTGTCATCCACGGGCGGTAGCGTGGAACTTGGTGGCATTGCGCCTCATACAGAAAGGTGGGTGTCCCAGATTTTCTTTGCTCTTAAACTTAAAGATGGTGCCCCAGATTTCCGATCAAGATGGGAGTTATATATTTCCTATCTGCCAAACAGTATTGCGATGTTCATATTAGAAGGTTTTTATGCAGAATGAGTTAAATAATTTCAAACTAGATAAATTTAAGGCTTTTTTAAAATCTGAAAGCGGAACCGAAGATCATATCAAACACCTAATTAAAACGACACTATCAAGACCAGATTTAATATTAATACACGATATTAAAAAAAGGCATAATAGGGATTCATTTATAGATGAATTGAAATGCACACTGAAAGATAAATATTCTCAAATCAACAATTTTATTTTAGAAAAACATGAGACAATAAAAATATCAGAAAATCTATTTGATGAAATAAAGAAAGAACTCAGTGCCTGTGACCTTAGCAACCAACATGAAAGCATACAAGTATGGTCTCATATCGGAAAAGTTATCGCTGAGTTTAAAACATTAAAAATTGATTCAAAGCATCAACAGAAAACCATCCCCAAATATACTCTTCTATCTCCATACAAGTCATTAAAAAACTCAGATGGCAATGAGTACAACCCAGATAGCATATTAGAAGTATATATCCAGTACCTCACTATCACGCTTCTTTTACTATCACATAAGCACAGATGGTTCTCTGAAAACATAGTTATCATACCAAGTAAAGTAAATGTTGATGAAACAAACATAGATAAAGCTGAAGAAATTTTAAGACTGGCCATGTCATGGAAATCGCTCGAAAAAATTAGCCAGCAATGTATTTCATTTGATGGGAAAGCATATCGTTTAGCTGAGGAAGAGGTTCCATCAGAATATAAAGATCATGGTTTAAAACATGTTTTTGTATATGAACGAGAGGAGTCAACCTTTGAAACTTACGATGCAATCGCATGTGAACGGGTAAGGAAAAAACATCTTCAAAATCTTCTTGAACTGAATTCATCAGCAGGAATTAAATCAACAATAGCACCAAGTTTTTCAAAGCTAGGTAAAATTAATGAGTTTAGCTTTATATCTATAGATGAGGTCCATACATGTCAGTATTTAAGTGAAGTTTTATGCACCGACATCCTTACTGGTAACGTTGAACTAAATAATCTTGAGTTATTCAATTGGATAAGGGGATACTATATAATAAATTATTTATCTGAATTGATTTGGGAGGGAAAAATCTCAGCTGAATTTAGAAAGGATGAAATAATAAGTTATTTTCAAGACGCTGGCATCGAAAACGATAAAGCTTTATATTTTATTAATTTGATTTCGTTTTCTAAAAATTCGCAAGACCTATTTGATTGCCCACTTATTAAGATGCAGGATGATAAATATCACCTTGCATACTATGCATTTACAACACCGATAATATCCAGAATAATATTATCAAGATTGTCATCACTAGATACACAGATCAGTGAAAAAGGTTATAGATTTGAACGTGAGACTAGAAATTTAATTACAAAAAAACTATCTCCCTGCAAAGAGTTTAAATTCAGAAGGGGGAGTGATGAATATGAATATGATGGTGTTTTTATTGTTGATAAAAAAATATTCCTCCTGGAGTGCAAAAACAGATCTTTATCTTGGTACAATCCAGTAAAAACATATCGAAATAAAAACTATATGCTTGATACCTTGAAACAAATAGAACGTTTAAAAAATGCATTAATTCAACATCCAGATGTTATAAAAGAGCATTTCAATGTTGATGTATCACAATATGAAATAATACCTGTCATTTATAATTGCATGCCATTTTCTTGGAAGGGAAAAATCAATGGCGTATACATCACTGATAATTCAGCATTCAGCAGATTCCTTAAAAGTAAAAGAATAAATCTAGTAACAACCACTAATAAAGGTCAAAGACATGAACCACAAAAAAAATTATCTTTGTGGAGTGGTAAAAAGCCAAATTCAGATGATATAGTAAGACAGTTAGAAAAACCTATCCAACTAACCCCGTATTTAAATTCAAGAAAAAAGTCTATTTATCCTCGGTGGATCAGCAAAGAATCAATGTTCTGTTTTACTGATTATGAAGTTGATGCTGATGCGTATAAGAAAGAGGAAATAAAGTTATTTTCAACCTCAAAAAAAGGTTAAGATAAAATAATTCTATCTCCATACATTATATCAAATCGAAAAAGGCGACCATTTGGTCGCCTTTTTATTTATATATCTTTCCAATCAGAAAAACTCACCGAGCTGGTCGCTTGGCACCATTGCCTTTGGCCGCAGGCTTGCCGCCTTGAGTGGCAGGTTTGGCGCCCGGCTTGGCAGAGCCTGCACGGGTCGGGGTCTTGCCCTTGTGGGCGGGTTTGCCGGCCGGTTTACCCTGAGCGGCGCCCTGCCCAGCCCCCTGTGTAGCAGACTTGCCGTTGCCCGAGCTTTTCTGGAGCTGAGACCCCACCGGTTTGCCATTGCCTACCTTGCCGCCATTTCTGCTAGCCGCCGGGGCATTCCCTGCACCAGCCTCGCTGCGGACGGCCTTGTTGCCAGCCCCATTGCTGCGCTGATGGGTGATGGCACTGTGGCGGGTCAACGCGGGCCTCAGGCCCTTGCTGCGGCTGCGCTCGGCCTTGGCTTCGCCACGCCCTTCCGGCGGCACCAGGCAGTCGGGGCCGTTGCCGATGAGGTGGCCCTTGCCCATCTCCAGCAGGGCTTCGCGGATCATCGGCCAGCCGGCCGGATCGTGATAGCGCAGCAGCGCCTTGTGCAGACGACGGCGACGCTCCCCTTTCACCACGAACACGTCCCCGCCCTGGCGACTCACCTTGTTGAGCGGGTTTTTCTCGGTGTAATACATGGTGGTGGCGTTGGCGAGCGGCGATGGGTAGAAGTTCTGCACCTGATCGAGCTTGAAGCGGTTGGACTTGATCCAGAGCGCCATGTTCACCATGTCTTCATCCGTGGTGCCCGGGTGGGCGGAGATAAAGTAGGGGATCAGGTACTGCTGCTTGCCCGCCTCTTTGGAATACTTGTCGAACAGCTCCTTGAAGCTGTAGTAGCTGCCCATGCCCGGCTTCATCATCTTGGAGAGCGGGCCCTCTTCGGTGTGTTCCGGCGCGATCTTGAGGTAGCCGCCGACGTGGTACTTGGCCAGCTCCTTGATGTAGCGCGGATCTTCCACCGCGATGTCGTAGCGCACGCCAGAGGCAATCAGGATCTTCTTGATGCCCTTGAGGTCGCGCGCCTTGCGATAGAGGTTGATGGTCGGGCTGTGGTCCGTGTCCATGTGCGGGCAGATGGTCGGCCAGACGCAGGAGGCGCGCCGACAGGTCTGCTCTGCCTTGGGGCTCTTGCAGCGGAGCTTGTACATGTTGGCGGTGGGGCCGCCCAGATCCGAGATGACACCGGTAAAGCCCGGCACCTTGTCACGGATCTCTTCGATTTCTTTGAGAATCGACTCTTCCGAGCGGCTCTGGATGATGCGCCCTTCGTGCTCGGTGATGGAGCAGAAGGAGCAGCCGCCGAAGCAGCCACGCATGATGTTGACCGAGGTCTTGATCATGTCGTAGGCCGGGATTTTCTCGTTGCCATAGGCCGGGTGCGGCACCCGCTGGTACGGCAGGCCGAACACCCCGTCCATCTCGTCGGTTTCGAGCGGGAAGGCGGGCGGGTTGACCCAGATGATGCGATCGCCGTGGGCCTGGGAGAGCGCGCGGGCGCAGCCCGGATTGGTCTCGTGGTGCAGGATGCGCGACGCATGGGCGTAGAGCACCTTGTCTTCCTTCACCCGCTCGAACGCCGGCAGCTTGACGTAGGTTTGCTCCCACGGTTTTTGCTTGGGCGGCTGCACCAGGATGGGCTTGGCCTCTTGCTCCACCGGCGCAGTGCCCTCGTCGTCGCTGCAGGGGGCCCCTTCCATATAGGGATTGGGAATGGGATCGATGCGGCCAATCTGGTCGAGCTTGCTCGAATCCACCCCGCGCCAGCCCGGCAGCGGCTCCTTGCGGATGACGGCGGTGCCGCGAATGTCCTGCATGGTGTCGATGGTCTCGCCGCCTGCGATGCGGTGAGCCACCTCGATCAGCGGCCGCTCGGCGTTGCCGTAGATGAGGATGTCGGCCTTGGCGTCGATGAGGATCGAGCGGCGGATGGTCTCAGACCAGTAGTCGTAGTGGGCGATGCGGCGCAGGGACGCCTCGATGCCGCCGATGACCACCGGGACCTCTTTATAGGCCTCTTTGCAGCGCTGGGTATAGACCAGGGTGGCGCGATCCGGCCGCTTGCCGCCCACATCCCCCGGGGTGTAGGCATCGTCGTGGCGCAATTTTTTGTCGGCGGTGTAGCGGTTGATCATGGAGTCCATGTTGCCCGCGGTCACCCCGTAGAAGAGGTTCGGCTTGCCCAGGCGCATGAAGTCATCCTTCGATGACCAGTCCGGCTGGGCGATGATGCCGACCCGAAAGCCCTGGGATTCAAGCATGCGGCCAATCACCGCCATGCCGAAGCTCGGGTGATCCACGTAGGCGTCACCTGTCACCAGCACGATGTCACAGCTGTCCCAGCCGAGCTTGTCCATCTCCGCGCGGGACATGGGCAGGAAGGGCGCCGTGCCGTAGCACTCGGCCCAGTAACGGGGATAGGAGAAGAGGTTGGTAACCGGCTGCATTTTGACCACCTGGAACAATTCGGGTCGCGCATTATACCGGCAGAGCAAGGCGGGGGCGACGGCTTTTTGCCCCTACGATAGATGCGGAAAAGGCGAGCCAGCGGGCTCGCCTCAAAAGTGCGGGTCAATGGTCGGCTCAGGCCAGGGCGCGGGCCAGCACGATACGGTTGTAGTGGCGCTGCAGCAGCTGATAACCCCCCAGCAGGCACCAGACCAGGGCGGGCGCCAGGAACACCGGGTGGGTGGCCAGGCGCAGCATCAGCAGGCCCAGCAGGATCAGCGCGAACGGTCGGCTCTCGTAGAGCCACAGCGGCCAGCCCTGCTTTCGCACCAGCCGGTGCTTGTCTGGGCGGCGATAAGCGCCGCGCCGAAACCAGGCCAGCGAACCGGCCAGATAGAGTGCCAACCCGGCCAGCAACAGCCCCGGCTGATCGGCAATCCCCAACAAAAGCAAACCGCTGCCCATGTAGGCAAAGGGCAGCGGCTCATAAATGGCTGATGGCAACATGACTCACCTCGAGTATCAAACTGGCTACATATTAACCCGCAGCCATTTGCTTGCCAGCCTCTGCCCCTATATGGGGGGCCGCATCAGGCGGCCGGTTTGTCCTGCTGCGAGGTGCCCGCGCTGGTGGCCAGTGCCTCGTCCACCTGTTGATCCCGCGCTCCGGTCATGCCGGCCCGTCTGGCCAGCAGATGGTAGATGGCGGGCACCAGCAGCAGGGTCACCAGGGTCGCCAGCGATAATCCGAAGAAGACCACTGTGCCCACCGACATCCGGCTCTCGTAGCCCGCCCCCATGGAGAGCATCAGCGGTACGGCCCCTATGATGGCGGTGAGCGAGGTCATCAGGATCGGGCGCAAGCGGCGCACCGAACCTGCGATGATCGCCTCGTCAAACCCTTCGCCGCGCTGGCGCAGCTGGTTGATAAACTCGACGATCAGGATGCCGTTCTTGGTCACCATGCCGATCAGCATGATCATGCCGATCTGGCTGTAGATGCTCATCTCCTGCCCCGTCAGCCAGAGGCCGAGCAGACCACCGAAGATGCCGAGCGGCACTGTCACCATCACCACCGCCGGGGTCAGCATGCTCTCGAACTGGGCCACCAGCACCAGATAGACCACCAGCAGGGCCAGAGCGAACACCATCACCATCTCGCCCTGGTTATCGCGATAGTCCTTGGATTCGCCGGCATAATCCACCGTCATTCCGTTTGGCAGGTTGGCATTGGCCCAGCCGTCCAGGTAGTCCAGCGCCTCACCCAGGGTGTGGCCCGGCGCCAGATCCGCCGTCAGGGTCACCGCCTTCTGACGCTGGTAGTGATTGAGGCGCTGCGGGCTCGCCACCTGCTTGACGGTGGCCAGGGTCGAGAGGGTCACCATCTCGCCGTTGGCCGCCTTGAGGTAGATGCGGCTCAAGTCGGAGACGCCATTGAAGTCGCGCTGGTTAGCGCGCAGATAGACGTCGTACTCCTCCCCTCTGTCTACATAGGTGGTCTGGCTGATGCCGCCGAGCAGGGCCTGCAGGGAGCTCGCGACGGTGGAAACCGGGATGCCGAGCTGGTTCGCCCGATCCCGCTCTATGGTCACCTGCAGCTCCGGGGTCTTCTCGGCATAGTCGAGATCCGGCGTCTCCATCAGACCGCTCTGGGCTGCCGCCTCTTTCAGGGCCAGCCCCTGCTGATAGAGCTCAGCATAGTCGGAGCCCTGCAGCACGAACTGCACCGCCGCGGTGGAGCCACCGCGAAAGCCCGGCTGGAAGGTGCGGATCATCACGTCCGGAATGCCGGCCAGCCGCCCGCTCAGGGACTTGGCAAACTCGGTGGCGGTCTCATCCCGCTCGGCCCAGTCGGTGAGCTGGATGATGGCCATGCCGGTCTGATCGCCGCCGCGGCCGAAGGCCGGGGTACTGAAGCTCATGGCCTGCACCACCCCCTTGCCGAGCAGCGGCATGATGGCCGCCTCCACCTGCTGCATGTTGCGCTTCATCCGCTCGATGCTGGTGCCCTCGGCCCCCTTGACGAACACGTAGAGCACGCCCCGATCCTCGGTCGGGGTCAGGCTGGTGGGCAGCTGGGCAAACAGGGCGCCGATGCCGCCAAGGCAGAGCACCAGCACCAGCGGGGTCCAGCGCGAGTGATGCAGCACGGCGCCAAGCAGAGTGCGATAGTGCTTCTCCACCCAGCCGAGGCCACGATCGAGTGCCGCCGTCAGCCGGTTGGGTCTATCCACCGAGCGCATCAGCCAGGAGCCCATGGCCGGGGTCAGGGTGAGCGCGATCAGCGACGAGAAGAGCACCGCCAGGGACAGCAGGATGGCGAACTCGGTAAAGAGCCGCCCCACCATGCCATCCATGAAGGCGATGGGCACGAACACCATCACCAGCACGGCGGTGGTGGCGATCACCGCAAAGCCCACCTCGCGGGTGCCGTGCCAGGCGGCCAGCAGGGGCGGCTCGCCGCGCTGCAGATGGTGGTGAATGTTCTCCACCACCACGATGGCGTCATCCACCACCAGACCGATGGCGAGAATAAGCGCCAGCAAGGTGATGAGGTTGATGGAAAAGCCCAGATACCAGGCGCCGATAAAGGCCGAGATAAGCGACACCGGCACCGTGATGGCCGGAATGAGGGTGGTGCGCCCCTGCCCCAGGAACAGGTAGAGCACGGCCACCACCAGCACGGCGCAGATGGCCAAGGTCTCGTACACCTCGTCGATGGCCTGCTTGATGAAGATGGTGGAGTCGTAGTCGACCTCCAGGGTCGCCCCCTCCGGCAGGAAGCGCTGCATCTCGGCCATCTTCTTCTCGACCCCCTGCGCCACCGCCAGCGGGTTGGCGGTGGACTGGGCGACGATACCGATCCCCAAGCTCTCACGGCCGTTGCGCTGGTAGGCGCTGTCTTCGTTCTTGGCCCCCACCTCCACATCGGCGATGTCAGCCAGGTAGATGCTCTGGCCGTTGGCGGCGGTACGCACCTGCAGCGCCTGGAAATCGGCGGCGGTGTGATAGAGCCGGGCGATCTGCACCGCCATGGTCATACTGTTGTTACGGATCTCGCCGCCCGGCAGCTCGATGTTCTCGCGCTTGAGGGCGTCCTGCACATCCGCCACCGTGACGCCGCGCGCCGCCATGTCGGATGGGCGCAGCCGCACGTACATCACCTGGGTCAGATCGCCGGAGAGCGACACCTCGCTCACCCCGTCCACCAGGCTCAAGGGATCCACCAGTACCCGGTTGGCGTAGTCGGTCATGGCGGTGCGGTCCATCTGGGTGCTGCTGAAGTTGAGCCAGACCGCCACGTCGCCGTTGCCGTTGTCCTTGGTGACCAGGGGCTCATCCACCTCGTCCGGCAGCTTGGGACGGGCGCGGGAGATGGCGTCGCGCACATCGGAGATCCCCTCCACCATGTTCCAGCCGAGCTTGAACTCCACCGTGATGACAGAGCGCCCCTTGCGGGTCACCGAGTTGATGTTCTTGATGCCGCTGATGCCGGAGAGCTGATCCTCGATGGGCTTGGTGACCTGGCTCTCCATGACGGCGGGGGCGGCCCCCTCGTACATGGTGGTGATGGAGACGGACGGCGTCTGCACGTCCGGCATCTCCCGCACTGTCAGCTTGGAAAACGCCACCAGACCGAACACGGTGAGCAGCGCGCTCAGCACCACCGCCACCAGCGGGCGGCGCACGGAAATATCGGAGAGCCACATCAGCCTTTGACCTCCGCCAGATCGTGCACGCTGACGCCGTCACGCAGGTTGACCAGCCCCTCGACCACGATGCGATCGCCCACCTTGAGCCCTTCGGTCACCCACACCTCTTCGCCATGGGTATCCCCCAGCACCACCGGTACCCGTTTGACCTTGCCATTGGGTTCGAGACGATAGACGAAGCGCTGCTCGCCGGCATACTCCACCGACTGGGCCGGGATCAGGGTCATCTTCTGCGGCGGCAGGGAGAGCTCGACGTTGAGCAGCATGCCGGGGCGCAGCTGACCGTCAGGATTGGGGATGATCACCCGCGCCTTGATGTTCTGGGTATCGTTGGAGACGCGGCTGTCCAGCGTCTCCAGCACGCCGCGAAAAGATTGGTCAGGCCAGGCCGAACTGGTCGCCGTCACCGCCATGCCGGGGCGCAGCAGGGAGAGGTAGCGCTCGGGCACCGCCAGATCGAGCCGCAGCTTGGCCAGCTCGTCCAGGTGGAGCAGGGTATCGCCGCTGTTGACCAGGGCCCCTTCGCTCAGATCGATGAGGCTGACCGAACCGTCGAACGGCGCCAGTAGGGTGCGCAGGGAGAGCTCGTACTTGGCGGCATCGGCGCGGGCCTGAGCCTGGGCAACCGTGGCCTCCTGCCCTTCCAGCTCGGAGGTGGTGATGGCACCGCGCGCCACCAGCCGGCGCATGTCCCGCAGCTTGCGGGTCTCGTCGCGCACGCTGGCGCTCTGCTCGGCCAGCTCCGCCTGCTGCTTGCCGGCGTCGAGGGCGATCAGCACGTCCCCCTGCTTGACCTGCTGGCCGGAGCGCACCGCAATTTTAACGATGCGGCCGGTCACTTCGGGGCTGATCACCACGGAGCGATTGGCGGCCAGCTTGCTCACCAGCTTGATGGAGGGCTCGGCCAGGCTCTGGCTGACCGTCTGCGCCCGGATGTTGACCTGACGTGGCTGGGGTTTGCCGGCAGGGGCAGAGTGGCGGTAATACCAGCCGGCGGAAATCAGCAGAGAGAGGCAGGCAAGCACCAGCCAAGTACGCATTTTCATCAAGCAATCCATGAAATTAAGAGAAAAGAGGGCACTTCATCAATGATGGTCACCATGTTACCCCCTGACTATGCCGTGACTATGTATAAATGTGACAAAACGTAACAGAAACGGCGATATTTGATTGAAATAGCAGTAGCAGAAGACGGGCTTCACGATTGTGCCCTAAACTGATGCTCCGAACCTGTCCGGATCCCGCCTAACGCCTATGCCAGAACCCAGACCCCATTTTGTTACCTATCGCCTGCAATGGCTGCTCTGCGCCTTCGTCGCCCTGCTGCTTGCCATCACTCTCAAGCTGACCCTGACCCAGGTCACCGACCATTATCAGAGCGACACCCTCAGCACCGCCTCCCGCCTGAAATCCCAGTTTCAACAGATGGAAACCTTTCTCGAGGCCATGCGCGGTCAGGCAGAAGAGCGGCTGCGCAGCAACCCGCAATCCGCCCTCACTCTCCAGCTCTACGGCGCCCTGCGGGAGAATGGCGACCAGGGTTTTGCGCTGGATCGGGTGCCCGCCGACCTGCCCAAGGGGCTGAGCGGCAACCTGACCGGGCTGGGATCACTGCCAGCCCCCGGCAGCGAGCGGGCCGCCAGACTGCACCTGGCACTGAGCCTCTCCCCCCTGCTCTCCACCGCCAGCAAGCTGCTGGGGGACAAGGTCGGCTGGATCTACTTCACCGGGGTCGATAACTTCCTCTACCTCTACCCCTGGGTTCCCTCCAGCCAGTTCCATTTTCAGCGCAGCATCTATCTCAAGTCCTACTGGCAGGACGCCTTGAAACAGAAAGAGAAGAGCCTGCGCGCCACTGTCTCGCGCCCCTACGAGGACTTTGCCGGGGCGGGGCAGATGATCACCCTGTCACAGCCCATCGTGAAGGATCAGGTGCTGGTGGGGGTCATCAGCATCGACGTGCTGCTCTCCCGGCTGGAACAGCTGCTGCGAGAGTCCACCCCCGAGATGGGCACCCTGTTTCTGGTCAACCAGCATCAACAGATCCTGGCCAGCAGCGTGAAGGAGGCAGGTCTGCGCCCAAAGCCGATGGCGACGCAGGCTGGCTATCGCTGGCACCAGGGAGCGTTTCAGTTCCAGCACGCCATTCCTGACACCGAGCTAATCCTGCTCCATCGCGTTCCCCTGCCTTCCCTGCTGTGGGCCCTGCTCAGTCAGTCCGCACCAACCCTGATCGCCCTCTTCTTTATGGCCTGGGCCGTGCTCGCCAACCTCAAGTCCCGCCGCCTGAACCGGCAGCTGGACTACCTCTCCAACCACGACGCCCTGACCGGCGCCTTCAACCGCCATTACTTCGACGAGTTCGAGCGCCGCCATCAACAGCGCAGGGGCAGCGTCGGGGTGATCATGTTCGACTGCGATCACTTCAAGCAGGTCAACGACCGCTTTGGCCACGAGGTGGGCGATCAGGTACTGATCCAGCTGGTGCGCCTGTGCCAGCAACAGCTGCGGCGGGAAGATGCCCTGATCCGCTGGGGCGGCGAGGAGTTTCTGCTGCTGGCGGCCAAAGGGGGCGAACCACTCGACCAGCTGGCCGAGCGGTTGCGCCAGCACATCGCCAGTCACCCCTGGCAGGAGCTGGCGCCAGCGCTGGCTGTCACCATCAGCCTCGGCTATCACCACGGCAGCGCCGAGACGCCGCTGCAGGAGGTCATCAGGCGGGCCGACGTGGCGCTCTACCAGGCCAAGGCCAACGGGCGCAATCGCAGTGAACCCTGGCAGGATGACGGCGCCGGCAACTGCGGGTAAGCTGATCCCCTCACTCATGTTCGGAGAGACAAAGTGGCACGAAAACCCCGTGTGGGACTGGCTCTTGGCAGCGGCGCGGCCCGTGGATGGGCACATATCGGCATCATACGGGCGCTGGAGCGGCTCGGTGTCAAACCGGATCTGGTGGCGGGATGCTCCATCGGCAGCTTTGTCGGCGCCGCCTATGCCGCCGGTGAACTGGACAAGCTGGAGAGCTGGGTACGCGGCTTCAGCCGCTTGCAGGTGGTCAGCCTGCTCGATCCGGCCCTCTCCGGCGGCCTGTTTCGCGGTGAAAAGGTGTTCGGCATCGCCGCCAACCACTTAGGGGATCCCGCCATCGAGAGCCTGCCGCTCCCCTTCGCCTGTGTCGCCACCGAGCTCGACACCGGTCGCGAGATCTGGCTGCAGCAGGGGCCGCTGCGCCAGTGCGTGCGCGCCTCCTGCGGCATGCCCGGCATCCTGACCCCGACCCGGGTCGACGATCGCTGGCTGGTGGACGGCGCCGTGGTCAACCCGGTGCCCATCTCGCTGGCCCGCGCCATGGGGGCCGAGGTGGTGATCGCCGTCAACCTCAACGCCGACATGCACCAACCCTGGACCGATGAACCGGACGAACCCAGTGGCGGCAACCGCTTCAGCCAGTGGTTCAACCGGGGCGACAGCCCCAACACACCCGGCATGTGGAGCGTGATGACCGGCTCCATCAACATCATGCAGGAGCGCATCACCCGGGCACGGATGGCTGGCGACCCGCCCGAGATCCAGCTCTGCCCGCGCCTTGGCAGCTTCTCCATCATGGATTTCCACCGCGCCAGCGATGCCATCAACGAAGGCGAAGCCTGCGTCGAGCGCAACGCCGATCAGCTCAAGGAAGAGTTATCCCGCTTAGGCCTCATCTAGCACGGTTCACCGGATCCGCATCACCAATAAAAAGAGCGCCTTGCGGCGCTCTTTTACTGTGGAAACGGCTGGTCTAGAACAGCCCCAATCCCTTGAGCATCACGATCAGGATCAACAGCGGCGACACGTAACGGATGATGAAGAACAGCGGCTTGAGGATGGCCAACTCCAGCTCGCCACCGTTGGTCAGCGCCTCCTTCATCCGCTCGAAACCCCACACCCAGCCCACGAACAGGCAGAGGAAGATGCCGCCAAGGGGCATCAATACGTTGGAGGAGACGAAATCGAACAGGTCGAAGAAGGTCTTGCCGGCGATCTGTACCTCCGCCAGCGAACTGTTGGAGAGCGCGCAGGTGGAGCCCACCGCCCCCAGCACCAGCAGGTTGAGCAGGGTTGCCTTGGGGCGGCTCATGTGGAATCGTTCGGAGACCACCGAGACCGGCACTTCCAGGATGGAGAGCATGGCACCGGTGGCGGCGATGGCGGAGAGCACGAAGAACAGCACCATGAACAGATGACCAAACGGAATGCTGGCAAACACCGCCGGAATGGTGATGAACAGCAGGGAGGGGCCGGCGGTGGGCTCAAAGCCGAAGGCGAATACCGCCGGGAAGATGGCGATGCCGGCCAGCATGGAGACGAACAGATCGGCGCACATCACCCGGAAGGTGGTCAGCGGGATATTCTGATCATCCCGAAAGTAGCTGCCATAGGTCATCATGCAGCCCATGCCGATGGAGAGTTTGAAGAAGGCGAGCCCCATAGCGGTCAGCACCACCCCGGCGGTGATCTTGGAGAGATCCGGCGAGAACAGAAAGTGCAGCCCCTGGCTGGCACCGGGCAGGGTCAGGCTGCGGATGCCGATGACCAGCAGCAGGATGAAGAGCACCGGCATCAGCTTCTTGGTGACCGCCTCGATCCCCTTGGAGACCCCCATCAGCAGGATGCCGCCCATCAGGATCAGCACCAGCCACTGCCAGAGCAGGCTCTGCAGCGGGTCGCTTATCAGCGCCCCGAAGGCCGCTCCGGTCACCTTGGGATCAGTCGACAGGATGGAGCCGTCAACGGCCTTGAAGATGTAGGCAAAGACCCAGGCCGCCACTTCGGAGTAGAAGGACATGATAAGGAAGGCTGCCAGCACCCCCATCAGGGCGATCAACCACCAGGGCTGCCCCTTGGGGGCCAGCTTGCTGAGGGTGGTGACGGCGTCGGACTTGCCTCTGCGGCCCAGCATGATCTCCGAGATCATCACCGGCAGGCCGACCAGCAGGGTGGCGATGACATAGACCAGCAGGAAACCGGCACCGCCGTTTTCGCCCGTCAGGTAGGGAAACTTCCAGATATTTCCCAGCCCGACGGCTGAGCCCAGGGTGGCGGCAAGGACGCCGAATTTGCTGGTAAAGCCATCTCTGGCCTTGGGAGTGATTTGACTCATGCTTGTCTCACTGTGCGCATCATGCGAGGGGTACTGCTAATTTTAGCGGTCGGAATTTTCTGAGGATTGATTCGGCTTGCCAAGGTATTTTCGTGAAAAGCCTTGGTGAGAGCACAATTAGCCAAATTTAATTAAATTAATTGGATATATGATGGATAAAAAATGCCGCCTCGAGGGCGGCATTTTTGTCAGGGCTCAATCATCTCAAGCCTTGGCAATATCGTCCGGGCCGATCTGGCCAATCTCGGCGACTTTCTTGTCAGCCAGCAGCCAGAGGGTGAACTTGTGCAGTTCCGGGTGGTGAGCCAGGGCCACCAGGAAGGCGCCACCAACTTCACGATAACCCAGCTCATAGTTCTTCAGGGTGGTCGGGGGAACGCCCAGCAGATCAGCAAACTTGGGACGGCTCAGGCCGACTGCTTCACGGATCTGACGGATCTTCTTACCAACAGTTACGATATTTGAATTCATATTGTTCCATACTCCGTACGGCGGATTGACTCCACCTTTATTTTTCGCGACGACTCGTAGTCAAGTGTATCAGTTTTGAACGGACTCGTTATGGTCGAGTCTCTATCTTTAATCAGCGTCTTTCGACGACAACCCTTGCAAACATCGGGGATGGTAATCGCTCAACCGCCTCAGGTAAACAGTCTCGAAAAGAAACCTTTATTGTTGCCACAGGAATTACTCGTATAATCCGCGGGCTATCCCTTAAGAGTAAGAACCCATGGCACTTCCCGGCATAATCTCCTGTTTACACCCGGTATCCTCCCCCGCAGAACTCAGTCGCCAATTGCAGCAGGGCCAGCAGACACGCGCCGAAGCCTTCTGGTTGCCCGCCGCCCTGCACGATCAGGCGGCAGCAGTTTTGGCTGCGCTGGATGACAAGAGCAGCCTGTTTCTCGACCAGCCCGTTGCCGGACTTTCCCTGCGCAGCCACGATGGTGTCATGCAGGAAGCGGGAACCCTGCTGCTTGGCAATGGCCAGCAGCTGACACTGGCCAGCACAAGAGGGGATGGCGGTCTGGTCCCCACCAGCGCGCTTGCCGAGATGGCCGACTGGCTCGAGGCGGGCCACCGCCACTTTTGCTGTTCAGCTGCAGTACAGCCTGTGGCCCGGGCCATCCTCAATATCTGGCCCCTGGATCCCTACCTGGCCCGGCATTTTTTGGTCAGTTTTACACCCTTACTGTGCGAAGCAACCGAGGCCGATTATCTGGCGGTGTTCCAGGCGAGGGAATCTCCCGCCATGGCGCAATCTGACTGGGTTCAGGCCTATATGAAACTCGAAAAGAGACTGCACAGATCCTATTTGGATCACTAATTAATCTGGATAAACAGCCAGTTACCCACACGACACAATCTGCCATATGGATTATGTGTGAGCTTGATCATGTTTTGAATTAGGCATAGAGTGCGCCACGTCATCGGAATGACACCGGCTGTTCGTGAAGGGGTGAACCATTGTTTTTGCAATGTCCCCCGCTCGCTAGTGCACCAGGAATGCGAGCCTCCCGGAAGGAACCGGGATCCCTGCCAGACTCAACGCTGTTGTTCGGCAGAGCCTGCAGCTTACATAAATTAAAAAGTGCGAAGCACGTGAACAACGTGCCATCTCAACGAGGATTTTTTTATGATGAAAATGGCTCCTTCCCTGATCGCCATCGCCATGGCTGCCATGGGTGCAACTGCCGCTCACGCCGCTGACGACATCTACTTCGGTGCCGGTGCCGGTGCTGCCCACTTCAACGGTCTGAACAAGATCGGTGGTGGCGGTTACGCTGGTACTGAAGACGCTGCTGCTGCCAACGCCTTCGTCGGTTACAACTTCACCGAAAACTTCGGTACCGAATTCGGCTACCAGTACGCTGGCCGCGGCAACACCGACGGTCTGCGTTACGAGAACCAGGGTGCCACCCTGTCCGGTATCGCTCGTCTGCCGCTGGGCGGCGACTTCTCTGCTTTCGCTGAAGGCGGCGCCTACTGGGCTCACACCGACGGTCTGGGCACCAGCGACACCAAAGTATCCCCGCTGGCTGGCCTGGGCGTGACCTACAAGGTCAACGACGCGCTGGATCTGCAAGCTCGCTACCGCTACATGTGGGACGTGGCCGACCTGCACGCAGGCGACGCCCCGGACGACGTACGCTACAAGTCCAACCAGAGCGTTGCGACCCTGGAAGCCGTATACCACCCGTTCCGTACTTCCTACGTAGCTCCGGCTCCGGCTCCGGTTGTTGAAGAAGCCCCGGCCCCGGCTCCGCAGGTAGTTGAGAAGAACTTCGCCCTGAACTCCGACGTGCTGTTCGCCTTCGGCAAAGACAGCCTGAAGCCGGAAGGCGTTGCTGCCCTGAACGCTCTGTACCAGCAGATCGTTGAGTTCCAGCCGAAAGATGGCAACGCTGTTGTCGTTGGTTACACCGACCGTATCGGTTCCGACGCCTACAACCAGAAGCTGTCTGAAGCCCGTGCCCGCACCGTTGCCAACTTCCTGGTCAGCAAGGGTATGGCTGCCAGCAAGGTTGCCATCGAAGGCCGCGGCGAAGCCAACCCGGTTACCGGCACCAAGTGCAACGGCGTGAAAGCCAAAGCTCAGCTGATCTCCTGCCTGGCTCCGGACCGTCGCGTAGAAGTTCGCGTATCTGGCGTACAAGAAGTTCAGAAGTAATCTGACTTAGTTCAGATAATGCGAAAAGGGGATGCCACGGCATCCCCTTTTGTTTGCCCGCCGCCTGTTTTTGAGCAAAAACACAGCAACCAGCGTCACTTCCTGTCAAATCGTTTCCCCCGGCTTCCTTCTCCATAATCACCGCAGCGCCGCGCCAGTGCTGGATATCTGTACAGAAACTTGATCCGTGCGAGTCAAAAGAATACAGTAAACCCGCTTGTAAGGTATTGGATGAACTATTAAAAGTGCATTCGGCCCGGTTAGTTGTCCATGAAGCCAAGGCTTCGTGAGTATCCAGGAACCATCTCTTTTTTCATTCAGACCAACCGTGGTTCACCATGGAGGTCGCAGTGAGACTGTCATCTGCGGCCGGTATAACTGAAAGAGTGCGCAGTACGCCCTAGCACGGCAAACTCAACGAGGATAAAACGATGAAAATGAAAATGGCACCCACCCTGATTGCTCTGGCCATCGCAGCCATGGGCACCACCACAGCTCAAGCCTCCAACGACTGGTACACAGGTATGGGCGCAGGTTGGGCTTATGGTCACGATCTGGACGACTTCGGCAAAGACGCAGACAAGGACGCCACCGCGCTCTCCCTGTTCGGCGGCTACAACTTCAACGAGAACTTCGGCGCCGAGCTGGGTTACCTCTATGCCGGCAAAGGCGGCGTTGACGGCGTTGACTTCAAGACCCAGGGCGCGACCCTGTCCGGTCTGGCCCGTCTGCCGCTCGGCGACATCTTCTCCGTGTTTGCAGAAGGCGGTGCCTACTTCAACCACGTCAACGGCAACGGCAGCAGCGACAACGGCACAGCCCCGCTGGCCGGTCTGGGCGTGACCGCCAAGCTCTCCGACCTGCTCGATCTGCAAGCCCGCTACCGCTACATGTGGAACCTGGGTGACGAGCAGAAGACCTGGGAAACCGACATGAGCGTGGCCACCCTGGAGCTGGTGATGCACCCGAACCGCACCACCTATGTGGCCCCTGTGCCCGCCCCGGCACCCGAGCCCGTTCCTGAGCCGGTGATGGTCGACAAGAACTTCTCTCTGAGCTCGGACGTGCTGTTTGCCTTCGGCAAATCCACTCTGAAGCCGGAAGGTGTGGCCGCCCTGAACACCCTGTATCAGCAGATCGTCGACGTACAACCCAAAGATGGCAGCGCCGTGGTCGTCGGTTACACCGACCGCATCGGCTCCGAAGCCTACAACCTGAAGCTGTCCGAAGCCCGTGCCCGCACCGTGGCCGACTTCCTGGTCGGCAAGGGTCTGCCGGCTGGCAAGGTCTCCATCGAGGGTCAAGGCAAGGCCAACCCGGTCACCGGTACCCAGTGCAACGGCATCAAGGCCAAGGCTCAGCTGATCTCCTGCCTGGCGCCGGATCGTCGCGTTGAAGTGCGCGTCACCGGTGTACAGCAAGTTCAACAGTAAGTCGTCAGCCCGCTGACCATGAAGGAGGCCATCAGGCCTCCTTTTTATTCCCCTCGCCAGGCCCGCCATCCTAGTCCGCTTTTGTGCGCATTTCTGTGCACATTTCCTGCCAACCTGCCCCGTCAGCTGGTTAAACGCTCTGCATCACCTATAAATAGTGGTGGTTGTACTCAACAGGGCTTGCGCCCTACTACACCAGCATCGACGAGGATACGCGATGAACATAAAAGTAAAACCGGTTTGGATTGCATTGGCATTGGCGGCCACGGGTGCCCAGGCGGCGCCGGACAACGACTGGTACGCCGGGGTGGGTGGCGGCTGGGCCATCGCTCACGATCTGGGTGACTTTGGCAAGGATGCGAGCAAGGACGCCACCGCGCTCTCCCTGTTCGGCGGCTACAACTTCACCGAGAACCTGGGGGGTGAGCTGGGTTACCTGTCGACCGGCAACTGGGATGTGCAGGGCAATGACTTCAGCAGCCAGGGCGCCACCCTGTCGGTGATTGGGCGGCTGCCGCTGGGGGATATCTTCTCGGTGTTCGCCGAGGGGGGCGGTTACCTCTACCACGTCAAGTCCGTCAACGGCGGTGACAACAACCTGGCTCCGCTGGCCGGTCTCGGCCTCACCGCCAAGCTGCACGACTGGGTCGACATCCAGGCCCGCTACCGCTATCTGGTCCGGGTCGGCGACGATCCTGACAACGACAAGGTGGGCAGCGGTACCCAGCGCTGGGTCAGCGACATCAGCACCGCCACCCTGGAGCTGGTGATCCACCCCAACCGCAGCAAACCGGTAGAGCCGGCCCCAGCGCCCATGGTCGTTCCCCCGCCACCGCCCGCCCCCGAGCCGGTAGACCAGACCTTCAACCTGAGCTCGGACGTGCTGTTTGCGTTCGGCAAGGCGGATCTCAAGCCGGAGGGGATGCAGGCACTCGACTCGCTCTACCAGCAGATCGTCGACGTCCAGCCCAAGGATGGCAGTGCCGTGGTGATGGGTTACACCGACCGCATCGGGTCGGATGCCAACAACCAGAGGCTGTCGGAGGCCCGCGCCAGCACGGTCGCCAACTTCCTGATCGGCAAGGGGCTGCCCGCCGACAAGGTGAGCATCCAGGGCAATGGCGAGAGCAATCCGGTCACCGGCAGCCAGTGTGATGCCATCAAGGCCAAAGCCGCCCTCATCGACTGCCTGGCCCCGGATCGCCGGGTGGAAGTGCGGGTCACCGGTACCCAGGGGAGCGCCGAGCCCGCCGCGCCGGAGATGCCAGCAGAGCAGTGAACCCGGCCGAACAGAGGACCGGACGTGTGACCAGGTGCAGATGACAGCGCGCCGGCCAGCGCGCCCGCCACGCCATGCACAAAAAAGGGATGCCGAGGCATCCCTTTTGCTTTGCGCCTTTGCGCAGGATCAGAAGGAGGTGCGGCGATAACGGCGGTACTCTGGGCGCCAGAAGTTCGCCTCGATGGCCTGATCGATCACCTCGTCCGGAGTCTGCACCGCCTTGCCCTGCAGCATGGCGGTCTTGGCCACCATCTTGGCGATGTAGCGGGAAACCTCATGAATGTCCGCCAGATCCGGCAGCAAGGAGCCCTCCTCCCCCTTCACCAGCGGTGAGCACTCGGCGAGCGCGCGGCTGGCCGACATCAGCATGGCATCGGTCACCCGGGTGGCACCGGCGGCGATCACGCCAAGGCCTATCCCCGGGAAGATGAAGGAGTTGTTGCACTGGGCTATGGCGTAGCGCTTGCCCTTGTACTCCACCGGTGCAAACGGGCTGCCGGTGGCCACCAGCGCCTGACCGTCAGTCCAACGGATGAGGTCGGCCGGGGTGGCTTCCACCCGGGAGGTGGGGTTGGAGAGCGGGAAGATGATGGGACGGGCACAGTGCTTGTGCATGGTCTTGACCACCTCTTCGGTGAACAGCCCCGGCTGGCCGGAGACCCCGATCAGGATGTCAGGGCGGCCGTGCTCCATCACCTCCAGCAGGGAGATGTTGTCCCCCACCGGCCAGTCGGCGATGCGCTCCACCGGCTGGGAGAGGCGGCGCTGGAAGTCGAGCTGGTTGGGGATCTTGTCGGTGATGAGACCGAATCTGTCCACCATGAAGACCCGGCTGCGCGCCTGGGCATCGGTCAGCCCCTCGGCTTTCATCTGCGCCACTATCTGTTCGGCGATGCCGCAACCGGCGCTGCCCGCGCCGAGGAAGGCGACCCGCTTCTCGGAGAGCTTGGCGCCGGAGGCCTTGCAGGCGGCGATGAGGCTGCCGAGGGTCACAGCGGCGGTGCCCTGAATGTCATCGTTGAAGCAGCAGAGCTCGTTCTTGTAGCGATTGAGCAGCGGCATGGCGTTGTTCTGGGCGAAATCCTCGAACTGCAGCAGGATGTCGGGCCAGCGGCGCTTGACCGCCTGAATGAAGGCGTCGACGAACTCGGCATACTCTTCGCCCGAGATGCGCGGATTGCGCCAGCCCATGTAGAAGGGGTCGTTCAGCAGCTGCTGGTTGTTGGTGCCCACGTCCAGCACCACCGGCAGGCAATAAGCTGGCGAGATGCCACCGCAGGCGGTGTAGAGCGACAGCTTGCCGATGGGAATGCCCATGCCGCCGATGCCTTGGTCACCCAGACCCAGGATCCGCTCGCCGTCGGTGACCACGATCACCTTGACGTTCTGCTTGGTGGCGTTTTGCAGCATGTCATCGATCCTGTCCTTGTCCGGATAGGAGATGAACAGGCCGCGGGCGCGGCGATAGATGTTGGAGAACTCCTCGCACGCCTTGCCGACCGTCGGGGTGTAGATGACCGGCAGCATCTCGGTCAGGTGGTTGGTCAGCAGCCGGTAGAAGAGCGTCTCGTTGGTGTCCTGGATGTTGCGCAGGTAGATGTGCTTATCCATGTCGTTGCCAAACGCCATGAACTGACGGTAGGCCCGCTCGGCCTGCTCTTCGATGGTCTCGATATTCTGGGGCAGCAGGCCTTCGAGGTTGAAGTTGCTGCGCTCTTCGCTGGTGAAGGCGCTGCCCTTGTTGAGCAGCGGGGTCTCCAGCAGGGCCGGACCGGCATAGGGAATGTAGAGGGGACGTTTCTGGTTATTATCTTCAAACATGGATCGGGTACCTAAACGATGACCTGGACGAAGGAGTCCGCCGATCCTATGGGCTTGCGCCGTTAATTTCAAAGAGTTTGCACATCCGTTGCAAAAGGTTTGCGACCCAGGCGACGAAAGGCGCCAGGGGTCAGACCAGTGAGCCGGCGAAAGCGGTTGGCAAAGTTGGCGCCGTCGCTGTAACCGACCCGGCCGGCCAGCTCGCCCAGCGGCCAGTTGGTATAGAGCAGCAGCTGGCGCGCCTTGTTCATACGAAGCTCGGTTAGCCAGGCCATGGGGCTCATGCCGAACACCTGCCGGCAGAGCCGGTGCAGGTGGGGCACCGAGCAGGCCATCTGGTCGGCCAGCAAGGCCACGCTCCAGGGCTCGTCGAGGCGTGCCTCCACCCGTCGAAACAACGCCTGTAACCGGAGCTCGGGGGTGCCGCGCACCTCCCCCTGCAGGGTACGCTCCAGGAGCGCCAGCAGCAGGCTCAGCAGCTGGGGCTGCAGCGGTGAACGCACCCCCTCCCCCTGCATCAGGCTAAGCAGATGATAGAGCGGCTCCCCCTCCTCCCCCTGCCAGATGCGGTGACCGAGCCGGTGCAGGTGCTGCCAGCGCGGCACGTCATCCAGCAGGATCCAGCTGGTGCGCCACTGCGCCCCCACCAGCTTGAGGCCGCCCGGCACTGCCGCCGGCAAGAAGATGAGCGAACCGGCCGGGATGGGCCGCTCGCCGTCATCGGTGAGCAGGGCGCCCCCCTCGTCGTGGCTCACCATCAGGATGTGGAACTCAGGCCGGTTACGGCGGATCAGGTAGTGATCGCGGATGTGCGAGAGCCCGGTCAGGAAGATGCCCGCCTCGCCGAGCAGTGGCAGCCCTTCTCGCCCCAGCATCCGCTCCTCGCAAGCCGGGGCGATTTCCAGACACTCGCTGACAAACGGCATAGCACCTCAACAGGATAGTTTTGCACAAGAAAGCCGAGAGAGGCTCACAGTGAAGCCACCCGCCACTCCCCCTATCATACCCATGACAAACCTTGCTTTTTAGCTACCCGGTTAACATAAATGAATTATTGGCAAGCGATTTTAAAACAAATCACCGATCGTGAGTTCATGACCCGATTGTGGCGGCTGGCCCTGCCGGTCTCGCTGCAATCCATGATGTTCTCCCTGCTCGGTCTCATCGACATCATGATGGTGAGCCAGCTTGGCACCACGGCTGTGGCGGCGGTCGGCTTGGGTAACCGGGTCTTCTTCTTCAATCTGCTGGTGATAGCGGGGCTCTCGGGCGGGGTCTCGGTATTGGCGGCACAATATTACGGTCGCGGCGAGATGGCCGGGGTGCGCCGCTCGCTGGCGCTGGCGCTGGTGGGCGCCCTGGCGGTGAGCCTGCCGTTTGCCCTCGTCTACCTGCTCTCACCTGGCAGCGTGCTCGGCTTTGCCAGCCAGGAGCCCGCGCTGCGCGAGCTGGCGGACGAGTTTTTGATGATCACCGGCGCCACCATCCTCTGCACCGCCGTGGTGGTGCCGCTGGAGTCGGCGCTGCGCTCGGTCGGCAATGCCGCCGCCCCCACCCGCATCGGCATCATCGCCATCATCGCCAACGTCATCCTCAACTACGCCCTCATCTTCGGTCATTTCGGCTTCGAGGCGATGGGGGTGGCCGGCTCGGCATGGGGTACCACGATTTCGCGGCTGCTGCAGACTGCACTGCTGCTGTGCTATGTGTGGCGCATCGAATCCCGTCTTATCCCGCGTAAGCAAGACTGGCTGGCCGCCTTCAAGCGCAAGGAGGTGGTGCGCTTCACCCTGATCGCCCTGCCGCTCCTGTTCCATGACGGGCTCTGGGCCTTCGGCATGCTGCTCTACGGCTTTCTTTACGCCCACCTTGGCACCGACTCGCTGGCCATCATGACTACCCTCGGCACGCTGGAGAGCATCCTCATCTCCCTCTTCTTCGGGTTGGCGGTGGCCTGCTCCACCTTGCTCGGCCACCGGCTCGGGGCGGAGGAGTACGAGGTCGCCTGGCAGCACTCCCAGCTCTTCCTGCTGCTTGCCCCCATCGGTGCCCTGCTGGTAGGGATCGCGGTCTGGCAGCTGCAGACCCACCTGCTGCAGTGGGTCGGCAACCTGCCGGGCGAGCTGATGACAGAGGCCGGCCAGGTGCTCGCCATCCTGTGTCTGGGGATGCTGCTCAAGGTGTTCAACATGGTGGGCATCGTCGGGGTGCTGCGCTCAGGCGGGGACGTCAACTACAGCATCTTCATCGACATCGTCGGCATGTGGTGCATCGGCCTGCCGCTCGCCTGGGGGGCGGTCAACCTGCTCGGCTGGTCCCTCTCCTGGGTGGTGGCGGTGATCCTGCTGGAGGAGCTCAGCAAGATGCTGCTGGTGCAGCGCCGCATCCGCCAGCGCCGCTGGCTGCGCAATCTGGTGCTGGGATAAGGGAAGAGAGCAAAGCGGGAAAATGCGGGGTCATATCAATGACAGAAAATCCCCGTTTGCAGTATGCTGGCCCCCTCTTCAATCAGAGGCAGGGCCGACCCTTATGCCCCCTGCCCAGTAGTCGTTTAAGGAGACGAGCATGCAACCACAAAAAGAGCTGATCACCGAGACTGCCCTGCTGGAGATGGCCAACAAGATCATCAAGGAACACGAAGACTTCATCCACGGCATGCGTGCCGATTCGGTGGAGCAGAAGGGGGAGATCCTGGTGTTCAAGGGGGAGTTCTTCCTGGCCGAAGATGGTACCCCGACCGGCAAGACCATGGCGGTGTTCAACATGTTCAAGCTGCTGGCCCAGCAGCTCTCCGGCAAGTACCAGCTGGGCTGAGCCCCCCCAACCCCGCTCAAGCAAGATGCCGCCCTCAGGCGGCATCTGTCTGTATGGCGGCAGGCTGTGCCGGCTTGCCACCCGGCTCCCCCACCACGCAGTTGCGCCCGGCCATCTTGGCCATGTAGAGGCACTCGTCGGCCCGATTGAGCAGATCCTCCACCCCTTCGCCGAGCAGGGCCAGGGTCAGGCCGATACTCACCGTCACCTCCAGCAGCTCATCGGAGGTGGGGCTCTTCACCAGCCGCGCCTCCACCGCCACCCGCAGCCGTTCGGCCACCCGCTTGGCCTGGGCCAGCTCGGCGCAGTCGGGCAGCAGGATGGCAAACTCCTCGCCGCCGTAGCGGCCCAGCACCATGCCGGGCTCCAGCTGCTCCGCCAGGGTCGCCGCCACCTCCTTGAGCACCGCATCCCCCGCCAGATGGCCGAAGGTGTCGTTGATGCGCTTGAAGCGATCCAGATCCAGCAGCAGCACCGCAAACGGCACCTGCTTGCGTACCATGTTCATCCTCGCCTTCTCCAGCTGCTTCATCAGCAGGCGGCGGTTCATCATGCCGGTCAACTCGTCGGTGGTGGACTCCCGATAGAGCTGCAGCAGCATGTTGAGCTGGCCGCACTGCACCCAGCTGCTGGCCAGGGCAAACAGCCCCAGCAGCCAGATCTGGTTGAGGGTCTGCACACTCCAGAGCGGCTGCCCCACCAGCAGCCAGTTGCCGGCCAGCATGGTGACCAGAATGCCCCCCGCCAGCTGCAGGCCGAGGGAGAGCGGAATGGGGAAGATGGCGAACAGACTGATGAGCAGGTAGGGGAAGGCCATGTAGCCCGCCTGAAGCTCCTGATCCGCGCCGAAGCTGTGCAGGCAGATGAGGGAAAAGAGCATCATCACCGCCATCAGGTAGCCAAGCGCCAGCTTCATGCGTTCGCGTTTGAAATGGATGAGGTAGGAGAAGGGGATGAGCGGGGAGAGGGCGAGCAGGCAGAAGATCCGGGCCTGAAACAGTTCATCGAACTGGGCGGCAGGCAAGGTCAGCCAGTCCACCACCGCCCAGGCGGGCAGGCCCACCATCAGCAGACAGGTGAGCAGCCGAAGACGCACCGTCATAAAGCCCATGCGGGTCAGGGTAAAATCTTCGGAGTGGGCACGGGCACTCCAGAACTCCGACAGCTTCAGCATCCAGAGCCTCCAAATCGCAACAGAGGCCTCATTCTACGCCGTGCGGCGGCAAAATCCTATGCAACCCGGGCCATTTACGGGCGAGCGCCGTCACACAAACCGGCGGATCATAATCGCCGCGCGCAAACGTTTCAACCCATGGGAAAATAAAGCCGTTTCCAGCCGAATTAGCGCTGGTCAGCCCGTTCTCAATCACTAAAATAGCGCCCAATTTTCTCCCCCCTCCCCCACACATTCGAGGTATTTATGGAACAGGCTGCCGCCGTACGCGCAACCCGAGAGGCCCATCCACCCAGAAGAGCCCACAGCGAACTGGTCTACGGCATAGAGGATGTCCCGCCCCTGCCCCAGACCCTGTTCGCCGCCCTGCAGCATATGCTCGCCATGTTTGTCGCCATCATCACCCCGCCCCTCATCATCGCCAATGCCCTCGGCCTCCCTGCCGCCGACACCCGCTATATCGTCTCCATGTCGCTGGTCATGTCCGGCATCGCCTCCTTCATCCAGACCCGCCGCTTCGGCCCCCTCGGTTCCGGCCTGCTCTCGGTGCAGGGCACCAGCTTCAACTTCCTCGGCCCCATCATCGCCTCCGGCCTCGCCCTCAAGCAGGCGGCCATGCCCACCGAGGCGCTGCTGGGCACCCTGTTCGGCACCATGCTGGCGGCGGCCCTCACCATCGTGGTGATGAGCCGCTTCCTGCACCTGGTCAAACGGATCATCACCCCGCTGGTGACCGGCATCGTCGTGCTGCTGATCGGCCTGACCCTGATCAAGGTGGGCCTCATCAGCATGGGGGGCGGCTACGGCGCCCTGTCGGACGGCAGCTTCGCCAGCCACACCAACCTCTTCCTCTCCCTGCTGGTGCTCGGCCTCATCGTGCTGCTGCAGCGCAGCCGCAATCCCTGGTTGCGCCTCTCCGCCATCATGATCGCCATGCTGGTGGGCTATACGGTGGCGCTGCTGCTGGGCAAGGTCAACGCCCCCACCTTCGACGGCCCGCTGCTGATGGTGCCTGTTCCGCTCCACTACGGGCTCGGCTTTGACTGGCAGCTGTTCGTGCCGCTCGCCATCATCTTCGTGGTGACGGCGCTCGAGGCCATCGGCGACATGACCGCCACCTCCGACATCTCCGGCGAGCCGCTGGAAGGGCCCGTCTACATGGAGCGGATCAAGGGCGGCGTGCTGGCCGATGGCGCCAACTCCATGCTGGCGGCGGTGTTCTCCACCTTCCCCATGTCCACCTTCGCCCAGAACAACGGCGTCATCCAGCTGACCGGGGTGGCCAGCCGCCACGTTGGCCTCTTCATCGCCGCCATGCTGGCCCTGCTCGGCCTGTTCCCGGCGGTGGCGAGCCTGGTACAGCAGATCCCCGAACCCGTGCTGGGCGGCGCCACCATCGTCATGTTCGGCACCATCGCCGCCGCCGGCGTGCGCATCATCTCCCGCGAGGAGCTCGACCGCCGCGCCCTGATGATCCTGGCGGTGTCGCTGGCCATGGGCCTCGGGGTCGCCCAGGTGCCGGAAGTGCTGCAGCACCTGCCGGATCTGGCCAAGAGCGTGCTCTCCTACGGCGTCGCCACCGGCGGCCTCACCGCCATCATCATGAACCTGCTGCTGCCCAAGCGCGCCACCGCACAGGCCTGACACTCCGCCATCCTTGCACCAAAGCCCCGCCATGCGGGGCTTTACCTTGCCAGCCGCCACGGGTAGTGTGCTGGGCAGCCTCTGCTCAGGATGCCTTTCATGCCCTATACCCTGCTTCCCTCCCTGCCCAGCAACCACACCCCGGATCAGATCCTGACCGAGGAGCAGCGCTGGCTGCGAGAGTGTGCCCATGACCGCCAGCCCCGCGCCCACCTCTGGCAGGCGCCCCAATGCCTCATCGTCACCCGCAAGGACACCCGCTTGCCCCGCTACCAGGCCGCCTGCGAGCAGCTTGCCGCCGAGGGCTGGCCCGTGCACGTGCGCGACAGCGGCGGCACCGCCGTGCCCCACGGCGCCGGCATCCTCAATCTGTCGCTCATGCTGCCTCGCACCACCACGGATCTCGCTCACTACTACCGGCTGCTAGGGGCACCGCTGCTCGCCCTGCTGGGGGAATACGGTCTCGCAGGCAGCTATGACTTCGTGCCCGGCTCGTTTTGCGACGGCCAGTACAATCTGGTGATCGGGGGTCGCAAGGTGACCGGCACCGCCCAGCGCTGGCTGGCGCCGGGTCAGGATCACCACGGCGCTGTGCTGGCCCAGGCCATGCTGCTGGTGGCCGGCGACGTGGACGAAGGCACCCGGATGGCGAGCCGCTTCTACGAGCTGGCGGGTGGCGAGCTGCGCTTTATCCCGGGCACCTCCACCACCATCGCGCAAGCCATAAACTGGCAAGGGCGCGAGGGCGAGCTGGTGGAGAGGGTGAAAGCCCGGCTCACCGCGCTGCTGACCCAGGAGTGAGCACAGGCCCTGCTGCCGGGCACAGCAGCCTGCTCCCCTCATAAAAGCGCCCATAAAAAAAGCCACGACCCGGGTCGTGGCTTTTCGTTTGAATGCAGTGTCGTGGCATCAGGCCGTCTGTGGCTCGGGCTCGGACTCCGTATCGCTGTCCCGACTGAAGTAGGCGCGGGTCTCGGCAATCACCACGTGGCGCAGGCCGATAAGGCCGATGAGGTTGGGCACCGCCATCAGGCCGTTGACGATGTCGGCCAAGAGCCAAATCATGTCCAGATGCAGGAAGGCGCCGCACGCCACCAGCACCAGGTAGACCAGGCGGTAGGGCTTGATCGCCTTCACCCCGAACAGATACTCGGTGCAGCGCTCGCCGTAGTAGTTCCAGCCAAGGATGGTGGTAAAAGCGAAGAACAGGAGGCCAATGCTCACCAGATACTGGCCGACATGGGCATCGAGCCCCTGGGCAAAGGCCAGACTGGTCATGGCCGCGCCGCTCGCATCGCCGCTCCACACCCCGGTCACCACCAGGGTCAAACCGGTCATGGTGCAGATGATGATGGTGTCGATGAAGGTGCCGGTCATGGAGACCAGCCCCTGCTCCACGCACGAATCGGTCTTGGCCGCCGCCGCAGCGATGGGGGCAGAACCCAGTCCCGACTCGTTGGAGAAGACGCCGCGCGCCACCCCGGACTGGATTGCCAGCATGATGCCGGCGCCGACGAAGCCGCCGGTGGCCGCATGGCCGGTGAAGGCGCTCTGCAGCACCAGCGCCACTGCATCCGGCAGGGCGGCGGCGTTGCTCACCAGCACGCCGAGGCAGGCAACGATGTAGAAGATGGCCATGAAGGGCACCACCTTGCTCGACACGCTGGAGATGGACTTGATCCCCCCCAGGGTCACCAGTGCCACGATCAGGGTCAGCAGCACGGCGGTCACTTCACGGGGCACCGAGAAGGAGAGGCTCATGGCGTCACTGATGGCGTTGACCTGGGGGAAGGTGCCGATGCCGAAGAAGGCGACGCCGATGCCGAACAGGGCGAACAGCTTGGCCAGCACCTTGGAACCGAGCCCCTTCTCCAGGTAGTACATGGGGCCACCCGCCATCTGGCCGTTGGCGTCCTGCTGGCGATATTTCACCGCCAGCAGGCACTCGGCGTACTTGGTGGCCATGCCAAACAGGGCGGCCATCCACATCCAGAACAGGGCGCCCGGGCCGCCCAGCTTGATGGCGGTGGCGACCCCGACGATGTTGCCGGTGCCTATGGTGGCGGAGAGGGCGGTGCAGAGCGCGCCGAAGCTGGAGACATCTCCCTGCTTGCCCTGACCCTGATCGCGGCCAAAAACCAGTCGCAGGGCGAGCGGCAAACGCACGACCTGAAGCAGACCCAGACGCAGGGTGAGATAGACGCCGGTCCCGACCAGCAGGATCAGCAGGGGTGGCCCCCAGATAAAGCTATCGATGGCGGCGAGCGCCGATTGAATTGATGACATGCATCCTCCTTAAGAAACAGAAATTAAGGAGGAGAAGGATGATCTTCCCATAGGTGTCGCGATCGGCCAGAGGCGATCGGATGCAGGCAAAAAACGTGTTCACACTCTTGCTGCGAGGTCGTGATCAAGGCTCATGCGCTGCTCGAAAGCCTCATGTATTCACATACACTCCGGTTCCTGCGCTGCTCTTTACCTTGCTGACGACCTCTCGTTACAGACCGTGAACAGTTTCAAGCTCAGGTACAACCATCCCATCCCCTCTGTCCTTTTGCCTGAGAGTTTCCGGCGCCAGATTGCGATGCAATCACGGTGCCTTGCTCCTTCGGCGCCCGATTCAACGGGTCTCTCCAGAGTATCGTCCAGTAGCAGTCCACACCGGTTGCCCGGTACCTGAAAGATTCACTTCTTCGGTGGATGGTTGCCCATCGCTCTCCTGCTACCTTCATCCGAACTAGTTTGGATTAGGAAGCGGGCATGGTAATCCAAAAAGTGTGAGCTGTCTCCCACTCGCGCCCCCTCGCCGCCGATTTTTTTCGATCCCGGCCAGGCGGAGGCTAAATGTTATTTGTTCGTTAACTATCAATATCTTAGACCACGTAGCCTGTACAGCCTGCCGCTCGCTAGTCGAAACATGGGCCATATCAAGATGATCTTTCGTCTCGACCAGAAAAACTTGCCGACATATCCAATCAAAAGGGTTGCACACAAACGCAATAAGCCGATAATCCCGCGCATAACTAAGCACTTTGCAAGGAGGTTATGCAGTGTGCCTGGTTGGTCCCCCCGGACCGCTCGCCTGAGCCGGCCGTCGCCGGTTCAATCGCATATGGCTTGGGCATATCACGCCCCCTAAGGATGACCAAAAGAGAATGAACGAGACCCTGGTAGCACAAGATTACCGTCAGCTGGTTGAACAATTCGGCTCCCCCCTGCTGCTGCTCGACAAGGCAGCCGTCCGCAAACAGTATCGGGCCCTGGCCGCCGCCCTGCCCGATGTACGATTGCACTATGCACTCAAGCCCCTGCCCCACGAGGCAGTGGTCTCTGTCTTGAAGGAAGAGGGGGCCTGTTTCGATCTGGCCACCAATGGCGAAGTGGATCTGGTGCGCAGTCAGGGTGTCCGCCCGGGGCGCTGCATTCATACCCATCCCATCAAGCGCGACAGCGATATCCGCTATGCGCTGGAGTACGGCTGCACCGTGTTTGTCTACGACAACCCGCTGGAGCTGGAGAAGTTCCTCCCCTACAAGGACGAGGTGAAACTGCTACTGCGGGTGAGCTTCCCCAATCCCGAGACCAAGGTCGATCTCTCCAAGAAGTTCGGCTGCACTCCGGAGCAGGCGCTGCCCCTGCTGCAGCTGGCCCATGCCAAGGGGATCAAGGTAATGGGGCTGTCGTTCCACGTCGGCTCCCAGGTGCCCCATGCCCGTCGCCACGTACAGGCCATCGACGCCTGCCGCGAGATCATGGAGCAGGCCTGGGAGCTCGGCCTCAAGCCCTGGGTGCTGGACATCGGCGGCGGCTTCCCGGTGGATTATGAGGGCGGCGAGTTCGACATCGACGGCTTCTGCGCGCCGATCCGCGAGGCGCTGGCCAAGCTGCCGGCTACCGTGCAGAAGATTGCCGAGCCGGGCCGCTTCATCAGCGCGCCGGCCATGACCTCGGTATCCAGCGTGATGGGCAAGGCCCATCGCGGCGACAAGATCTGGTACTACCTGGATGACGGTCTCTACGGCAGCTACAACGGCCAGCTCTATGACCACGTCACCTACCCGGTGAGCACCCCGCTGGCTCGCGGCGAGCTGCACAACTCTGTGCTCTCAGGCCCGACCTGCGACAGCGTGGACGTGATCCGCGACGGCATCATGCTGCCGGATCTGGCCATCGGCGAGCTGGTGGTGGGCCGGGTGATGGGGGCCTATACCTGGGCATCGGCCTCCACCTTCAACTTCTTCCCCAAGGCAAACATCCTCATTCTGGACAGCGGCCAGAAAGGGCAGAAGATGGTTGCCGTGGCCTGACAGGCCTGCGCCAAAAAAGAAGGGGGAAGCCGATGCTTCCCCCTTCTTGTTATGGTCTGGCGAATCGTCAGATAAACTGGCTGGTCAGCAGCCAGCCGGTGTAGGCGACGAAACAGGCGAGCAGCACGCCCCCCTCCAGCCGGTTGATGCGCCCCTGCCCCTTGCGGCCCAGGCACATCACCAGCAGCAACAGGGTCAACCCCATCATCAGGCTCCAGTCGCGGGAGAGCACCTCAGGTGCCACGTCCAGCGGGTGAATGCCGGCCGCGATGCCCACCACCGCCAGGGTGTTGAACAGGTTGGAGCCGAGCACGTTGCCAAGAGCCAGATCATGCTCGTTCTTGCGAATGGCAATGAGGGAGGAGGCCAGCTCCGGCAGCGAGGTGCCGATGGCGACTATGGTGAGACCAATCACCAGATCGCTGATGCCAAAGCCCTGGGCTATGGTCACCGCCCCCCACACCAGCAGACGGGAGGCACCGATCAGCAGCACCAGCCCGACCACCAGCCAGAACAGGGCCAGCTTGAGGGACATGCCCTCGCTGTCGATGCTCTCCTCGGTCTCCGCATCCAGCGCATCCCCCTTGCCGCGCATGCCGGCCCAGATAGACCAGCCCATCAGCGCCAGGAACACCACGCCGAGGATCGCGGCGTCCGTGCGATCCAGGCGACCATCCAGCAAGAGGGCGCCGGAGAGCAGGGTGATGCCGAGCAGGATGGGGATCTCCTTGCGCACCACCTGGGAAGCCACGGCGATGGGGCTGATCAGGGCCGTCAAGCCGAGAATAAGGGCGATATTGGTGATGTTGGAGCCATAGGCATTGCCGAGCGCCAGCCCGGGATTGCCCTGGGAGGCCGCCAGCGCGGAGACCACCATTTCAGGGGCCGAAGTACCAAAACCGATGATCACCATGCCGATGAGCAGCGGCGGCATACCGGCATAACGGGCGGTGGCGGCGGCACCGTCCACGAACTTGTCGGCACTCCAGACCAGCAACGCCAGTCCGGCAATCAGGGCAACAAAAGCCAGGGTCATATTTTTCTATCTCATCCACGGCAAACACGAGAGCCAGGCAACTTGCCTGGCTCCATCCAAACGCGGCAACAGTGTAACGGGCCGCCTTGCTATTTCAAGATGAAATCAAACGGCGATTAATCTTTCACAGCGCCGCCAGCAGACTCTCTGCATCCGACACCTCGAACTTGCCCGGCGCCTCCACGAAGAGCCGCTCCACCACGCCGTCATTGGCGATGAGGGCAAAGCGCTGGGCGCGCACGCCGCCAAAGGCGCCGGTCTCCTTGGCCAGCCCCAGGGCCCGGGTCCAGCTGCCGTCACCGTCCGCCAGCATGGTGATGGCAGCAGCGTTCTGGGCATCCTGCCACGCCTTCATCACGAAGGCGTCGTTGACCGACAGGCAGCAGATGGCATCCACCCCTTTGGCCTTGAACTGGTCCGCCAGCACCACGTATCCCGGCAGATGGGCGTTGGAACAGGTGGGGGTAAAGGCGCCGGGCACCGCAAACAGCACCACCCGCTTGCCGGCAAACAGGCTGTGGCTATCCCGCTGCTGTTTCCCCTCTGGGGTGATGAAGGTGAATTCGCCCGCAGGCAGGGTCTGACCCGTCGCAATCATTGTGCTCATCCTTAAGTGGAGGGAAGGAGCCCCAGTCTACCCCACGGCCGCGCTGTGACACAGGCCCCCCTTTACCGGGATCATTTGAACTAACCTTGAGCAGGATCAGCCGACCAAGGAGGCCTCATGCAGCACTATTACGATGGACTGGAAATTCGCCCCTCCCCCCTGCGCGAGCAGCAGCAGCTGGATCAGCTCAACCACCTGCTTGCCCATGTCGGCCAGTATTGTACCGGTTACTCCAGCGTCTATCGCCAGCGCCGCCTGCAGGATCTGGGGGAGTTGGCCAGCCTGCCCCTGCTCAATGCCGGCGAGCTGTTCGCCGCCCAGCAGGCCCACCCGCCCTTTGCCGGCCTCACCGGCCGCCCCGCCAGCCAGGCGCTGCGGGTGTTTGCCTGCCCCAGCCAGCTGGCCATTCCCGAATATGCCGGGGCCGACTGGTGGGGGGCTGCGCGGGCCCTGTTCGCCGCCGGTTTCAAGGCCGGGGAGGTGCTGCTCAACGGCCACGACTACCACATCAGCCCCACCGCCTTCATCTTCGACAACGGCGCCCGTCAGCTGGGGAGCCCGGTGGTACCCTGCGGCCCCCACGATACCCGCCGCCAGCTGGAGGCGTTGCAGCGCTTTGAGCCGACCGGCTTCGTCGGACCGCTGGCGGTGCTGCTGGACCTGCTGGAGGCGGCAGAGCGGGCCGAGGTGCCGAGCGACAGCCTGCGCTGCGCCCTGCTATGCGAATCGTCCCACCCCGACACCCGGCCGCTGCAGGCGGTGCACGGCATCCGCGCGCTCAACTGCCTGCTGCTGCAGGATGCCGGGGTGATAGCCTACGAGAGCCAGCCCGGCCAGGGGTTCATCGTCAACGAGAACTGTCTGGTCGAAATCATCGATCTGGCCAGCGGCGAGCCGGTCATCGGCGACACCGTCGGCCAGCTGGTGGTGACCCGGCTCGATCTGGAATACCCGCTGCTGCGCCTGGTGACCGAGTGGCAGGGCCACTGGCTCGCCGGTGCCAGCCCCTGCGGGCGCACCAACCGGCGGCTCAGGCTGGTATGAGGTTCCATCCGTCCAGAAACAGAACGGGCAGCCACTGGCTGCCCGTTCTGCATGCAACGCTGCTCAGCGCCGCGCCTGCCAGGTGGCGATGGCGAGCAAAGAGTCGGGGGTGAATTCGGCAGCCCGCGCGGCTATCTCCGCCTGGCTCATCCAGCACACCTCGCTCACCTCTTCGGCCTGCAGCCGCAGCGGCCCCTGATAGTGGCAGCTATAGAGGCCGCCCCAGACCCGGTAGCCCTCCCCTTCGGCATAGAAGGTGCCAAAGCCCTGCAGCGGCACCCCTTCGATGCCCAGCTCCTCGGCCAGTTCGCGGCGGGCGGAGGGTTCCATCTGCTCGCCCGTGGTGACCACGCCGCCGGCGCAGGCGTCCAGCATGCCGGGGCAGAAATCCTTGCTGAGGGTACGCCGCTGCACCAGGATCCGGTCAGCCTCGTCGAGCACCAGGATATAGCTGGCGCGGTGGCAGAGGTTCTCTCGCCGCACCTTGGCCCGCTCGGCCACGCCGATCACCCGGTTCTCTCCATCCACCACATCCACCCACTCCACACGCAGACCCTTCTGATTCATCCAAGTGACCGCAGTATATCGGGGTAACGGCTTGTCATGGCAGCCTTTTTTCAATTCCCTCTCGGCCGGCCACCGACGGCAATCCGGATTCATACAAATCTCCATAAATTGTCACATCCGTGTCACCTGACGAGGCCATAGTGTGCCCTGTCCACACAACAGGTGTTTTGTGATGAAGGTGTTCAAGAACTTGTCTCCCCGCCAGATTGCCCGCTACATCAAGAGCTTCCATCACGGCAGCTTCATGGTGGAGACCCACGGGCGGTTCGAGTTCAGCGGCGGCGAGATCAATCTGGAGAGCCTGACCTGCCGTCAGACCCTGAGTCTGGCCCGGCAGATCAATCTGGAGGTTCGCGGCCTGCGCCACACCACCCTGCTGTTGGGGTAACTTCCATAGTCCTTTCTGTTTTGTAGTCTGCGTCCATGCTTTTACTACTTGCCCGCCGCTCACCAGAGTGCGGGCTTTTTTATGGACGACATCCCCCCATGCGGCTCAATGCTGCAGGATCTGGGAGAGGAACAGCTTGGTCCGATCCGACTGGGGGTTGTCGAAGAACTGATCCGGCACGTTCTCCTCGATGATCTGTCCCCGGTCCATGAAGATCACCCGATCCGCCACCTGCTTGGCAAACCCCATCTCATGGGTGACGCAGAGCATGGTCATCCCCTCGTGTGCCAGCTCCACCATGACGTCCAGCACCTCACGCACCATCTCGGGATCCAGCGCCGAGGTGGGTTCGTCAAACAGCATCACCTGGGGGTTCATGCAGAGACTGCGGGCGATGGCGACTCGCTGCTGCTGGCCGCCGGAGAGCTGACCCGGATACTTCAGGGCCTGCTCCGGGATCCGCACCCGACGCAGGAAGTTCATGGCGATCTCTTCGGCCTCCCTGCGCGGCAACTGCTTGACCCAGATGGGCGCCAGGCAGCAGTTCTCCAGTACGGTCAGGTGGGGGAAGAGGTTGAAGTGCTGGAACACCATGCCCACCTCCCGGCGTACCGCCTCGATGTTCTTGAGATCCGAGGTCAGGGCCGTGCCCTTGACCAGGATGTCCCCGCTCTGGTGCTCCTCCAGCCGGTTGATGCAGCGGATCATGGTGGACTTGCCAGAGCCCGATGGTCCGCAGATGACGATCTTCTCCCCTCTGCCCACCTGCAGGTTGATGTTGCGCAGCACGTGAAATTCACCGTACCACTTGTTGACTGCTTTCAGTTCGACGACAGCGTCCGTTTTCATCTCGAAACTACTCCTAATGCTTGTGGCCCGTGTTGAGTTTGCGCTCCAGATAGATGGAGTAGCGGGACATGCCAAAACAGAACATCCAGAAGATCATGGCGATAAAGACATACGCCTCGGTGGAATACCCCAGCCAGGCCGGATCCGCCAGCGCCACCTTGGAAATGGCCAGCAGATCGAACAGCCCGATGATCAGCACCAGGCTGGTGTCCTTGAACAGGGAGATAAAGGTGTTCACCAGCGAGGGGATGGTGATCTTGAGGGCCTGCGGCATGATGATGAGCCCCATCACCTTCCAGTAGGAGAGCCCCAGGGCCTCCCCCGCCTCGTATTGCCCCTTGGGGATCGCCTGCAGCCCGCCTCTCACCACCTCGGCCACATAGGCCGCCTGGAACAGTATGATGCCGATGAGCGCCCGCAGCAGCTTGTCGAGCTCCACCTCGGTACTCATGAACAGCGGCAGCATGACTGACGCCATGAAGAGCACGGTGATGAGCGGCACCGCCCGCCAGAACTCGATGTAGACGGTGCAGAGGCTGGCGATGACCGGCATGTGGGAGCGACGCCCCAGCGCCAGCAGGATGCCGAACGGCAGCGCAACCACTATGCCCACCACCGCCAGCACCAGGGTCAGCATCAACCCGCCCCAGCGGTTCGTCTCCACCACCTCGAGCCCAGCCCCGCCATGGATGAGGAAGAAGGCGATGACAGGAAACACCAGCAGGGTGAACAGCGCCAGCCACCCCTTGCGCGGGGTCTTGGGCCAGATGAGTAGGGCCAGCAACACTGCCAGGCCGGCGAAGGTCAGGTTGATGCGCCAGTACTGATCGGCCGGGTAGAAGCCATAGAGGTACTGCCCCAGCCGGCTCTCGATGAAGATCCAGCAGGCGCCGCCCTGGCCGCAGGCCTCGCGGCTGCTCCCCTGCCAGGTGGCGGAGAACAACGCCCAGTCCAGGGCAGACCAGATCAGCGGCAGCAGCAGATAAGCCAGCGCCAGGGTCAGCAAGCCGTTCCACCAGTTGGGAAACAGATTCTGCCTGAGCCAGGCGACCAGGCCCCGGCGATGGTTGGGAGGTGGCAGGGCCTCCTGCAATTCGTTCACGAACATGACTGCTCCCTAGCGCTCAACCAGCGTCATTCTGCGGTTGTAGATGTTCATCAGCAGCGAGGTGGTGATACTGATGACGAGATAGACCCCCATGGTCATGGCAATGACCTCGATGGCCTGCCCGGTCTGGTTGAGGGTGGTGCCCATGAACACAGACACCAGATCCGGATAGCCGATGGCCGTGGCCAGCGAGGAGTTCTTGGTGAGGTTCAGATACTGGCTGGTCAAGGGGGGGATGATGACCCGCATCGCCTGGGGAATGATCACTAGCCGCAGCGTCTTGGCGGGTGAGAGCCCGAGGGCGGAGGCCGCCTCCGTCTGCCCCTTGCTGATGGCCAGAATGCCGGAGCGCACTATCTCCGCGATAAACGCCGCCGTGTAGATGGTCAGCGCCAGCAGCAGGGCCGCGAGCTCGGGCAAGACCGTCAGACCGCCCCGGAAGTTGAACCCCTGCAGGGCTGGCACGCTCCAGCTGAGCGGGCTGCCCGCCAGCAAGAAGGCAGCGCCCGGCAGCAGAATGACCAGGGCAGCCACGCTGCGCCAGAACGGGAATATCCTGCCGGTCAGGGCCTGGCGACGCCGTGCCCAGCGGCTCAGCCCCCAACTCAGCACCACGGCGATCAGCAATGCCCAGAGCACGTAGCCGAATCCCTCTTCGAACAGGGGCTTGGGCAGATAGAAGCCCCGCACGTTGAGGAAGGCGAGCCCCCCCAGATCCACGCTCTGGCGCGGAGATGGCAGGGTGCGCAGCACCGAGAAGTACCAGAAGAAGATCTGCAGCAGCAGCGGGATGTTGCGAAACGTCTCTATATAGACGGTCGCTATCTTGGCCACCAGCCAGTTGCGCGACAGGCGCGCCACCCCGAGCATGAAACCGAGCAGGGTGGCAAACAGGATGCCGAGCACGGAGACCAGCAGGGTATTGAGCAGCCCCACCAGAAAGGTACGGCCGAAAGTATAGGTCTCGTCATAGGGGATCAGGCTCTGCAGAATGCCAAAGCCCGCCGTGTTGCCCAGAAAATCGAAGCCTGTGGTGATGCCACGGGTGGCCAGATTGGTCAGGGCATTGTGGATGATGTAGAACAGGAAGCCGACCACGACCGCGATGGCCAGGCACTGGAAGATCAATGCCCGCACCTTGGCGTCATACCACCAGCGGCCCTGTTCCTTCCTATGGTTTGATGCGTGTAACGCCATGAGGATGACTCCGACAAAGCCAGGGGAAATGGGGGGCCTCGGCCCCCCGATGGTTGTCGACTCAGCGGATGGGCGGCGCGTACATCAGGCCACCCTTGTTCCAGAGCGCATTGATGCCGCGCTCGATCTTGAGGGGGGAGCCGGCACCGACGTTGCGATCGAAGGATTCGCCATAGTTGCCGACCTGCTTGACGATGTTGTAGGCCCACTTGTCATCCAGCCCCAGCACCGACCCCTTGGGCTCTTCCAGCCCCAGCAGACGACGGATATCCGGGTTGGTGGACTTGAGCATCTCGTCCACGTTGGCACTGGTGACCCCGGCCTCCTCGGCGTTGAGCATGGCGTTCAGGCTCCAACGCACCACCTTGAACCACTGATCGTCACCCTGGCGCACGGCAGGCCCCAGCGGCTCCTTGGAGATCACCTCAGGCAGCACCATGGCCTCCGCCGGCTTGCTGAGCTTGATCTTGAGGGCATAGAGCTGGGACTGATCCGAGGTCAGCACGTCGCAGCGGCCCGCCTCAAAGCCCTTGACGGTCTGATCCGAGGTATCGAACACCACAGGGGTATATTTCATGCCGCCATTGGCGCGGAAATAGTCCGCCAGGTTGAGCTCTGTGGTGGTGCCAGACTGGATGCAGACGGCGGCACCGTCGAGCTCCTTGGCGCTCTTCACCCCGAGGGACTG
Source organism: Aeromonas sp. QDB20 (assembly GCF_027707805.1). Lineage (NCBI taxonomy): Bacteria > Pseudomonadati > Pseudomonadota > Gammaproteobacteria > Aeromonadales > Aeromonadaceae > Aeromonas > Aeromonas sp. QDB20. Next base: position 231,063 of record NZ_JAPCJC010000004.1, on the reverse strand, counting down.
CTTGATCAGAAAGCCCTGACCATCGTAGTAGTTCACCCCGGCAAAGGTCAGGCCCAGCGACCCGTCCCGGGTCAGGGTCCAGGTGGTATTGCGCGACAGCAGATCCACCTCGCCGGACTGCAGGGCGGTGAAACGCTCCTTGGCTGTGAGGGAGACATACTTCACCTTGCCGGCATCCCCCAGCACGGCCGCGGCCACGGCGCGGCACACGTCCACGTCCAGACCGGTCCAGGTGCCCTTGGCGTCCGGATTGGAAAAGCCAGGCAGGCCATCACCCACCCCGCACTGCACGAATCCCTTCTTCTTGACGGCATCCAGGGTGCCGTCTGCCCATGCATTGGCTGCCACCAGCGACAGCACCATCACCATACCTGCCTTGTGTATCTGCTTCATCTCACGCTTCCCTGTGGTTTGATTCAAATAGGCACCAGAACCTGGCAAGATGCCTTCGTTTCCCTGCTTTTTCACAGCTTATCGAGCGGCTCAAAAACCTGTCAATCGGTGCAAGCCGGCCCAACCTTGGTGCAGCAGCACAAAATAGGTCAACGGGCCGATATGCACTCTTAGAATTAAAAATAGACCCTTATTCGCAAAATGGCCTACGGTTCCAAGCCCCCGATAACGTGAGGATTATTTTTCGCAAAAAATCGGGCGCACCGGATTGGGGCAGAAAAACGCGCTGACAACGCATTTATCGGGCGCGTTTTGCTACCAACAGGGCCCGTTATTGGGGGGAATGAACCAATACCGGGCAACCGGAAGAGAGGGATGAAAGGTGGGAACGGGGGCGTAAACACCGGAAAGAGACCGGAGCCACACCACCGCACTCGGCGCGCAGCATCCGGTCGGCAGGATCAATTGCCGCGCGGGCCGTTTTCGATGTCGGTGACCACCCCGTTGCGCACGGTGACGAAACGCATGAACTCGTTCTTGCCGAAGTTGTAGGTCCAGCGCTCCCCATACTTCACCTGCACCAGGTTGCCGAACTGGTTCTCCTCGTTGCGGGTCAGCTCCTCGCGCAGCATGGGCTCGCCGCACTTGATCAGCATCTCGGCGGTGCTGTCCCCTTCGGTGATCAGTGCATTCTTGCAGCGCATGGCGCCGGCACTGGCCGGCAGACTCAGCAGCAGGGCCAGCAGGGTTCCGCCAACCAGCGGCAGTGACTTCATCGATAGCTTCATCTGTGACTCCATTTGAACAGGGTGCTGCCCAGGGTGATGCAGCAGAGCGTAAACAGCAGGACCCAGCCCAGTGGCGCCGCCACCTCGGCCCAGCCTGCCCCTTCCAGCATGACGGCGCGGGCCGCCGCGATGATCTGGCTGAGCGGCAGCCAGGCCGCCAGCTGCTGCAGCCAGGCTGGAGCCCCTTCCAGCGAGAACCAGACGCCGGAGAGGAACATCATCGGCATGCTGATGACGTTGAGCAGCCCGCTCGCCAGCTCCTCGTTCTGGATGCGGGCCGCCACCAGCAGGCCGAGGGAGGCCATGGACGCCCCACCCAGCAGGGCGATCAACAGCAGCAGCCAGCCCGAGCCGAGCAGCGGCACCCCGAGCAGAAAGTAGGCCACCAGAAACACCAGCAGGCTCACCACCAGGGTGATCAGGATGCGCGACAGCAGCTGGGCGCAGAGAAACTCCGCGGCCGAGAGCGGGGTGGCCCCAAGCCGCTTGAGCACCCCGTTCTTGCGGTAACGGACGATGACGAAGCCCACCCCGAACAGGCCGGAGAACATCAGGTTCATGCCGATCACCCCGGGCAGCAGCCAGTCACCGTAGCGAATGGCGCGCCCGCTCAGGGTTTCCCGCACCAGTTGCACCGGCACGGCCTGGCGCAGCAGGTACTCGGCCATGGCGCCCTGGGGAGCATCCGGGTTGATCCAGTAACGGCTCGTGCCGGGCGAGAGCAGCAGATCCAGCTGGTGGTGGCGCACCTTGAGCCGGCCCTTCTCCTCCTCGTCATAGGGAATGATCTTGAGCAGCGGCACGGCGCGCAGCGGGGCATAGGCTGCGGGCAGTTCCCCCACCACGCCCATCTGCACCAGCGGCTTGGGCGGGCCGGAGAAGATGAGGGTGAACCCCAGTACCAGCAGCAGCGGAAAGGCCAGATTCCAGATCAGCGCGGCCCGATCCCGCACGAACTCCAGGTTGCGGGCATAGAAGAGCGCCCCGATGCGCTTGAGAGATCCCGTCATCTGGTGCTCCTTGGGCTGGCAAGCTGAAGCGATATGCCGGCAGGCGCCGCTGCGGGATGCCACGGGGCCGCGTTCATGCGCCACTCCGCAGGCTGTGGCCGGTCAGATGGAGGAAGAGATCCTCCAGATTGGGGGAGCGCACCTGCATGCCGGTCAGCGGCACGCCCAGGCTCAGCAGCCGTGGTAGCAAGTTCGCCACGTCGGGGCAGCTCAGCTCCACCTGCTCGCCCAGCGGGCGCAGGGGATAACCGAGGCTGGCGAGGGCCGGGTGAGCCGCCAGGCGCACCAGCACACCCTCAAAGTGTTGGGCCAGCAGGGCGACCGGAGTATCCAGGCTGAGCAGATGGCCGTGATCGACGATGGCAATCTGATCGCACAGCTGCTGGGCCTCGTCCATGTAGTGGGTGGTGAGCACCACCGTCTTGCCCTGCGCCTTGATCGCCTCGATGCGCTGCCAGAAGTGGTGGCGGGCCTGGGGATCGAGCCCCGTGGTGGGCTCGTCCAGAAACAGCAGCTCGGGGTCGCCGAGCAGCGCCAAGGCCAGCAGCAGCCGTTGCCGCTGACCGCCGGAGAGCTTGCGACTGTCCCGATCGATGAATTCCCCCAAGGCGCACAGTTCGATGAGCTGGGCCTGGGGCAAGGGGGCCGGGTAGAGACTGGCAAACAGTCGCAGGGTGTCGCGCACCGTCAGGAAATCCTGCAGCGCCGTGTGCTGGAACTGGATGCCGATGCGGGAGCGGTAGTCGGGGCCGCGTGGGGCGCCGTGGAACAGGATCTGACCGCTGTCCGGGGTGAGGATCCCCTCCAGCAGTTCGATGGTGGTGGTCTTGCCCGCCCCGTTCGGGCCGAGCAGGCCGAAACAGCTGCCGGCAGGAATGGCAAAGCTGAGCCCGTCCACCGCCTTGACGCCGGGGAAGTGCTTGACGAGATCGACGACTTCAATGATGGCAGCCATGGGCGCTCTCCCAGCAGGAGCCATGACTATATCCAAAAGCGCAGGCGCTGCCCATGCCCCGCCGTGCGCGGCGCAAAAAAACAGACGGCGACCCGAGGGTCGCCGTCTGTATCAATCAAGCCAGCCGGATCACAGGATGTCCAGCAGCTCCACTTCGAATACCAGGGCGGAGTACGGCGGGATGGAACCGGCACCGCGTGCGCCGTAGGCCAGATCCTGCGGAATGTAGAGCTTCCACTTGGAGCCAACCGGCATCAGTTGCAGCGCTTCTACCCAGCCGGCGATCACGCCAGTTACCGGGAATTCAGCAGGCTGGCCGCGGGCGACGGAGCTGTCGAACACACCACCGTGGGTGAAGGTACCATGGTAGTGCACGCGCACGGACTGACCGGCTACCGGTACGGCACCGTTGCCTTCCACCAGCACTTCGTACTGCAGACCGGACTCGGTGGTCTTCACTTCGGCGCGCTTGGCGTTGTCGGCCAGGAAGGCTTCGCCTTCGGCGGCGGCAGCCTTGGCAACGGCTTCCTGCTCTTCCTGCATGCGGGCGGTGATGACCTGGAAGGCATCGTTGATATCGTCACGGCTGACCGCGAACTCCAGACCATTCAGGGCATCTGCCAGACCTTGCTGCAGGGCCGGGATATCCAGACCGGCGAAGGCTTGCTGCGCCAGTTGATCACCCATGTTGCGGCCGATGCCATAGCTGGCCTTCTGTTCGATAGAGTCGTATTGGGACATTGAGAAGTTGCTCCGGGTCCTGAGGGTAAAAGAGACGGGATAATATCAGACTTTTGCGCCGGGTGCTGCCGGCCTGTCCCCGGTTTTGCCCCCAGGTGGGAGGTGCCTCACATCAGCCCCCTCATCCCCGGCCCTTCTCCCGCCAGGGGAGAAGGGAGCAAAACAGAGCACCATCACCCCTGCTCACATTCAAACCGTATCAGGCCCTGTCCAGCAGAGCCCGCACCGCCGCCACCTTGGCGCCGTCGGTGATATTGACCCGGCCATCGTCCGAGGTGCCCATGTTGACGCCATGGGGCACCATGCCGCCGCGCCAGCCCATGCCGGACATGTGCACTTCGTTCACCCCGGTAAACTCGATGATGGTGCGCACGTTGTCGGCATTGACCCCGGCGCCGGGCATCAGGCTGGCGCGCCCCGCCAGCGCCTGCTGCATCGCCTGCAGGGTCTCAAGCCCCGCCAGCGCAGTCGGTGCATGGCCCGAGCTCAGAATGCGCTCGCAGCCGGCGGCAACTATGGTCTCCAAGTCGAGGCGCCAGTCGGAGGAGAGGTCGATGGCGCGGTGGAAGGTGACGCCAAGGGGCCCCGCCGCCTCCACCAGCTGGCCGAGTCTGGCGGCAGGCACCCGTCCCTCCTCGTCCAGCAGACCGACCACCACCCCTTGCAGGCCGGCGGCACGGGCCGCTGCGATATCCTGCAGCATCATCTCGAACTCCCCCTCGCCAAAGCAGAAGTCGCCGGCCCGGGGCCGGATCATGGCGTAGACGGGAATGGTGGCGTGGCGCGCCGCCAGTTGCATGAAGCCATAGGAGGGGGTCAGACCGCCCAGCCCCAGCGCAGAGCAGAGCTCGATGCGATCGGCGCCAGCCGCCTGGGCGGTAAACAGGGATTCCAGGTTGTCGATACAGATTTCAAGAGAGGTCATGATGGACTCCTTTATTGGGGAGATCAGACCCCGAATCTGATCTCATAAATTGAGCAAGGCGGCCCCGCGCACCCCGCCGGCGCCGCCGAAGCGGGCCTCGCGGATCTCGGGCAGGGCGACCCCGGGCAGCAGATGGCCAGGCAGGCGCAGCGGCAACTGCTCATAGAGCGCGGGCAGGCCGCTCAGGCCGCCCCCCAGCACCACCACGTCGGGGTCGACCACCGAGATGGCGGTGGCAAGCCCGGCGGCCATGATTTCGAGCCAGCAGTCGACCGTGGCCACCGCATGGGGCTCGTGCGCCTCGAAGCGCCCCACTATCTGGTGGCCGCTGGCACGCTGGCCGTGAAAGTGATGGTAGAGCCGCTCCAGCCCGGTGCCGGACGCATAAGTTTCAAAACAGACCAGACGGCCGCAGCCGCAACGGGGACGAGGCAGGTCGGGGTACTTCATCAGCATGGTGGCCGGCAGCGGGTAGTGGCCTATCTCCCCCGCCAGCCAGTTGCGGCCCTGGATCAGCTTGTCCGCCAGATAGACGGCGCCGCCGATGCCGGTACCTATGGTGACGCCGAGGGCGCTGTCGGCCCCCGCCGCCGCCCCCTGATGTACCTCGGACCAGAGGAAGCAGTTGGCATCGTTGTCCACCTTGACCGGTCTGCCCAGCAGTTCGGCCAGATCGGCGCCCAGGTGGCGACCATTGATGGAAGGCAGATTGGCCGCCACTATGCTGTGGTCGTGCCGGTTGAGAATGCCGGGAAAGCCGATGCCCACCGCACCGCGCGCGCCAAAACGGGCATCCGCCTGCTCGACCCGCTCGCGAATGAGCTGATGCAGCCCCTGATAGTCATTGCCGGGAGTGCTCATGCGCTCCTCGTGGCAGAGATTCAAGGCGCCGTCATAGACGGCAAACGCTATCTTGGTGCCACCAATATCAAAGCCGTAATACATGCCACACTCCCTTGTCGGTGAGCCGCCTCACCTCAGCCTGTCCAAAGGGGGACATTGTATTAATTCGCAAAAAAAATAAAGTGACCGAGGGCGAAAAACGGGAGAGAGATCAAAGCAAACGAAACATTTGTCGCTGCAGGCAGGGCTGGCCGAGGCTCATCAGGGTGCGCTCCTGACCATCGAAGACGAAGCCGCGGCGCAGATAAAACCCCTCACCTATGTGGTTGCCATCGAGCAGCCACAATCTGACGCCCTCACAGCCTGCGCGCCGCATCTGCATCGCCACCGCCTGCCACAGCCGCTTGCCGTGGCCCTGGCGCCAGTGGTCGGGATGCAGGTAAAAGGCACGGATCCAGGCGGTGGGGTACTCCCCCGCCAGCTCCGGCTGCCAGTAGAGCAGGCCGATGACCACCTCGTCCTGGCACAGCAGCATGGGCCTTGGGCCCGTCTCCGCCAGCCGGCGCTGCCAGATCTGCAGGTGCTCGGTGACCGCCAGCTGGGCCAGCATGTCGGTACCGAGCACGCCGCCATATGCGGCGAGCCAGCTGGCCCGCTGCATCACCGTCATGGCGGCGGCGTCATCGGACCGCGCCATGCGCAGGCTTATGCCTTGCATTGGGGCACCAGTCCGGAGGCGCGGGCCTGCTGATAGAGCGGCACGGCCTCAGCCTGCTGGGCCTGCAGCTCGGCGATCCGGCTCTCGTTGCTGGGGTGGGTGGAGAGCAGCTGGGGCGGCGCATTGCCGCCCGCGGCCGCGCTCATGTTCTGCCAGAGCGGAATGGCTTCGGCCGGATTGAAACCGGCGCGGGCCATCAGATCCAGCCCCAGCCTGTCCGCCTCGCTCTCCTGCTCGCGGCCATAGGGCAGCATGACGCCGACCTCGACCCCGAGCCCCAGTGCCGCCATGGTGGCGCCGCGGTATTCGCTGCTGCCCATGGCGATGTCGGCCGCCGCCAGCCCAAGGCCGGTCAGCTGGCTGCGGGAGAGCCGCTCGTTGGAGTGCTGGGCCAGCACGTGGGTCAGCTCGTGGCCGATGACGGTGGCGAGCTGATCCTGATTCTTGGCCACCTTGAGCAGGCCGGTGTAGACCCCGATCTTGCCGCCGGGCAGGGCGAAGGCGTTCACCTGCTTGGAGTCAAACACCACCACTTCCCAGTTGGTGATGCCGTAGCTGGCGGGCACCTGGGCGGTCACCGCCTTGGCGACGCAGGAGACATAGGCGTTCACTCTGGCATCCTTGCTCACCTTCTCCTGCTTCTTCATCTGCTCGAAGGAGTCAGCCCCCAGCTTGCTCATCTGCTGGGGTGAGAACAGCAGCATCTGGCTGCGACCGGTGGGAGACTGGGCACAGCTGGCGAGCAGGGTCGTACAGAGTGCCGCCAGGCCAAGCTTGAACAAGGGAGATGTCATGGAGGTGTCCTTCACCATAAAGATGCCCTATTTTCGGAAATGCGGGCGTCCGGTGCAAGTCGACAAATCACCCGGTCCGGCGAAAGCGGTCACAGCCGGCCCAAAAAGAAAACGGGCCCCGCGGGGCCCGTCTGGCAGAGGAAACCGGCTTACATGATGCCCAGTTTCTTCAAGTCGGCTTCGACCACCTTGGCCGGTACCGGTACGTAGCCATCTTTGGCGACGATGTTCTGGCCCGCCTTGGAGAGCACCATCTTCAGGAACTCTTGCTCCATCGGGGAGAGCGGCTTGTTCGGGTGCTTGTTCACGTAGACGTACAGGAAGCGCGACAGAGGATACTTGCCGGTGATGGCGTTGTCGGAGGTCGCTTCGATGAAGGTCTTGCCATCCTTGGAGAGCGGTACTGCGCGCACGCCGGAGGTGACGTAACCGATGCCGGAGTAGCCGATACCGTTCAGGGAGGAGGAGACCGACTGCACCACGGAGGCAGAGCCCGGCTGCTCGTTCACGCCGCTCTTGAAGTCGCCGTTGCACAGGGCGTGTTCTTTGAAGTAGCCGTAGGTGCCGGAGACGGAGTTGCGACCGAACAGTTGCAGATCCTTGCCAGACCAGGAGCCGTCCAGACCCAGGTCGGCCCACTTGGTGGCCGCCTTGGCTTCACCGCACTTGAGGGTGCTGGAGAAGATGGCATCCAGTTGCTGCATGGACAGGCCCTTGATGGGGTTGTCCTTGTTGACGAACACCGCCAGGGCATCGACCGCGACGCGGATGGCGGTCGGCTTGTAACCGTAGCGCTTCTCGAACGCCTCTTCCTCGCCGGACTTCATGGCGCGGCTCATGGGGCCAAACTGGGCGACGCCTTCGGTCAGCGCGGTCGGCGCGGTAGAGGAGCCGGCGGCCTGGATCTGCACGTTGACGTTGGGGTACATGCGCTTAAATTCTTCGGCCCACAGGGTCATCATGTTGGCCAGGGTGTCCGAGCCGACAGAGGACAGGTTGCCCGAGATGCCGCTGGTCGGAGTGTAATCCGGCAGATTTTTATCCACACCGGCAGCCAGGGCGCTGACGGAAAACAGGGTTGCTGCGGTGAATCCGATTACACCAGCCAGTTTGTTGAGTTTCATCCAATCTCTCCAAGGTTGCAGAACGCAGTCCATCAAAACACGGGTTAACTTGGCTCAGTGCCAGTCATCCGACCGGGGCGCTGAGTGTCATTCCCTGCCCTCTTTGGCCCGACTCCGGGGCGGTGGAAGGCAGTCATCAATCTGAGGCCGAAACGTGGTGGCATCCCGAGTGGGGCGATCGGCCGGTCGCGTTTCATTCTCTCCCTGCGCCGCACTGGCACAGGTCCGTTCTCAAGACGGCGCCAGTATCTGACCTGGCAGTGACAAATTTATGGATTTAATGTGACACTTTAATGACATGGCGAGGCTTTTGACCAAATGAAAAAAGGGCCGCCATCGCCGCCCTCTTTTCATCGCTAACCCATTGCTTGAAATGCTTATTTCAACACCACCATGCGAGCGGGGATGAGGAAGCTGAAACGGCTGCCAAGGCCGACCCGACTCTCGATGTCGAGCTGGCAGTCGTGGTGACTCAGGGCATGCTTGACGATGGCAAGGCCGAGCCCGGAGCCGCCGGTGTGGCGCGAGCGCGCCTTGTCGACCCGGTAGAACCGCTCGGTGAGCCGCGCCAGGTGCTCGGGCGGGATCCCCTCCCCCTCGTCCTGCACCGCAAACAGCGCCATCGTCCCCTGCTTGCGCCACTCCACCGTGATCTTGCGCCCCGCCGGGGTGTAGTGGATAGCGTTGTAAACCAGGTTGGAGACGGCGCTGCGCAGCTGATCCTGATCGCCGCGCACCAGCAGATTGGGCTGCACCATGAACTCGATCTGGTGGGCCCGCTCGCCGGAGAGCGCCCGCGCCTCCTGCTCCAGCAGCCCCAGCATGGCGGGCATGTCCACCAGATGGGAGAGATCCACGGTGGGCGCCGCCTCGATGCGCGACAGGGTGAGCAGCTGATTGACCAGGTTGTCCATGCGGATGGTCTGCTCCATCATCACCCTGTGCGCCTTGGCCCACATGGCGGGCGGCGGCGGCTCCTCGGTCATCTCCAGATAGCCCTTGAGCACGGTGAGCGGGGTGCGCAGCTCGTGGGAGACGTTGGAGACGAAGTGCTTGCGGGTCTTCTCCAGACTGCGCAGCCGAGTCACGTCCCGCACCACCAGCATGGCCTGATCCTCGGCGTAGGGCATGATGCGAAACTCGAGAAACTTCTCCTCGTTGATGGGCGAGGTCATCTCGAACGGTTCGTCGTACTCCCCCTTGCCGAGGTAGGCGCCGAAGGCGGGGTTGCGAATCAGGTTGCCGATGTGCTGACCGGCATCTTCCGGCCAGCGAAAGCCGAGCAGCTGCTCCGCCAGCCGGTTGCACCAGAGGATGCTGCCGTCGGTGCGAAACACCACGGCCGCATCGGGCAGTGCCTCGGCCCCTTCCCGAAAGCGGCGGATCAGACCCGCCAGCTCGCGGCGGCGGGCCCGGTGGCGCTGCTGCAGCTTGTAGATGCCGTTGAAGATGTACTCCCAGCTGCCGCTGCCGTTGGGAGGCACCAGGCTGCGATCGTGCCACAGCCAGTCTGACAGCCGCTTCTGGAAACGGTAGTGCCAGCCCAGGTGCATGACGGTAGCCAGCAACAGACACAGGGCCAGGCTCTCCGTCAGCCAGCCGACCAAGACGAAGGGCGCATAGAAGAATGCCATTCGCCACAACTGGCGCCGCCAGGCGTATGGTTGCAACATAAGTGCCTCTTAGAGACGGGTTGAGAAGCGATAGCCCGCGCCGCGCACCGTCTGGATCAAGCGATCATGCCCCGTCTCCTCAATGGCCTTGCGCAGGCGACGGATATGCACATCCACGGTTCTGTCCTCGACGTACACATTGGTACCCCAGACGTTGTTGAGCAGCTGCTCGCGGCTGTAGACCCGCTCCGGGTGGGTCATGAAGAAGTGCAGCAGCTTGAATTCGGTCGGCCCCATGTCGAGGGCCTTCTCCTCGGCGCTGACCCGGTGGGAGACAGGGTCCAGCTTGAGCCCCTGCACCTCGATCACCTCGTCCACCGAGGTGGGAGAGACGCGACGCATCACCGCATGCAGGCGGGCGGTCAGCTCCTTGGGGGAGAACGGCTTGGTGATGTAGTCATCGGCCCCCGCCTCCAGCCCGCGCACCTTGTCCTCTTCCTCGCCGCGAGCGGTCAGCATCACCACCGGGATCTGGCGGGTCACCTCATCCTGCTTGAGCTGCTTGATGAACTGGATGCCGCTGCCGCCTGGCATCATCCAGTCCAGCACGATGAGTTCGGGGTAGGGTTCGCGCACCTTCGCCAATCCGTCGGCAAAATCTTCAGCTTCTACTGTTTCATATCCCTTCTGCTCGAGCACGAAGCAGAGCATTTCGCGGATCGGTGCTTCGTCCTCGACCACCAGAATTCGCTTAGCCATATCCCTTCTCTCTCCTCTGTGAAGATGGGTGCGCCAATTATTAGAACTTTCTGTGACACTTTTATGACTTTATGACAGGCGGGATGATAAACGTTTTCAGATTCAGTTGGCAGCAGTGAGTTGCAGCAGATCCCAGCGATTGCCACTGATGTCCTCGAATACCACCACGGTGCCGTAAGGCTCGGTGCGCGGCTGTTCACAAAAATGGACACCGTACGCCTGCATGCGCTGGTAGTCGCCCCAGAAGTCGTCAGTCTCGAGGAACAGGAAGACCCGGCCGCCCCCCTGCTGGCCGATAGCGGCCCGCTGCTCCGGGGTGGCCGCCCGCGCCAGCAACAGGGCGGAACCGGGGGCACCCTTGGGGGCAACCCGCACCCAGCGCTTGCCCGGTTTGCCCGGCTCGTCGAGGGGGGTGTCTTCCAGCAGCTCGAACCCCAGTCCCTGGGTAAAGAAGGTGATGGCCTGCTCGTAATCGGCCACCAGCAGGGCCAGGGCGCCAATGTGTTGTGCCATGGGAAGTACCTCAACAGATGAATGGACGGGGCGCATCATAACGGGGGACGGCCCCGGGCTCCAGCACCGGGGCAGATGAGATGGCAGAGGATGGAAGAGGGGAGCATGGCGCCGGGCAGGCGCGATCTCCCCGCTTAAAGCAACCGGTTCACTCCTGCCCGAGCCAGTCGCGCAGCACGCTATCCCGGTCGCCATCCAGCGCCGGCGAGGCGCGCCCATAGCACACCGGAGTGGCCGACAGATGCAGCGGGTTGGCCAGGGTGGGCAAGGATTGTTCCCCACGCTGCACCTGCTGCACCCAGCCGCGCACCGCCCCCTGCTCGAGGGCAAACAGCGCATCCAGGGTGAGGATGGGGCCGCCCGGCACCCCGGCCGCCTCCAGCATGGCATTCCACTCGGCGCTGCTGCGCGCCAGCAGCCGCTCGGCAATCAGGGCGTTGAGCCGGTGACACTGGCGCACCCGGGCGGCGTTGGTGGCAAAGTCGGGGTCCTGCGCCCACCCGGGTTCCCCCAGCAGGGCCGCCAGGGCGGCAAACTGGCCATCGTTGCCCACCGCGAGGATCAGATGGCCATCCCGGGTGGGATAGACGTCGTAGGGGACGATATTGGGGTGGCCGTTGCCAAGGCGCCCGGGCGCCTGCCCGGTGGCGAGATAGTTCATCGCCTGGTTGGCCAGCACCGCCACCGACACGTCGAGCAGGGCGAGATCGATCTGCTGCCCCTCCCCGGTTCGCTCCCGATGGCGCAAGGCCGCCTGGATGCCGATGGTAGCGTAGAGGCCGGTGAGGATGTCGACAAGCGCCACCCCCACCTTGATAGGCCCGCCGCCGGGCACCCCATCGGGTTGACCCGTAATGCTCATCAATCCACCCAGCCCCTGGATCAGCAGATCGTAACCGGGTCGCTGGGCCCATGGCCCGTCCTGGCCAAAGCCGGTGATGGAGCAGTAGATAAGCTCTGGACGGCGGGCCTTGAGGCTCGGGTAATCGAGGCCAAAGCGCGCCAGTCCCCCCACCTTGAAGTTCTCGATCACCACGTCGGCACAGTCCACCAAGGCCAGCAGGGTGTCTCTGTCGCGCGCTAGATCCAGGGCGATGGAGCGTTTGCCCCGGTTGGCCGCGTGAAAGTAGGCCGCCTCCCCCGCCACCAGCTCGGGCGGGCCCCAGTGGCGGGTGTCGTCACCGCGCCCGGGGGCCTCCACCTTGACCACGTCGGCGCCGAGATCGGCAAGCAGCTGGCTGGCCCAGGGGCCGGCCAGCACACGGCTGAGATCCAGCACGCGCACACCGGCAAGGGGCCCCATTACTCAAACGCCTGCAGGTCGGTCTGGGCCCGCCCCAGGATCAGGGCATGGATGTCGTGGGTTCCCTCGTAGGTGTTGACCGCCTCCAGGTTCATCACGTGGCGAATGACGTGAAACTCGTCGCTGATGCCGTTGCCGCCGTGCATGTCGCGGGCGACGCGGGCGATCTCCAGCGCCTTGCCACAACTGTTGCGCTTGATGAGCGACACCAGCTCCACCGGGCAGCGCCCCTCGTCCATCAGGCGCCCGGCCTGCAGACAGCCCTGCAGGCCTAAGGCAATCTCGGTCTGCATGTTGGCCAGCTTGAGCTGAAACAGCTGGGTGGCGGCGAGCGGGCGGCCGAACTGCTGACGATCCAGTCCGTACTGGCGGGCGGCGTGCCAGCAGAACTCGGCGGCGCCGAGCGCCCCCCAGGCAATGCCGTAGCGCGCCTTGTTGAGGCAGCCGAACGGCCCCTTGAGGCCGCTCACCCCGGCCAGCCGGTTGGCCTCCGGCACGAAGACTCGCTCCATCACGATCTCGCCTGTGATGGAGGCGCGCAGGGAGAACTTGCCCTCGATCTTGGGGGCAGAGAGCCCGGCCATCCCCTTCTCCAGCACGAAGCCGGTGATCTCGCCATCGAGCTTGGCCCACACCACGAACAGATCGGCGATGGGGGAGTTGGTGATCCACATCTTGTTGCCGGTGAGCAGATAGCCGCCCTCGACCCGCTCGGCGCGGCTCTTCATGGAGCCAGGGTCGGAACCCGCATCCGGCTCGGTGAGGCCGAAGCAGCCCACCAATTCACCCCGGGCCAGCCCCGGCAGCCAGCGCTGGCGCTGGGCCTCGTCGCCATAGGCGTGGATCGGGTGCATCACCAGGGACGACTGCACGCTCATGGCCGAGCGGTAGCCGCTGTCGACCCGCTCCACCTCCCGGGCGATGAGACCGTAGGCCACGTGATTGACCCCGGCGCAGCCGTACTGCTCCGGCAGGGTGGCGCCGAGCAGCCCCAGCTCCCCCAGCTCGTTCATGATGGTGCGGTCAAACTGCTCGCGGCGGTTCGCCTCCAGCACCCGCGGCATCAACCGCGCCTGGCAGTAGTCGCGGGCGGCGTCGCGGATGAGCCGCTCCTCTTCGCCGAGCTGGCTATCGAGAAAGAAGGGGTCTTGCCAATCAAATCGGGTACGCGTCATAAGGCACTCCATGCCATGCAAAAGAATCATCAAAGGGTCTCTTGTGGACCCATTTTAACCACGAAAAACTTAGGTCACAAACGCCTCAGCTTGCCTCCCGCAGCGCCCGATAGAGGGTGGTGCGGCTGATGCCGAGCCGGCGCGCCGCCTCGCTCACGTTGCCGCCGCACTCTGTCAGGGTCTGCTGCACCCGTTGCCGGTTCTGCTCGCGCAATGTGCTGCCCGCCAGCGCCGTGGTGGCGACCGGCGCCACCGCCACGGTCGGCAGATGCAGGTGGGCGGGTTCAATCCAGCCCTGCCCCTCCGCCAATACGCTGGCCACTTCCAGCGCCTGCTTGAGCTGGCGCACGTTGCCGGGCAGCGGGTGGGCCAGCAGTTGGCGCTCGGCCTCATCGGTCAGGTGCAGGGCAGGATCCATCTCGGCCAGCAACCGTTGGACCAGTGCCTGCCGCTCGGAGATCGGCCAGTCGCGCAACGGCGCCAGTTGCTGGCGCCAGCCGCAGATGCGGTAGTAGAGATCCTCGCGAAAGGTGCCGGCCGCCACCATGGCCGCCAGATCCCGATGGCTCGCCGACACCAGCCAGAAATCCACCGCCTCAGGTCTGTGGCTGCCGACCGGGGTGACGGCGCGCTCCTGCAGCACCCGCAGCAAGCGGGTCTGGGCCGAGAGCGGCAGCTCGCCGATCTCGTCCAGCATCAGGATGCCGCCGTGGGCGGCGCGCAGATACCCCTGGCTGCCCTGACTGCGGGCGCCGCTGAAGGCCCCGCCGACATAGCCGAACAGCTCGGCTTCCACCAGCTCCGCCGGCAGGGCGCCGCAGTTGACGCACACCAGGGGTTGCGCCCGCCGGCTCGACTGCCCGTGCAGTTCGCGCACCAGATGCTCCTTGCCGCTGCCGGTCTCCCCCTCGATGAGCAGGGAGATGCCGCGCTCCAGCATCTTGAGCGGCACCTGCCGACCGTGCGAGCCACCGGCAGCGGCCGGCAGGGCCGCTACGGGATGAGCCTCCGGTACCAGCCGCAAGCCGCGCCGATCCCGCAGCAGCTGCTTGCCGTCGAAGGGGTGCTGGCCGAGCCAGAGCCGGCCGGCCCGGTTGGCCCCGAGCAGTTCGCCCTCCTCCCCCAGCAGCAGGCGGGCAGACCAGAGACTCTGGGGCTCGAGATCCACCAGCCAGCCCGGCTGGCACGCCAGCAGCGCATTTTCCAGCGTCATGGCCAGCAGCCGCACCGTGCCCAGCATGTCGCCGCCGTGGTGGGCCGCATCGGTGGAGATGTCGAGCACGCCGATCACTTGCCCGTCCGGCCCGAGCAGCGGGCAGGCGCTGCAGCTGAGAAAGCTGTGCTGGGCGAAGAAGTGCTGATTGCCGAGCACCTGTACCTCGCTCTGCTCGGCCAGCGCCGTGCCGATGGCATTGGTGCCCTTGCTCGCCTCCCCCCAGCGGGCGCCGCTGCGCAAAAAGACCCGCTCGGCGTGGCGGGCGAAGCCGTCATCACCGCTGGCGGCCAGGATGGCACCCTCGCCATCGCACAGCAACAACCGACAGGGGCGCCCCGCCAGCAGTTGGTCAAACAACGGCAGCACGAAGCGCCGGAAGCTGGCGATCAGCACCCTGTGCTGCTCCTGGCGGGCCGACAGCTCCCCCTGGGGCATCAAGTCCAGTTCGGCGCTCTGCTGACGACTCAGCCCCTGGTGCAGGCAGCGCTGCCAGGAGCGCTGGATCGGGCTGGCACCAGATTGAGGGAACTCGCTCATCACACCTCCTGTTCACAAACGGCACGACTGTCGCGGCCACTGTCCAGAATCGGCACAGCTGTATCGCCACCGCCGCGGTCATTGGTTAACCAAGATACGCTGCCGCACCCCGTTTGATAACGTTTTTGTAACTTTTGAGGCGCTGGTCAGACCCTCTGGCACGCCCCTTGCGATACACAGCAGCAACCGGGCTGCTCGCCAGCCCGGTCAGGACCACACACATAAGGATGATGAGATGATTTATACCGCTCCCGGTCAGGCAGGTGCCCTGGTCAGCTTCAAGTCCCGTTACGACAACTTCATCGGTGGCGACTGGGTGGCGCCGCGCGCCGGCCGCTACTTTGAAAACATCTCGCCGGTGGATGGCCGCGTGTTCTGCGAAGTGGCCCGCTCCGACGCCGCCGACATCGAGCTGGCGCTGGACGCCGCTCACAAGGCGTTCGCCAGCTGGAGCAAGACCAGCGTCACCGAGCGCAGCAACCTGCTGCTGCGCATCGCCGATCGCATCGAGCAGAACATCGAGGTGCTCGCCATCGCCGAGACCTGGGAGAACGGCAAGGCGGTGCGCGAGACCCTGGCCGCCGACCTGCCACTGGTGGTGGATCACTTCCGCTACTTCGCCGGCTGCATCCGCGCCCAGGAGGGCTCGGCCGCCGAGCTGGATCAGAACACCGTCAGCTACCACTTCAAGGAGCCCATCGGGGTGGTCGGCCAGATCATCCCGTGGAACTTCCCGCTGCTGATGGCGGCCTGGAAGCTGGCCCCGGTGCTGGCGGCCGGCTGCTGCAGCGTGCTCAAGCCCGCCGAGCAGACCCCGGTCACCATCATGCTGATGATGGATCTCATCAAGGACATCCTGCCCCCCGGCGTGGTCAACGTGGTCAACGGCTTCGGCGCCGAGGCAGGCCAGGCGCTCGCCACCAGCGACCGGATCCAGAAGCTCGCGTTTACCGGCTCCACCGAGGTGGGCGCCCACATCCTGCGCTGCGCCGCCGACAAGCTCATTCCCTCCACCGTGGAGCTGGGTGGCAAGTCCCCCAACATCTACTTCGCCGACGTGATGCAGCACGAGAGCAGCTACATCGACAAGGCGGTGGAAGGGATGCTGATGACCTTCTTCAACCAGGGCGAGGTGTGCACCTGCCCCTCCCGCGCCCTGGTGCAGGAGAGCATCTATGACGACTTCATGGACAGAGTGCTGGCCCGCGCCCGCACCATAGTGCAGGGCAACCCCCTCGACACCACCACCCAGGTGGGCGCCCAGGCGTCCCGCGAGCAGTTCGACAAGATCCTGAGCTACATGGAGATCGGCCGCGGCGAAGGGGCAAAAATGCTGATCGGCGGCGGCCCGGCCAGGGTGAGCGGGCTGGAGGGGGGCTTCTACATCCAGCCCACCATCTTCTTTGGTCAGAACAAGATGCGGGTGTTCCAGGAGGAGATCTTCGGGCCGGCGCTCGGGGTCACCACCTTCAAGGACGAGGCGGATGCGCTGGCGATTGCCAACGACACCCAATACGGCCTGGGGGCGGGCCTGTGGACCCGCGACAGCAACCTGGCCTGGCGCATGGGGCGCGGCATCCAGGCCGGCCGGGTCTGGGTCAACTGCTACCACGCCTACCCGGCCCACGCGGCCTTCGGCGGCTACAAGAAGTCAGGGATCGGCCGCGAGACTCACAAGATGATGCTGGACCACTACCAGAACACCAAGAACCTGCTGGTGAGCCACGACATCAACCCGCTCGGCTTCTTCTAAGCCCATCCCGTGATCGACAAGGGCGCCTGCGGGCGCCCTTTTCATTGCTGGTGCGGTCGCGGTCAGAGTTGTGCCTGCCCGGCGCCGATCCCCAGCTGTTGGCGATAGCGCTGGGGGGCACAGCCCTGTTCGCGCTGGAACATGGCGATAAAGGCCGAGGTGGAGGTGTAACCGAGCCGCCAGGCGATCTCCTGCACCGGCATCTCGCCGCGCAGCCAGTCCAGTGCCTTCACCAGCCGCAGCCGGGTGCGCCACTGGCCGAGGCTCATGCCGAGCTCCTTCTGGCAGCGCCGCGCCAGGGTGCGCTCCGTGGTGTGCAGCACCTTGGCCCACTGGGCCAGGGTGCGGTTGTCCTCCGGCGCCGCCTGCAATGCCGCCAGCAGGGGGGCCAGCAGGCGATCCCGGCTCTGGGGCAGGTAGCTTGGCTGGCAACGGGTGCGAGCCAGCTTCTCGATGAAGAGTTCACCCTGGCGGGCATCCCACTCGTCCTCCATGTGGCCGACCCGGCGCTGGGTGAAATCCTCCAGCAGGGCCCGCAGCAAGGGGGTAAGCGCCAGCAGCTGAGGTTCCCGTGGCAGGCGCGGCGCCAGCGCGTGGCTCACGTAGATGGAGGTGTAGTCCAGGGTCTGCTCGTTGAAGGCGGTGTGGGGCTGATCCGCCGGCACCCAGATGAGGTAGTCCGGCGGCGCCACCAGCCGCTGCCCCCCGACCTCCACCACCATGACCCCGAGACTGATGAGGCTGAGCTGGCCCCAGGGGTGGGCGTGCTCGGCGCAGGCGTTGCCCCCCTGGATCTGGCTGTAGCGAAAATAGAGGGGATTGGGGGCGGCCAGCAGGCGATCCTGCTCGGCCAGGGTGAGGGTGCCCATGCAGATTGTCCCAAAGCGGTTATGACATGTCTTATTTACGCTACTTGCATCGTTCAAGACAAGGCTAGACTCTCTCCATCATACCAAGGAGTGCCTATGCCTTTTCTCTTTCCCCTGCTCGCCATCCTGATCTGGGCCGCCAATACCGTGGTCTCCAAGGCCGCCGCCGGCGTGCTGGATCCTGCCGCCATCTCGTTTTACCGCTGGGTGATCGCCGCCCTGGCGCTGACCCCATTCTGCCTGCCGCAGCTGTGGCGCCGCCGGCGCGATCTCCGCCCCTGGCTCGGCAAGCTGCTGGTGCTCTCCCTGCTTGGCATGGTGCTCTACCAGTGCCTCGCCTACTACGCCGCCCACAGCACCTCGGCCACCAACATGGGGGTCATCGGCTCCCTGCTGCCGCTGCTCACCCTGCTGATCGGGGCCTGCTGCTTTGGCCAGAAGCCGGGCAAGCAGGCGCTGCTCGGCATGAGCCTCTCGCTGTTCGGGGTGCTCTGGCTGCTCGGTCAGGGCAACCCTCAGACGCTGCTGCACAGCGGCATCAACCCAGGCGACGGCATGATGCTGCTGGGGGCGGCCAGCTATGCCCTCTATGGCCTCTTGATACGCCGCTGGCAACTGCCGTTCGGCCCCTGGCTCAATCTCTACCTGCAGATCCTGCTGGCGGTGCTGCTGCTCATTCCGCTGGCCCTCTCCGCCGACTCCCTGGCTATTCCCGCCCAGGGCTGGAGCATGGTGCTGTTCGCCGGGCTCGCCTCCTCCATCTTCGCCGCCTACTGCTGGATGCGCGGCCTCGCCAGTCTGGGGGCGGAGCGCACCTCGGTCTTCATGAACCTGATGCCGCTGTGCACGGCCCTCATCGCCGTCATCACCCTGGGGGAGCCCATCCACGGCTATCACCTGCTGGGGGGCGGCCTCATCCTGAGCGGGGTCATGCTCTCCCAGTTCAAGCCAAGAGCCCGCCGCGTCCTGCTGGAAGAGGCCTGAGCGGCCCACCGTACCGATTTTCGTGCCGACGTATAGACCTGAAAAAGGGAGCTTCGGCTCCCTTTTTGCTGGTATGGGTCTGCGTGCGGCAAGCGGCTCAGCTACCCCGCCGCCAGTGGTAGCGGCGCTCGGGCCGGCCGCGCTGGCCGTAGTTGAGATCCACGTCCACCCTGTCCTCCGACTCCAGATACTCCAGATAGCGGCGCGCCGTGGTGCGGCTCAAGGACAAGCGCAGCGCCACCGTATCGGTGGAGAAGGCGCTGTCAGGCTCACCCGCCAGCAACTCCAGCACCTGGCGCAGGGTGATGGCGTCGATCCCCTTGGGGGTGTCGCGCACGTCGCGCCCCTGGGGCCTCACCTTGCCCATCAGCCGGTCCAGATCGCTCTGCTCGAGGGAGCCGCGCTCGCAGATGCGCCGATGCAGGGTGAGGATCTCGTCCAGGCTCTGCTGGATGCGAAACAGCCGCAGCGGCTTGATGATGTAATCCTGCACCCCCTGATTGAGGGCCTGCTGGATGGTCTCCACGTCGCAGGAGGCGGTCACCATGATGACGTAGGCTTCGCGGTTGTGGCTGCGCAGCCGGTTCACCCACTCCAGGCCGGAGCCGTCGGGCAGCGAGATGTCCACCAGCAGCAGCTGCGGCTGGGCCGCGCGCATCATGAGATCGGCCTGGGTCAGGCTTTCGGCCCGACCCAGCAGGGAAAATCCGGGGGTGGAGGAGACCAGCTCGGCCAGAATGGATCCTATCCGTTCGTCATCCTCGATCACCAGCGTGAAAATGGGCTCCATAGATCACACCAATTGGTTTTTATTCAAGTAGATACCGAACAGAGTCGTCTGTTCGGCGGTGCGGCGCCATTCTATCACACCCCCTCGCCTGGCCACCGTCTCCTTGACCAGGAACAGACCGACACCGTGATCGCCAGTCTGGCGACTGATGCCGTAATCAAACAGATGGTCCGCCAGCGCCTCGTCCACCCCCTCGCCGCTGTCCTCCACCTCGATCACCAGCCGGCGCCCGAAGTCGTTGAGGGAGATGAGCACCCGCGGCGGGCACTGCTTGCGCCGGGCCCAGGCGGCGCGAATGCCGTTGTCCAGCAGGTTGCCGATGAGAGTGATGAGATCCGCCGACACCGCCGCCGGGTACTCCCCCAGCGCCGAATCGGGATCCAGCACCAGCTCCACCCCAAGCTCGCGGGCCCGGCTGAACTTGCCGAGGATGAGCCCGGCCACCGGCTTGTCCTCGATGGCCCGCAGCAGATCGTGCAGCATGGTCTGGCACGCCTCGCTCTCCTGCTGGATGAGCTCCACCGCCTGATCCACGTGGCCCAGCTGCAGCAAGCCGGAGAGGCTGCTGAGCTTGTTGGCGAACTCGTGGGTCTGCATCCGCAGCATCTCGGCATACTGGCGCAGGTGGGTCACCTGCATGCCGAGGCTGCCGGTCACCTCGGGGCGGCTGAAGATCAGCAGCCGACCGGGGATCTTGCCCTCCACCGCCTGCCAGCGCCCGACGAACGACTCGCCGTGCACGGTGAAACCGAGCTCGGTCTCGACCTGGGTCAGGGCGGGGGCGAGCGGCGGCGACAGTTCCGAGAGCGGCTGGCCGAGCAGGGCGTGGCGGCCGGTGCCGGGCAGGCGCAGCTGGTAAAACGCGGCGCTGTTGAGCATGCGGATGTGGCCGCGGGAGTCGAGGGCGATCACCCCCTCCGAGATGTGCTCCAGCACCAGCTCCTGCAGTACGAAGCGATTGACTATGGTCTCCGGCTCCAGATCCAGCAGGGTACGCCGCAGCCGATGCTGGACCCAGAGCGCCAGCAGCAGACCGCAGCCCAGCACGGCGCCGATGGCGCTGATGAGCAGGGCGATCCGATCCAGGTAGATGCTCTCCACCGTCTGCATCAGATAACCCACCACCACGGCACCGATGGCGCGCCCGTCAGGCCCGATCACCGGAGCGAAGCAGCGGATGGCCGGCCCCAGGGTACCCACGTCCTTGGAGCAGTAGCTGCTGCGCTCGTTGAGGGAGGGCCAGATATCCTCGCCGCGAAACAGGCCACCCACCAGCTCCGGAGAGGGGTGGCTCAGCCGGCGGGCATGCTCGTCGGTCACCACCATGTAGGCGGCATCGGTGCGGCTACAGATCCCCTGCACATAGTCGCGCAGGCCCGGATCGCTCCCCCACTGCAGCGCCTGCACCACCCGGTTGTCCCCCGCCAGCACCCGCGCCAGATCCCCCCCCTTCTCCTCCAGATTGCTCTCCAGCAAATGGCGGATAAAGAGCGCCAGCAGGCTGCCCAGGATGACGATCAGGAGCAGTGACAGGCCCAGGGAGAGGGTGACCAGTTGGTGACGCAGTTTCATCGATTAGCCTTGCAACATCAGGACGCGGACCAATAGTGCGGGCGCCACCAGGTCTGGTCAATCAAAGGTGCGGGATCACCGGCAAAATCGGCCAGCCCCTCGGCACGGGCACAGAGCGCCACCGCCCTCGCCACGGCGCGGGCCACCTCCCCCACCTGCTCGATGGGGGGCAGCAGCCGCCCCTCGGCCAGCGGATAGGCGCCCACCGCCTGCACCGCCGCCCGCAGCATGCCGTCGCTGATGCGCCGCGCCTTGACCGCGCAGGCCCCCAGACCAATGCCCGGGAACACGTAGACGTTGTTGCACTGGGAGACCACCCGCGCCGCGCCGTCCACCTCCACCGGCGGGAAGGGGCTGCCGGTGGCGAGCAGGGCCCGCCCGCCGGTGGCCTGCCACACCTGGGCCGGGGTCGCCTCGGCGCTGCGGGTGGGGTTGGAGAGTGGCAGGATCACCGGCCGCTCGCACACCTCCCCCATGGCCGTCAGCACCGCCTCGTCGAACAGACCACCCTGACCGCTCACCCCGATAAGCACCCCGGGGCGCAGCCGCTCGATGAGTGCGGCCAAGGAGTTGCACGCCTCCGCCGCCGGGCGGGCAAACGGCTGCTGGGCCGGGGTGAGCCCGGCCCGGTCCAGACAGACCAGACCGTCCTGATCGAACAGCTGCACCCGCTCCGGGCTGCCCGCCAGCTGGGCCAGCATGGCGGCGATACCGCAGCCGGCCGAGCCGGCGCCGACGATCAGCACCGGGGTATCCGCCAGCGCGCTGCCCGCCTGCTGCAAGCCCGCCAGCACGCAGGCCGACGCCACCGCCGCCGTGCCCTGGATGTCGTCGTTGAACATGCAAAGCTCGTCGCGGTAGCGGGCCAGGAGGTTCGCGGCATGCTTGCCGGCGAAGTCCTCGAACTGCAGCACTACCTGGGGCCAGCGTTTGCGAATGGCGGCCACCACCTTGTCCATGAACTGGTAATAGGGCTCACCATCTACCCGCCGGGCCTGCCAGCCGAGGTAGGAGTCATCTTCCAGCAATTCGGGGTTGTTGGTGCCCACGTCCACGCACAGCGGCAGGGTGCGGGCCGGGTTGATGCCACCGGCGGCGGAGTAGAGCGCCAGCTTGCCGATGCAGATCCCCATGCCGCCGATGCCGAGATCGCCGAGCCCCAGCACCCGCTCGCCGTCGGAGATGACGATGACGTCCACCTCCTGCTCCACCGCCGCGAAGATGTGGTCCAGCTCGTCCCGGTCGTGCCAGGAGAGGTAAAGGCCGTGGCTGCGCAGATAGAGGTCGCTGTGGCGCTGGCACGCCTCCCCCACCACAGGGGTGTAGATGATGGGCAACAGCTCCGGCAGGTGGTGGCGCACCAGCTCGTAGAACAGTACCGGGTTGTCTTCCTGCAGCTGGCGCAGCAGCAGGTGCTGATCAAACGGACTCTGCATGGCCGAGACCAGCCGGTAGATGCGGCGCCGCTGCTGGGCCAGCGACTCCTCCTTGTGGGGCATGCGCCCCATCAATCCCTGACGCTTGCGTTCGGCATAGGGCAGGCTGGTGCCCATCATGATGTCGTTCATTATCTTGTTCCTTATGCCAGCAGCGAGATGAGCAGGGTCGCCAGGATCAGCATGACGGCGCCCCCGAGACGAGAGGAGATCTGGGCGAACGGCATCAACGTCATGCGCTGGGCCGCCGAGAGCACGGCCACGTCACCCGTGCCCCCCATATTGGCCATGCACAGGCCACCGGTGATGGCCGCCTCGATGGGGTAGAAACCGATAATCCGCCCTACCAGCGCCGCCCCCAGGGCTCCACCGAGCACGGTCACCAGCACCAGCACGAAATAGCTGACGGAGAAGGCGCTGATGAGCTCGGGGATGCTGGTGTAGGCGACTCCGATCCCCACCAGCAGGGAGGGGGTCAGGTTGGTGACCACGAACTGGTACCAGTCGGCCGCCGCCTGCTCGTAGCGACGGGGCAGCAGGCCGCTCACCTTGATGACGGCCACCGCCAGGATCATCAGGGCAAAGGGGTGCATGGGGATGAAGTTGCCAAGCAATGAGCCCAGCACGAACATGCTGGAGCTGATGAAGAGCCCCAGACCCAGACTCTCCAGGGTCGGCGCCTGCGCCTTCTCCTCGGCCACGCTATCTGTACTCTCTTTTATCATCAGCTTGCCGTTGCCGGTCAGGGCGGGGTAGCGGCGGCCGAGGCGGGCCAGCAGGGTACCCACCAGGATGGCGAGGGTGTTGGCGATCACCACCGCCGGCACCATGCGCGACAGCAGATCGGCGCTCGACATCTGCAGCGGCCCGGAGAGGATCTCCACCAGCGGCACGGCGCCGGCCCCCATGCCGCCGCCCATGATGGGCAGACCGATGAGCAGCACCGCATTCTTGAAGCCGTAGCCCATCAGGGCGCCCACCATACCGACGCTGAGCAGCGCCAGTGCGACCCCCCCCAGGATCACCGGCAGGTAGCGCATGGCGGCATTCTTCAGCAAGGCGCCGCTCATGCCGAACACCGAGCCGGTCACCAGGCTGGCGATGAAGAAGTTGAGAAAGCCCCCTTCCTTCATGAAGCCGATGATCACCTGACCCGCCTCGACGGGCAGGATCCGGTATTCAAACAGGGCGGCGCCGCCGAAGATGGCGAGTATGGTGCCACCCCCCAGGTATTCGCGGATGGGGGTGATGCGCTCGCCGACCTCGGTCAGCAGGGTGCCGAGCACGAACATCAAGGCCAGCGCACCGACCATGCCGAGCGGCAGCGAGCCGTTCCAGCCCGAGAAGAGGACGCAGGTGGCGAGGCCCAGAAAGATCATCATGGGCATGCCGGCAATCTGTCGACCGCCAAACAGGGCGGTTCTGGTGTGTGGGGTAGAGAGGTTTTTCATTGTTATGCTCCAGCGTGTGGTGTGGCGCCACTCTAGAGATCTCCGCTCCCTCTGTCGGTTAGCCCGCCAACAAAGGCATATAAAAACATTAAATTCTTAAACGCTATGGCCTGCGGGCAAGGTTGGCACCCATTTTACATGGGGGTATTTTGGTCCCCGTCGTCGTCATTAAATCACTTCGAAGCGCACTCTTTTGCACTTTAAAGCGGCGCTTGAAGCGGTCATTGTCAAATAACGATCAAATAACCAGCGTCGCAACCAACAATAATGGCCTGTCAGGTTTGGCAGTGGTGAATGATCACCCGGTACAAGGCAAGGGTGATCCCCTGATCAACAAAAACGCTCCGGCCAGGATCTGCCGGGTGATAAAAAAGAAAGACGATGACGGCTCAACAGCGAGCGCCGAGGTTGTTACAAGCATGGCGCTCCCGCTGGCAATGGCGGCTTGCAGCAAGAGGATAAATGGTGCGGGCAGGCCCTGTGACAGGCTGCCCTCTCAATATGACGTGCGGATGTCACCAACCGAAAGACTATTCGGCTAATAACAATGGAATATTGGCAGGGTCAAATTCATGACAGGTTTCGGCATTTTCCAGGCTGAGTCCATAATGGCCGTCGACCACATATTCCACGTCCACCAGCAGACTCTCGATGGCGAGATGGGCGTCACCCGATTCATATCGTTCCACAGCTATCATCTCCCTGTTTAGCTGACTCATCAATATTAGTTAATAAAAAACAGAGTGCCGCATTTATATAATACTTTTTTGCATCATCTAATTAGGGTGCACATAAAAAGCTGTGACTATTTTCATGCCATCCCAATAAACGACTCTCTTTATTTCACCGGGCCCTGCCGACCATATCCAGCCTCCTGCTTCACTCAAAAGTGCCGCTGATCCCAACTCACCCCTTCACCCATGCTGCTTGAGCTCCACCAGAGACCTACCTCCAATTTTCATAAACAAGATCGTGATCACACTATTTACTTAGCCTGCTAAACAACTACAATGCTTAGCAAGCTAAGTAAAAGGAGAATCTCATGATGAAGGATCTGGAAATGCTGCGCGAGCTCTCCCTCGCCGAGCGGGTCGGCCGGCTGCATCGGCTGTGGCGCACCGTGGCCGATCTCGAGCTGGCCCCCCTCGGCCTGACTCATCCCCGCTGGACGGCGCTGTGGAAGCTGAGCCGGCTCGGCGGCCACCTCAGCCAGAAGACCCTGGCCGAGGCGCTGGAGATCGAACTTCCCTCCCTGATGCGCACCCTGGGCCAGCTGGAAGAACAGGGGCTGGTGGAACGCCACTGCTGCAGCCAGGACAAGCGGGCCCGCATCGTCACCCTGACCCCGGCCGGCAAGGCGCTGCTCGACCAGATTGAAGATCGCATCATGGAGATACGCCGGGAGCTGCTCGCCGGCATCAGCCAGCGGGAGCTGGAACAGTTTGAAGATATCGTGCACCGCATCTGTGCCAATGCCCTCGGCAAGATAGGTGCGCAGAGTGAAGAGAGAGAATGAGATGACCCCGGATCAACAATTCCAACGCTGGATCAAATGGGCCATGGGCGCCTTCGTGCTGGTCTTTGCCTATTTCCTGCTGGCCGACCTCAAGATGCCGCTCACCCCGCAGGCCATGGCAACCCGCGTCGTCACCAAGATGGCGCCCCAGGTCAGCGGCAAGGTGATGGAGGTGGCTGTCGCCAACAACCAGCACGTCAAACAGGGCGACCTGCTGTTTGCCCTCGACCCGGCCCCCTTCGAGCTGGCGGTAGAGCAGGCTCGCCTCGCCCTGGCCCAGGCCGAGCAGCAGAATCGCCAGCTCGATGCCACCCTCAACGCCGCCAGCGCCGATTTCAGCTCGCTGCAGACCCAGGCCGCCCTCAAGTTGCGGGAAGCGGAGCGTATCGACGCCCTCTATCGCCGCCACATGGTCTCCGAGCAGCAGAAAGATGACGCCGACAGCGCATTTCGCACCGCCCAGGCCAACCTGCTGGCCAGCAAGGCCCGCATGACCCAGGCCAGGGTCAACCGCGGCCTGTCCGGCGACGACAACCTGCTACTGCGCCAGGCCCGCAACCGCCTCGCCCAGGCCGAGCTCAACCTCGCCTACAGTCGGGTCCACGCCAGCCAGGACGGCATCATCACCAACCTGCAGCTCAAGCCGGGCAGCTTCGCCGCGGCGGGCGCCCCGCTGCTGGCGCTGGTCTCCGAGCAAGTGGACGTGATCGCCGATTTTCGCGAGAAGAGCCTGCGCCACGTAGATCAGGACAGCCTGGCCCTGGTCGCCTTCGACGGCGAGCCGGGCCGCCTCTATCCCGCCCGGGTCACCAGCCTGGATGCCGGGGTCAGCGCCGGTCAGTTCGATGCCAACGGCCAGCTGGCCAGCCCCACCGAGTCGGATCGCTGGGTGCGCGACGCCCAGCGTCTGCGCCTGCATCTGGCGCTGGAACAGCTGCCCGCCCATCTGCCGGCCGGTGCCCGCGCCACCGTGCAGCTGCTGCCCGACAACGCCCTGACCGGGCTGCTGGCCCGCGCCCAGATCCGCCTGCTCAGCCTGCTGCACTACATCTACTGAGGTGACGGCAATGAACCTGTGGCACAGACCCCTCACCGCCAATGAACTGCGCCAATGCCTGCGCATCGCCTTTGGCAGCACCAGCGGCTTTCTGCTCTGCAAGCTGTTTGGCTGGAACTACGGCGTCTTCTATACGGTGACGCCTGTACTGCTGCTGGGCATGGTGCCGGTGATGAACGGTCATGCCGCCCGCCAGCTGATCGCCGCCGCCGTGGTCTGCGGGCTGGAAGTGGGACTGCTGGGGGGGCTGTTTGGCGGCCATCCCGGCCTGATGATCCCCATCGCCTTCCTGCTGTTTCTCTACCGTTTCGCCGCCATGTCGCGGGGCAGCCTGTTTCTGTTCGGTGCCAACGGGGTGTTGAGCCTCAGCATCATGCTGCACTTTGCCAGCTACCCGCAGACCGATCTCAACGACCTCATCTTCAGCAACCTGTGGGCCAGCGTGCTGTCGGTGCTCATCGCCTACCTGATGACGGCGCTCATCCCTGACGTGGAGGAGCGCCCCAGGCCGGCCCCCTCACCCAAGGCACCACACCGGATGCGGCACGAGGCGCTGCTTGGCGCCAGCATCGCCACCCTCTCCTTCATGGTGTTCCAGCTCTTCGATCTGCGGGACTCCATGTCGGCCCAGGCCACCACCCTGCTGGTGCTCTTCCCCATGCACTGGGACGGCGCCCTGAGCTATGCCCGCAAGCGGGCCATGGGTACGCTGCTCGGGGTGAGCTTCGGCCTGGTCAGCCAGCTGGTGCTCTACGACTGGTCCGGACTGCTGATCCTGGTCGCCCCCCTGCTCTGGCTCGGCGCCATGCTGTTCAGTCATGCCCACGTGAAGGAGGCGAGCGGTTCCGGGGTCGGCTTCGGCGCCCTCACCACCCTCGGCATCCTGTTCGGCCAGTACCTGACGCCCGGCAACGATCTGGTGTTCAGTGCCCTCTACCGGGTCAGCAGCATCCTATTTGCCATCGTCGCCACCCTGCTGGCCTGTTACCTCATCCACCGACTGCTTAACCGTTTCGAGGCCACCCGGTTCGGTTATTGACCCCCTGTTGTTAGCTCAAGGATGTGCTGCCTTTCGCCCCGCTATGCCTACCGGGGCGTTTTTTTGCCCCGCATTCGGCGCCGCCAGCAGCCAGCCCCCGCAACTATGCCTACCGGGGCGTTTTTTTGCCCTGTATCTGGCAGCGCCTGTGGCCAGCCCCAGCAACTATGCTTGCTAGGGCAGTTGGCAACGGGAGAGAGACCATGACACACGTAACCCACATTCACTGGCTGGTTATCTGTCTTCTGCTGATGGTGGGAAGCGCCCGGGCCGAGTCTGTGCTGATCGCCGCGGAAGATGACTGGGCGCCCTATTGCGTCCTCGACAAAGAGAGCGGCCAGCCGCAGGGGCTCGCGCCCGAGCTGGTGAAGGCAGCCTTTGCCGCCGAGGGGGTCGAGGTGGAGTTTCGTACCATCCCCTTCGCCCGCTGCATGTACGAGGCGCGCAGCGACAAGGTGCTCGGCTGTTTCGATGCCACCATTACCGAGGAGAACCGTTACCAGTACTTCTGGCACGAGACCCCCATGTTCGAGGAGGATCTCGCCATCTTCGCCCTGGCCAGCGAACCGCGCCGGGATCTCAAGCTCACCTCGCTGGAACAGAAGACGGTGGGCATCACTCTCGGCTACACCTACCCCACCGATTTCATGGAAAACCCCAGGATCACCCGCTTTCAGGCCAAGTCAGACACCCAGATCATCGAGATGCTGGTGCGTGGCCGGGTCGACTACATACTGATGAACGAGATGCCGGGCTACCTCAAGATCCAGCAGAAACAGCTGAGCGGGAAGGTGGTCAAGGTGGGCAAGATCTCCACCGACGGTTTCTGGCTCGCCTTCTCCCGCGTCCACCCCCGGGGTGAGGAGATGGCCAGTCGCTTCGAAGAGGGGCTGCAGAAGATCAAGAACAACGGCACCTACGAAGTGCTGGTGCGGGCCTTCGAGGCCAGGCTCGGCCTGCACTGATCTCATACTCATTAATGCTTCTTTTGACGCCTATGGACGCATATCGACGCAAGTCGGGTCGAGCGGCATTGCCCCCCTTGGGCAAGCTGTTAGGATCACGCCCGGATGACACCGATGGAGAATCAACATGAAGCACGCCAACCTTCTGCTGCTGGGCATCACGACCCTGACCCTGCTGAGCGGCTGCGAACGCGGCGCCGACCCCCTGAGCGTGACCGGCGGCGACCCCGTCACCTATCTGTGCGAACAGGGCCAACGGGTACAGGTGCGCTATTTCGCCCTCTCCGATCAGAGCCTGAACTTCGTCAAGCTGGCGCTGCCGGATGGCAAGGACTACACCCTACCGCAGAGCGTTTCTGCCTCCGGCGCCCGCTACACCGACGATCACGAGGCCGTCTGGTGGAACAAGGGCGACGAGGGCTTTGTCGAGATGCGCGACAAGGATGGCGAGTGGCAGAGCGTCTACAACGACTGCAAGCAGCAGTAAACAACAACCCCGGCCAGGCCGGGGTTGTTGTTTACTCCACTTCAATCTCGTAGCGACCCACCACTC
This sequence comes from Aeromonas sp. QDB20, assembly GCF_027707805.1. Lineage (NCBI taxonomy): Bacteria > Pseudomonadati > Pseudomonadota > Gammaproteobacteria > Aeromonadales > Aeromonadaceae > Aeromonas > Aeromonas sp. QDB20. Next base: position 201,671 of record NZ_JAPCJC010000004.1, on the reverse strand, counting down.
GCACCGGAATGGCCTGCGGATTCTGCTCCGACACTCGATAACGGGTCTTGGCCAACCCCGACAGGGCGATCAGGTCCAGCACGCCGGGCGGCTCCGAGGCCAGGATCTCTGGGCTGAACAGATTGCCGTTGGAGTCGATGAGATAACGGATCTCCACATAGCCCTTGACGGGCCGCTTGGCTGGCGCGCCGCCCACCGGTTCAAACGGGGGCACCTCGCCATCCTGCACCCAGTATTTGCCAAGCTCCGCCATGGTCACCTCCAACGGTGGCTGGTTCAGTTTCACGGTGGGACTGGGGCTGGCACAGCCCCCCAGCAGGCCGAGCACAGTGCCCAGCAGCAAGAACTTCAAACCCATTCAACACTCCTTGTTGAGTCAGATCAGAGGAGTCACCCCTCCCCGGCAGGGTTGCCGGCCCATTACTGTAACAATCGGAACCCATTTGAGCAGCATAAAAAAAGCCAACCCATCGGGTTGGCTTTTAGCAAAGAGGCTCAACGTCAGCCGCGCTTGTCGCTGACCACCAGCCAGAGCGCATGCACCATGCCGGGCAGACCGCCGAGCAGGGTCAACACTATGTTGATTAAGAAATGCAGGCTGAAGCCCACCTGGATAAAGGCACAGACCGGCGGCAGGAAGATGGCCAGCAGGATCTTGAGCAGATTGTTCATCTCGGATTTCCTCGTCAACGATGTCACAGGGATTGGAATGGGCTAACCATAAACACCCCTGGCCTCAACTGCAAACCAGACAGGGGATCCGTTCCCCTCCCTCCCGCCAGGCGTTGAGGTCGTGGATCTGCTGATTGCTGCTGCCACGCCAGAGCAGACCGGGGTCTGCCAGCCCCTGCTCGAACTTGCCGTCCACCAGCACGTCCAGCAAGGCCACCAGCTCACGCTGGGCCGGGCTGAGCTCGCCAAGCAGATAGCCGGTCCAGCACCAGATGTCCTTGCCGGGGCACTCGGCGCGCACCCGCTGCACCAGCGCCAGCACCTGGGGCACATTGGCGGGGTGGAGCGGATCGCCGCCGGAGAGCGACAGTCCGCGCCGTTTGATGCGCCTGTCGTTGAGATCCGCGATGATGCGATCGCTCATCGCCTCATCGAACGGCTTGCCACCATCGAGCCGCCAGGTGCTCTGGTTGTAGCAGCCTGGGCACTGATGTTCGCAGCCCGAGACGAACAGGGTGGCACGGGTGCCTGGGCCGTTGATCACATCGACCGGGTAGTACTGGTGGTAGTGCATCTCGTCTCTCGATTCACGGTTTGGCAGGCAGGTGATGATGGATGCCCCCTCATCCCCAGCCCTTCTCCCACTCTTTTCAATCTGAGCGGGAGAAGGGAGCAAGACCGAACAAACAGCACTTCGGCCGGTTCCCTCTCCCTCTGGGAGAGGGCTGGGGTAAGGGGCTAGCTTTCCCCTTGTTAAGAGGAGGCAGGGGCCCACTCTGGACTTACATATGCTTGACGCGGCGCTTGACCTCTTCCTGCTTGCCCGCGTTGAAGGGGCGCGCATCCGGGCTGCCGAGGTAGCCGCAGACGCGGCGGGTCACCGACACCTTGGCCGGGTCGTGGTTGCCGCAGCGCGGGCAGGTGAAGCCCTTGGAGGTGCACTCGAACTCGCCGGTAAAGCCGCAGTCGTAGCACTCGTCGATGGGGGTGTTGGTGCCGTAGTAGGGCACCTTGTCATAGCTGTAGTCCCAGACGTTCTCCAGCGCTTCCAGGTTGTGCTGGATATTGGGGTACTCGCCGTAACAGATGAAGCCGCCGCTGGCGATGGGCGGATAGGGCGCCTCGAAGTCCAGCTTGTCGTACGGGTTCACCTGCTTTTCCACGTCGAGGTGGAAGCTGTTGGTGTAGTAGCCCTTGTCGGTCACCCCCGCCACCACACCAAACTCCTTGGCGTCGATGCGGCAGAAGCGCGAGCAGAGGTTCTCGCTCGGGGTGGAGTAGAGGCTGAAGCCATAGCCGGTCTCCTCCTTCCACTCGTCGGTGGCGGCCTTGAGGCGCTCGACGATGGCGATGGCCTTCTGCTGCAGCTCGGCGCTGTCAAACAGGTGCACCTGATCGCCAAACAGGGCGTTGATGGTCTCGTGCACCCCGATATAGCCAAGGGAGATGGAGGCGCGACCGTGCTTGAAGATCTCGCTGACGTTGTCGTCCGCCTTGAGGCGCACCCCGCAGGCTCCTTCCATGTAGAGGATGGGGGCGACCCGGGCCTTGACTCCGTCGAGGCGCTTGATGCGGTACATCAGCGCGGTCTTGGCTACCCGCAGGGCGGCGTCCAGCTTGTCCCAGAAGTCCGCTTCATCGCGGGATTTGAGAGCGATGCGTGGCAGGTTGAGGCTCACCACCCCTAAGTTGTTGCGCCCCTCGTGGACCAGCTCGCCCTGCTCCTCGTAGGCACCGAGGAAGGAGCGGCAGCCCATGGGAGTCTTGAAGGAGCCGGTCACCTTGACCACCTGGTCGTAGTTGAGGATGTCCGGGTACATCCGCTTGGAGGCGCACTCCAGCGCCAGCTGCTTGATGTCGTAGTTGGGATCGCCCTGTTTGTGGTTAAGGCCATCCTTGATGGCGAACACCAGTTTCGGGAACACGGCGGTCTTCTTGTTCTTGCCAAGGCCGGCGATGCGGTTGCTCAGGATAGCCCGCTGGATCAGGCGTGACTGCCAGCTGTCGCCGAGGCCAAAGCCGAAGGTGACGAACGGGGTCTGACCGTTGGCGGTGTGCAGGGTGTTCACCTCGTACTCCAGCGACTGGAAGGCGTCGTAGCACTCCTTCTCGGTGCGGGCCATGGCGTAGGCATCCACATCGCCGATGCCCCACTCCACCGCCACTTCCCGATGCTTCTCCCAGCTGATGGTCACGTAGGGAGCCAACACTTCGTCGATGCGGTTGATGGTGGTGCCGCCATAGATGTGGCTCGCCACCTGGGCGATGATCTGGGCGGTGACCGCGGTGGCGGTGCTGATGGATTTGGGGGTGTCGATCTCCGCGTTACCCATCTTGAAGCCGTGGGTCAGCATCCCCTTCAGGTCGATCAACATGCAGTTGAACATGGGGAAGAAGGGGGAGTAGTCGAGATCGTGGAAGTGCAGATCGCCGCTCTCATGGGCCTGCACCACGTCGCGGGGCAGCATGTGGCTGGTGGCGTAGTGCTTGGCGACGATGCCCGCCAGCAGGTCGCGCTGGGTCGGGATCACCTTGGAATCCTTGTTGGCATTCTCGTTGAGCAGGGCCGCGTTGGTCTGCTCAACCAGGCCGCGGATCTCCTGGGCCAGCCGGCCGCGGGCCTCGCGAGCCTGATCCCGGTCGTGACGGTATTCGATGTAGGCACGGGCGATGGCCTTGTCGTCGGAGGCCATCAGGTGGTTCTCGACCCGGTTCTGGATCTCGTGGATGTCCACTTCTCCCCGCCCTTCCAGCTCCTGGCTGACGGCGGCGGCAATGCGCTCTGCCAGCGCCGGACTGGCCTGATTGACCGCCTCCGCCGCTCGGCCCACCGCCTCGGCAATCAGCTGGGCATTGAATGGTGCGCGACATCCATCACGTTTGATCACAACCGGTTTCATGGAGTTTCCCCGTTAAAAAGGCCAGGCTCTCGCCCTCGGCTTACCCTTGTTTGGCCCCCTTCTCCACGCCTCGTCCTCGGCGCAAATAAATTCAGCCGAGGCTTGACAAGCCTGGGCTGACGATGAGAAGGGAACAGCTTTTACACAGCTTAATAACACAACATATAGGGATTAAAAACGAATGCAGCCCTATATGTGGTGTCTATTAGGCACCAAAGCGGGGTCGTATTTCTTGATCCAGAACAGGTTTTGAGGCGAGTGGCGCAGTTCCCGACCAGCCACAAAAGGCACCATACGAGACCACTCTCAAGCCTGGTGCGGGCTAGCGCCCGATGCCGGCCAGCGAGAAAAAGATTTCCCCTCCGACAGTAATTGACCGGCACCGGCTGGCCCAGGAGTGAACATAATGAATGACAACACCCCTGTGCCGATGGGAAGCCATATGACCAAGCCTTTGTTGCTGCTACTGTTGCTGTGCCCCCTGTCGCTGCGGCTGTGGGCTGCCGAGATCCTGGTGATCAGCAGCTACCATCCCGAGTACCTGTGGGATCAGAGCTACAACGCCAGCCTGGTGGCCAACCTCAAGGGCGAGCACCACATCAGCCACTTCTACATGGATACCAAGCGCCGCCCCGCCGAAGAGTTCGACCAGATCGCCGAACGGGCGCTCGCCTACTACCACCAGGTGAAACCGGATCTGGTGGTGCTTGGCGATGACAACGCCATCAACTACCTTGCCACCAGCATCGCCTCCCTCGGCACCCCGGTCGTGTTTCTCGGCATGAACGAGAACCCGCGCCACAAGGGGCTGGTCGGCCACCCCAAGATCACCGGCGTGCTGGAGCGTCCCCTGCTCAAGCGCAACATCAGCGAGATGAGCCAGCTGATGGGGGGGATCAAGAAGGCACTGGTGCTGTTCGATTCGAGCAACGTGGCCCTGACCGCCATCGAGGATGAGTTCAAGACCCAGACCGAGTTGCGGGTCGGCCAGACCCGGGTCAACAGCCAGCTGCTCGGCGACTACGACCTGTGGCAGGAGGCCGTGCTCAACGCCAGGCAGAACGGCTATCAGGCGATATTCATCGGCCTCTACCACACCCTCATCGATGAGCAGGGCCGCCACGTGGATGAACGCCAGGTGCTGGAGTGGACCAGTGCCCACAGCCCGGTGCCGCTGTTCTGCTTCTGGGAGTTTACGGTGGGCAAGGGCAAGGCCATCGGCGGCCTGGTGCTGGATGGGCACGATCAGGGGGCCAAGGCGGCCGAGCTGGTCAATGCCATTCTGGAGGGAGCCCAGCCCAAGACTCTGGCGCCGCGGGCTGCCCTGCGCGGCGAGTATGTGTTCAGCAAGAGCGAGCTGGCCCGCTGGCAGCTCACCCTGCCCGACAAGTGGCGCTACAAGATCCTCTGGCGTGATTGAGCGCGGATCATTGTCCCCATAACGAAGAACCCGGCATGGCCGGGTTCTTCGTTTATCTGGTTGAGCCAGCGACTCAGCCCTGCAGCGCCTGCTGCAACTCCTCTTCGGTCCAGACGGTGATGCCGAGCTCCTGGGCCTTGGCCAGTTTGGAGCCCGCCGCCTCACCGGCCACCAGCACGTCAGTCTTGGCCGATACCGAGCCCGCCACCTTGGCGCCAAGCGCCTGCAGCGCCGCCTTGGCGTCGTTGCGCGACAAGGTGGTGAGGGTGCCGGTCAGCACGAAGGTCTTGCCGGCAAAGGGCTGATCGCTTGCCTCCTTCTTCTCGATGGAGGGCCAGTGGATACCGGCGGCCAGCAGGGCCTCCAGCACCTCGATGTTGTGGGGCTGGCGCAGGAAGTAGTAGACATGCTTGGCCACCACGTCCCCCACGTCGGCCACGTCCAGCAACTGCTCCACCGAGGCGGCACGCAAGGCATCCAGGGTGAGGAAGTGATTGGCGAGGTTCAGCGCGGTCGCCTCCCCCACTTCGCGGATCCCCAGCGCAAACAGGAAGCGCGGCAGCGTGGTGCTGCGCGCCGCATTGATGGCCGCCACCAGATTGAGGGCGGACTTTTGCCCCATCCGCTCGAGCCCGGCCAGCTGGATGGCATTGAGGCCAAACAGATCGGCCGGGGTCTTCACCAGCCCCTTGTCCACCAACTGCTCGACTATCTTGTCGCCGAGGCCGTCCACGTCCATGGCGCGGCGTGCGGCGAAGTGCTTGATCGCCTCCTTGCGCTGCGCCTCGCAGAACAGGCCTCCGGAGCAGCGGGTCACCGCCTCCCCTTCCAGCCGCTCTACCGCCGAGCCGCACACCGGGCACTCGGTCGGGAACAGAATTTCACGGGCATCGCTTGGACGCTGGGCCTCCACCACGGCCACGATCTGCGGGATCACGTCCCCGGCCCGGCGCACGATCACGGTGTCGCCGATCATGACGCCGAGGCGCTCAATCTCGTCGGCATTGTGCAGGGTGGCGTTGGAGACGGTGACGCCGCCGACGAACACAGGTTTGAGCTTGGCCACCGGGGTCACGGCGCCGGTGCGACCGACCTGGAACTCGACGTTTTCGAGCAGGGTCATCTCCTCCTGGGCCGGGAACTTGTGGGCGGTGGCCCAGCGCGGCGCACGGGCCACGAAGCCGAGCTCCTCTTGCAGGGGAATGGCATCCACCTTGTAGACCACGCCGTCGATCTCGTAGGGGAGTGCACCGCGACGGGTCAGGATGTCGTCATGGAACGCCTGACAACCGGCAGCCCCCTCCTTGAGTTTCACCTCCGGGCTGAGCGGCAGCCCCCAGGCATTGAGCCGGGTGAGGCGGCCGTAGTGGGAATCTCCCAGCAGCTCGCCACCGACCCCCACCCCATAGGCGTAGAAGCTGAGCGGACGGCTGGCGGTGATGCGCGAGTCGAGCTGGCGCAGGCTGCCGGCGGCGGCGTTGCGCGGATTGACAAACACCTTCTCGCCGGCGGCCAGCGCCCTGGCGTTCATCGCCTCGAACCCCGCCTTGGGCATGAACACCTCGCCGCGCACTTCCAGCCGAGCCGGCCACCCCTCGCCACGCAGGGTCAGGGGAATGGCCTTGATGGTGCGCACGTTCTCGGTGATCTCCTCACCCGTGGTGCCATCGCCCCGGGTGGCGGCCTGCACCAGCTGGCCGTCTACATAGAGCAGGCTCACCGCCAGGCCATCCAGCTTGGGCTCGCAGCAGAAGGTGAAATTGACCTCCCGCTTGAGGCGATCGCTCATGCGCTGTTCAAACGCCTGCAGCTCTTCGCTGCTGAACACATTGTCCAGGCTCAGCATGGGGATCTCGTGGCGCACCTGCTTGAAGGCGGTGAGCGGCTGACCGCCCACCCGCACGCTCGGCGAGGCAGGGGTTTTCAGCTCGGGATGGTCGGCCTCCAGCGCGATCAGCTCGCGCATCAGGCGGTCATATTCGGCGTCCGGCACTGTGGGGTTGTCCAGCACATAGTACTGATGCCCATATTCGGTAAGCAGCTCACACAGTTGACGGTGGCGGGAGAGGATATCGCTCATGAAAAAGTCTCGAAGTGTGATGGAAAAACCGGCCAGCGGAGCAATAAAAATGCGGCACCTGGGTACCGCACTTTTGATTCATTCGACCCGCCTGGCGTATTAGTCGCGACTGGCCTCGTAGGCGGCCAGCTCGTGCCGGTAACGGGCGATGGTCTCGTCGCTCAGCGGGCTGCGATCCACGTCAGTCAGCATGGCATCGAGATCGCTGGCCAGCTGGTCGGCAGACTGCAGCATGTGCTCGAAGGCAAAGGCGGCGTTGCTGCGCAGCGGCAGCTGCATGAAGAGCGACACGCCCGGAGTGGTGAACTGCTCCATCCGGTACGGGTTGAAGGTACCCGGCTTGACCATGTTGATCATGGAGAAGAGCACTTCGCCCTTGCCGTTGAGATCCTCGTGGCGATGGAAGATGTCCATCTCGCCAAACTTGAAGCCCAGCGCCAGCAGGGAAGAGATCAGGGTCGCCCCCTGCAGATCGTGACCGGGGCGCGCCATCAGGTTGATGACATAAACATCCTGCCAGATCTTCTCGACCGGCTGACGTTCGATCTGCGGCTCCGGCACCGGCTCTTCATAGGCGGGCTCCTCGTAGGCAGGCTCGGGGGCTGCGTAACGGGGCTGCGCCTTGTATTCGGGCGCGGCGGCCTGGGCCTGTTCACGGGCACCAAAGGTGGGTGCGGTGGCGTAGGCTGGCTCCACCAGCGGTTCTTCGTCCAGCGGCTGCAGCAGCGGCTCACGCTGGGGACGGGAACGATGCACCGGGGTACGACGGATCACCTGGGCAGGCTTGCGCACCGGCGCGGCAGGCACCTCCTCGACAGACTCGGCGACCGGCTCCTCATACTCCTCCTCTTCATAAACGGGAGGCGGGGGCACGGGGCGAGCGGCAGGCTTGCGTACCACGGGCGGCGGCAGATCGGCGTCATCCTCTTCATCATCGAAGGCGGGCGCGGGGGCGCGACGGCTCACTTCCGGCTGGCGAGGTTCATCATGGTGGAGTTTGGGCTCGGCACGACGGCCACCGCTGACCACTCGCACCTGACCGATGCCATCGCTGTCGAAGGCGTCGTTGTCACGATCCCGTGATTTGGATTCCATCCGGCCCAGAGGTTTCTCTTTGATCGGTGCCTGACGATTCTTTCTGTTGCTCCACAACCCGTGAATGAGCAATGCCGCGATGGCAATACCGCCCAGGGCAACCAAGATGTAACGCAATTCCTGCATTAGCTGCTTCTCTTTCTAGTTTTGCTCAGCCAAAGCGACGGCTTCACCGATATCGACCGACACTATGCGCGAAACCCCGGGCTCTTGCATCGTGACGCCAACCAGCTGCTCAGCCATCTCCATGGAGACCTTATTATGACTGATGTAAACGAACTGTACTGTGCTCGACATCTCTTTGACAAGAGAACAGAAGCGACCGACGTTCACTTCATCGAGCGGTGCATCCACCTCATCCAGCAGACAGAAAGGTGCCGGATTGAGTCTGAAGATGGCAAAAACCAGCGCAAGAGCGGTTAACGCCTTCTCCCCCCCGGAAAGCAGGGCAATGGTAGCATTCTTCTTACCCGGAGGTCTCGCCATGATGCTCACTCCAGCCTCCAAAAGATCATCGGAGGTGAGCTCAAGCCAGGCACTGCCCCCACCGAACACTTTTGGAAACAGGGATTTTAAATCTTCGTTGACCTTATCGAAAGTGTCACGGAAGCGTATTTGTGTCTCTTTATCAATTCTTTTAATGGCTTGGCTCAAGGTTTCCAGCGCCTGCTCCAGATCCTGGCACTGGTTTTCCAGGTAGCTTGCGCGGGTTTTCGCCTCTTCATACTCCTCCAGCGCCGCCAGGTTGATGGCGCCAAGCGCCTCCACCTGCGCCTCCAGGGTCTGGATCTCCTGGCGCAGCTTGCCGCGATCAGCGGCTATCAGCACCGCCTGATCGAGATCCACCAGCCGTACCCCCAGCTCTTCGAACTGCTCGTGCAGCCCCTGCCGGCGGGTGAGGTTGCGTTCGCGCTCGAGCCGCAGGGTCGCCAGCTTCTCCTGTATCTGCACCAGTTGCTTGTGATCGGCGCTTCTGGCCTGCTCCAGCTCGGTCAGCTGGCGATCCAATTCTGCAAGCCGCTGATGACAGGCAAGTTGCTGCGCCTCGAGGCTGCGCTGCTCGGCCAGCAGGGGCGACAGATCCTGACTCGAAGTGGCCCCCGGCTCCTTGAGCTCGGCCAGCTCCAGCCCAAGGCGGGCCAGCTCCTGCTCGCGCAGGGTGATGAGCTGGCGCTGGTTCTGCTGCTCCAGTTGCAGCCGCTGGCAGGCGGCTTGCTGCTGCTCACGACGCAGGCGGGCCTCTTCCACAGCGCGATCCGCCGTGCTCGCCTGCTCCTGGGCGAGCAGCAGCGCCTTGGCAAGCAGCTCCCCCTGCTCCTGCAGCTCGCCAAGGGCCGCTTCATCCTGCTCAAGCCGCTCCCCGGCCGACACCAGCCGCTGCGCCTCCTCAGCCTGCTCCTTATCCAGCCGGATCAGCTCCTCTCCCAGCTGGCCGAGGCGCTGCAACCGCGCCTGGCGCTGCCCTTCGCGCAGGCTCCAGTCCTCGCGCAGTTGCTGCCACTGCTGCTCCTGCTCGCGCAGGGTGCGCTGGGCCAGTTCATGGGCGCCGTGCAACTGGGCCCGCGTCGCGTCGGCGGCGGCAAGCTGTTCATCGAGCCGGCGCAGCGCCTCCCGGCCCGCGACCAGCTCGCTGTGCAACCGCTCACGTTCGCCAAGCAGCGCCAGGGTGCCGAGGGCCATGCCCTCCCCCAGATCCGCCCAGTTGGGGCCGAACCAGTCGCCGGCTGGAGTGAGCAGCGACTCACCGGCAGAGAGGCTGTGCAGGCGGGCCAGCGCCTCCTCCCGGCTCTCTGCCAGCCAGATGGCGTTGAGGAAGGCGGGAATGTGCTCACCGCCCAGTTGCGCCGCCAGGGTACCGGCCAGCGCCGGCCGGGCCGGACCAATCCAGAGCCCGGATTGCGCCAGATTGCACTCGTCCGCCGGGGTGGCGGTGAGCCAGCGCCCCAGCACTTTGTCCAGCCCCCGGGCCCACTCGGGGGGGACCTGCAGCCGATCCGCCAGGGTGACGCCCGCCATCTGCTCCCCCAGGATCTGATCCAGGGTGGCGAGGCGAGCCTCCAGTTCGCGCAGCAAGCCCTGCTGGCGCCCCTGCGCTGCCTTGAGCTCTTCATGGCGGGCCAGGCCGGCCTGCCACGCCGCTTCGGCTTCTTCATGACGAGCGCGGGAGAGCGAGAGCGTCGCCGCCAACGCATCGAGCGCCGGTTGCAGGTTCTCCTCCTCCCCGCCGAGGGGCCCGGCCTGTTCATCTTCCAGCTTGAGACGGGCCAGCCGGGTCTTGGCCTGCAGTTCCTGCAGACCGTTCACCTCGGCGCGGGTCTGGTTGAGCCGCCCCTGCAACTGGCCAAGCTGCTGCTGCCACTGCTGCTGGCGCTGGCGCGCCTGCTCGAGCCGCTCGCCCGCCGCCGTGCGCACGCTCTGCTGGTCGGTAAGCAACTGCTCACACTGCTCGAGGCGCGCCGACGCTACCTCCCCCTGCAGAGTGCTTTCGCCCAGTTGTTCCAGCTGGCCGGCCAGCTGGGTCTTGAGCCCCTCGATGCGCTCGCCGAGGGCCTGCCGCCTCGCCTGCCAGTCGCGGCCGAGTTCGGTTTGGTGCAGTTGCTGCTGCTCGAGGCGGGCGATGGCCTGACCGCCGAGAAAAATCTGTTGCTGACGGCTGGCCTGTTCGGCCTGCGCCTCCTGGCGGGCGACCGACAGGGTGACGTGACGCCCCTCGTCGGCGGTGCGCTTGGCATCGAGGGCCGCCAGCGCCTGCTCGGTCTGGGCAAGTTCGGTCTTGGCCTCGCCCAGACGCGTCTCCAACGCCCACAATTCCGAGCCGATCAGCTCGGCGCGGGCGGCACGCGAACGACTCTTGAGCTGCTTGTAGCGCTCGGCGGTCTCGGCCTGGGCCTTAAGGTGGTCGAGGCGCGACCCCAGTTCGCCGCGGATGTCGCCGAGGCGCTCCAGGTTCTCCTGGGTATGGCGGATGCGCTGTTCGGTCTCCCGGCGCCGCTCCTTGTAGCGGGAGACCCCTGCGGCCTCTTCCATGAACAGCTTGAGATCGGCGGGACGGGACTCCACCAGCCGGCTGACGGTACCCTGCTCTATGATGGCGTAGCTGCGCGGCCCAAGGCCGGTGCCGAGGAAGAGGTCAGTCACGTCCTTGCGGCGGCACTTCTGGCCGTTGATCTGGTAGTGGTTGGAGCCATCGCGCAGCACTTCGCGGCGCACCGAGATCTCGGTAAAGCGGCCGAACTCACCGGGCACCCGGTTGTGGGGGTTGTCGAACACCAGCTCCACCGAGGCGCGGCCGTGGGCGCTGCGGTTGATGGAGCCGTTGAAGATGACGTCGGTCATGTTCTCGCCACGCAGATGGCGGGCGGAGCTCTCCCCCAGCACCCAGCGCACGGCGTCGATGACGTTGGATTTGCCGCAGCCATTGGGCCCCACCACGGCAGTCATGTCGGCGTTGAGTTCGATGCGGGTCGGCTCGACAAACGACTTGAAGCCGGCGAGTTTGATCAATTTCAGACGCATGGCGGCCTATGTCGGTAACGAAATAAAGAGGAGGCGGGCAGGCGACTTTACCAAATCAAAAGCTTGTTTGTAATATGCTGGCAGTTTCCCATGAACAGATGGAGCTCCGATGAGCCACTCCCCCCGTATGGTAAAAGACTCGATCAGCGGTGCAGACTACTTTCTGCGCGGCTTCTCCCTCATTCGCCAGCCCGGCATCCGCACCTTCGTGCTGATCCCCCTGCTGGTCAACTTCGTGCTGTTTGCCGGAGCCTTCTACGCCCTGCTGCTGCAGCTGGATGGCCTGTTCGGCTGGCTGCACCAGCAGATCCCGAGCTGGCTCGACTGGCTGGACTACCTGCTCTGGCCCATCGCCCTCATCACCATCCTGGTGGTCTTCTCCTTCCTGTTCAGCTCGGTGGCCAACTGGATAGCCGCCCCCTTCAACGGCCTGCTGGCGGAGAAGGTGGAGCAGGCGCTCACTGGCGAGGCCGCCAACGACACCGGCATGCTGGACATCGTCAAGGATGTGCCACGCACCTTCGGCCGCGAGTGGATCAAGCTCAAATACTACCTGCCCAAGGCCATCGGCTGCCTGATCCTGTTCCTCATTCCGGTGGTGGGCCAGACCCTGGCGCCTGTGCTCTGGTTCCTGTTCAGCGCCTGGATGATGGCAATCCAGTATGTCGACTATCCGTTCGACAATCACAAGATCGACTTCATCACCATGCGCGACGCCCTCAAGCAGCGCCGCGGCAAGTGCCTGAGCTTCGGCGCCCTGGTCACCCTCTTCTCCGCCATCCCGGTGGTGAACCTGTTCGTGATGCCGGTCGCCATCTGCGGCGCCACCGCCATGTGGGTCGATCACTACCGCAGCGAACAGCTCAAGCGCTGACCCGGACAAGCATGATGAAAAATGGGGGCGAAAGCCCCCTTTTCATTACTTAATCTAATGCATATATGAGTTTGCTTGTCCCGCCAGCGCTAGATTGTTAGGATGCGAGCCTTTCTCGCACCCTGGGATATCTCATGTTACATGCACTCTTCTTGCTGGGCCTGGTGGCCGAAGGGATGACAGGCGCGCTGGCCGCGGGCCGGCGACGGATGGACTTGTTCGGCGTGGTGATCATCGCCTCGGCGACGGCCATCGGTGGCGGCACCATCCGCGACGTACTGTTGGGCCATTACCCCCTGCTCTGGGTCGAACACCCGGAGTATGTGCTGCTGGTCGCCGGCGCGGCCATGGCCGGCGTCATCTCGGCACCGCTGATGCGCTATCTCGGCAAGCTGTTCATGGCACTCGATGCCCTGGGGCTGGTGGTCTTCTCCATCTTCGGTGCGGCCAGGGCGCTGGAGATGGGTCACGGCGCCGGCATCGCCTGCATCATGGCGGTGGTGACGGGGGCCTTCGGCGGCGTGCTCAGGGATCTGCTCTGCCAGCGCATTCCGCTGGTGTTTCGCCGCGAGCTCTATGCCGCCATCTCGCTGGTGACCGCCGCCCTCTACTGCCTGGCGCTGGATCAGGGCCTGCCCAACGACTGGGCCGCCTTCGGTGCCATCGGCATCGGCTTCGTGCTGCGCCTGCTGGCGGTGCGCTTCAAGTGGGGGCTGCCCACCTTTCACTATCAGTACGCCGCACACTGAGCGCGCCAGCTTCTGGCGAGCCGGTACGGATAACAGCCAACAAAAAAGCGCCGGTCAGGCGCTTTTTTGTTGAGCAAGGGGGCAGCAACTGCCTCAGTTGATCCCTTCCGAGCTGAAGAAGGTCGCCTTGTCGGCGATGAAACGGATCTTGATGTTCTTGCCCTCGTCGCCCCAGATGCAGCTGGTGGTGCCCAGCGCATCGTCACAACGCTCGGCCTTGCCGAGGATGCTGCTCGCCTCGGCGTAGCTGATCCCCATCTTGAGCTTGTCGTAGTTTTCGCGGTTGAGCTTGCCACAACCGGTCAGCAGCAGGGCAATCAGCCCGCCAAGCAAAATATGTTTCATCTGGTTCTCCTCTGCATGGTGTCCAGAGCCTACCAGCTCGGCCACCCCGCTGACCAGTCACCCGCCGGGCAGGTACGGCCAGCAAACCGCCGTTACCAGCTGCGCACGGGCCCGGTGTCGAGGTGCACGAAGTTGTCGCTCGGGTAGTAACCGACGCCGCCCACCTTGAGATGGAGCGCCGCCTTGCGCAGGTGCGCCAGCTGTACCCCGGGGATCCGCACGTCCACCGCCTGCCCCAGGGTGTGGTAGCTGTGCTTGGCTACCCCGCGGCTGCGACTGCGCTTCTGGCGATTGGTCACGGGGGAGCGATAGCCCGAGATGAGCTGGATTTCGCCGTGGCGACCCAGCTTGTGCTGCAGCAGGTAGAGCTGGTCGAACAGCTTCCTGTCGATGTTGAACACTTCGTTGCGACGGTAGTCGCGAAAGATGTGGTTGAGCTCGGCCAGCCCGTCTTTCAGATAGCGGCCATCTTCCCAGTAACTGGTGCGCACCCGCTCACCGGTATTGAGATTGAAGAAGCTGAGTTCACGTCCCGCCGTACTGCGGCTCGCCATGGCGGGGAAGGACAACAGCGAGCCCCCCAGCAGGCAACCGGCACCCAGCAGCAGGCGACGTCGGCTTATCTCTTGATCAAGCATCCCTTGTCCGTCCATCGCAATGTTGAGGTGAAACCGTTGAATGAATTTGATACAGGCGCTTGAAACTACCCGCCGAGCCGGCCGCTGTCAAACCGCAAGGTGCCATGAAAAAGCCCGGCGCAGGCCGGGCTTTTCACTCTGTGGCGAGGATCACAGCAGGCGACTCTGGTAGCTGACTCGATCAAATCCATAGATGTCGTTGCGCAGTTGCTGACGTCCCTCCTCGTCGATCCAGCTGCTCCAGTAGACGGTGAACACCGGGATCGGAGTGGTCAGCGGCAGCCACTTGGTCTGGCTCTCTTTCAGGATGCTGGCCACCTTGTCGGGCTGGTAGCGGGAGTCCGCCAGCAGCAGCTCGGCCAGATCGTCGGCGTGCTCCACCCGGATGCAACCCGAACTGAATGCGCGCGCACCCTGCTCGAACAGCGCCTTGCGCGGAGTGGAGTGCAGGTAGATCGCCTCGTTGTTGGGCAGATAGAACTTGTAGCGACCCAGTGCATTGTGATCACCCGGCTTTTGCCGCAGACGATAGGGGAAACCGGACGCCAGTGCCTGCTGCCAGCCCTCTTCGGTGAACTGCACCGGATTGCCTTCGCCGTCGATCACCTCGAACTGCTCGCGATTGAGGTAGGCGGGGTCGCGCCCCAGCTTGGGCAGAATGTCCTTGCTCAGGATGGAGCGCGGCACGTGCCAGGCCGGGTTGAGCACGATGGAGCGGATCTCGCTGGCGAGGATCGGGGTAGCCCGCTGCTCCTTGCCCACGATCACCCGGCTGGTGAATACCTCGTTGCCGGACTCCACCACGCTCAGCCGATAGTCGGGGATGTTGACCAGCACGTAGCGGGCACCGGAGAGCTGATCCACCAGATCGCGTCGCCACAGGTTGCGCAGCAGCAGGCTGGCGCGCACCTCGGGCCCGGTGTTGAGCCAGCTGCGGGTCTGCCGGCCTATGATGCCGTCGGCGGTCAGGCCGTGGCGGCGCTGGAACTGCTTGACCGCCTGCAGGGTGTCGTCGTCGTAGGTGGCGTCGTCATGGCGCGGGGCCGTGTCGCCCAGCTCGTTGAGGATGGAGCGGATCTGGCCCAGCTCCGGGGAAACCTCGCCGGCTCGCAGGGTCGGCATGGTCAGGGTCGGCCACTTCTTGGCCATGGGCAGCGCCAGCAGCTTGCGCACTTCCTCGCGCACCGCCTCGTATTCCGCGACCTGGGGTCTGAGCTGCTTGACCTGTTCCAGCAGGTTGTCGCCGGCCGGCTCGTGAGCCAGCGGCTTGTTCAGATTGAGTTTGAGGGTCTGCATCTGCTCGCGGGAGACCAGATCCATGGCGCGCCATGCCTGCTGGAACCGGGCCAGCTTGCCAAACGCCTCGTCATAGAGGGCGCCGCGCTGATCTGACGGCTTGGCCTGCAGCTTCTTCCAGAGCGTATAGAAATCCGGGTGCAGCTGGGCCAGCACGGCCTCCTGCAGTTGCTGCTCCAGCTCTTGCCTGGCCTGCTCCGCCGTCCGGTTCTGATACCAGTCGTGCTGCTCCGCCGCATTGCTCACCACCACCTGGCCTTCGCTGGCCTGTGCCATGGCCGCTGGCCAGCAGCCCAGCCAGATCAGGTTTGCCAATGCCAGCCAATACTTCTTCCCCATGCTTACCTCAAGATAGGTTCACTTCAATCCGTCAGACCCGGCGGTCAAGGCGCTCATCATGCGTGAATGCCCGCGACTTTGCTAGCCGGCGGGCGCATAGCGCCGCCAGATAATGTCATACTCATTTGTTGCTTTAAACTTGGCCAGCTCGCGATTGAACTCCCGCACGAATTCGGGAGACAACCGTTTCTTGCTGAACATGAAAAAGGTCGGTGCTTCATATACGGCCATGGCATGGGGGACGATCAGATCGCTCAGCCCCTCCTTCTTCAAGCCCCAGGGGGTGGCCAGCACATCGCCGAGGAAACCGTCGATGCGTCCCAACACCAGCTTGCCGTAGTTTTGCTCGTCGTTGACCACGCTCACCTGGGCGGCATAACGGCGCAGCAGCTCGCTGATCTCGGCGCCGTAGTAGTAGTCCTTGGTGACCCCCAGGGTATGCCCGTCGGCCAGCCAACTCGCCAGATCGGTGTCGGAATAGGCGTCTGACTTGCGGATCCAGAGCACGCTGCGGCCCGGATTGTAGGCATCGGAAAACCAGGCATAACGGGCACGATCCTCGTTGAAGTAGGCCTCCATGGCAATGTCGACCGACCCCAGCGCCAGACCGTGCAACACCCGTTTCCAGGGCATCTCCACATAGCTGGCCTTGCAATCCAGTCGTTTGAGCATGGCGTTGAGCGCCTCGATGGCAAAGCCCTGCAGCTCTTTCTTGCCGGCCGCGGACTCGAGGTAATAGTGATAGGGCGGCCAGTTGTCATAACCGATCCGCAAGGGAGCAGGGCACAGCGCATTTGCCGATACCAGCGGTGTCAGCAACCAGAGCATCCAGCAGCAGAGTTTCAGCTTCATGGGTCATCCTTGACGGCGTATCAGCTCATCATAAATCGGCCTCGGCAAAATGGCGACAGATCCTGCCACAGGGATGCAGACCATGATCGGGGCACCGAAAAAGCGGCATCGCCCGAGCAGAAAAGGGGCCCGGCCAGCCCGCCACAACAGGGCCTGGGGGCTAGCTAAAAAGAGGGAGAAGCGACATTTGGAACACCAATCAGAAAGGGGTTAATATGTGACCAAATATATTTTTGTGATCCACTATGCTTTTTTTGCAATTGGATTAGCATATGCGCGAAATCAGCCTACAAACCGTGAGGCGCAGAGAGTGATATGACGTACAAAAAGTTTGGTTTTCTGACCGCCATCATGGCGCTGAGTGGTTTCTATCTCTACACCCTCTATCTGGCCGCCCACCCCAACGTGAGCCTGGCCTACAAGCTCTATTACCTGGAAGGCAAGACCCGCTTCTGGGAGCACAACTCCAGCATGACCTACCAGCCCGGCAACGAGCTCAATCTGACCAAGCCGAGCCGCTTCCTCTCCAGCGAAGGCTGGGCCAAGAAACCGAGCGCGGACGGCACCGAACTGAGCGGCCAGGGTGGCCTCTATTTCGTGCTGCCCAAGCAGCAGGCACAGCCGGAAGAGCTGACCATCCAAGCCCGGGTCAACAGCCCGCAGGCCGGCGCCCTGCTCAAGGTGGCACTGGGTCACGATTTCACTACCACCGTCAAGCTGGCCAAGGCCGGCATCAACGAGATCCGTCTCAGCCTGCCGGGCGAGTCGCTGACCTCGGATCCCAAGCGTCCCAACTTTCTGGCGCTCTCCGCCCCGACACCGCTCAATGTCCAGTCGGTGCGCTTGACCGTCGCCCAGTAAGACGTATTCTCCAATACGCTGTTTTATAAAATAATTTTCCAAATAAGGAAGTTTTCATGTCGCATGCCGATTTTCGACTCTCTCTGATCGTTCCCGTTTACAACGAGGAAGAGAGCATAGATGCCTTCATCAACGCGATAGATAACGAACTGGCGCCGCTCAAGGATCAGCTGGAAATTGTATTCGTCAACGACGGCAGCCGCGACCGCACCCGTGAGGTGGTCGAGCAGGCCATCGCCCGCGACCCGCGCGTCACCCTGGTCAACTTGGCCCGCAACTTCGGCAAGGAAGCGGCCATGACCGCCGGCCTGCATCACGCCAAGGGTGATGCCGTGGTGCCGATGGACGTGGACCTGCAGGATCCGCCCTCGCTCATTCTCGAATTCGTCAAGCTGTGGCAGACCGGCGACTACGACACCGTCTACGGCATCCGGGTGGATCGCAGCGCCGACACCCCGATGAAGCGCCTCACCGCCGGTGGCTTCTACCGCTTCTTCAACGCCCTCTCCACCAGCACCAAGCTGCCGGAGAACGCCGGCGACTTCCGTCTGATCGACCGCAAGGTGGTCGAGGCGATCAAGCAGCTGCCGGAGCGCAACCGCTTCATGAAGGGGCTGTTCGCCTGGGCCGGTTTCCGTGCCGTCGGTGTGCCCTACGAGCGCCCCGCCCGCCACGCCGGCGAGACCAAGTTCAACTACTGGAAGCTGTGGAACTTCGCCCTCGACGGTCTGATGAGCTTCTCCAGCTGGCCGTTGCGGGTATGGAGCTACGTCGGCGTCGGCGTATCCTTCGTCGCCTTCCTCTACATCCTCAAGATCGTCACTCAGGTGGTCTTCTTCGGCATCGACGTGCCGGGTTACGCCTCCCTGATGTCGGTGGTGCTGTTCCTCGGCGGCATCCAGCTGCTGTCGCTCGGCATCATCGGCGAGTACATCGGCCGCATGTTCGTGGAAGTGAAGCAGCGCCCCGTCTACCTCATCGAAGGGGTCTACGGCCAGTATGCCAAGCAGGATGAAGAGCCCAAGCAGGACGCCGCCAGCGGCAGCAAGAAGAGCGCCGGCAAGAAGGCTGCTGCCGCTAAGGCCGCTGATGACCAGCAGGAGCAGGCTTCTCAATGATCTCCCGCGAGGAATTCTGGCGGCTGGTACGTTTCGGGTTTGTCGGCGGGGGGGCCACCCTCGTCGATCTGGGCACCTCCATCGCCCTGTTTCACACCTGGCCCACCATCTCGGAGCACCTGGTGACGACGTTGGCCTTTGCCATCGCGTTCTGGTTCTCCTTCTTCGGTCACCGTTACATCACCTTCCAGAAGCAGGGTGCCGCCAGCAAGTTCCTGCTGGTCGCCCTCTTCTCGCTGGCGGTGCGTAACCTGATATTGAGCGGTCTGCTGTTTGCGGGTCTTTCCGGTCTGTTGCCGGTGGTGATCGCCACCCTGACGGTCACCGTGCTCACCTACCTCCTCTCCAGGATCTGGGTATTTGCCTGATGAATGACATGACTACCACCACTGCCCCCGACCAGGTGGCGCCCTATCGCCCGTCACTTCGCATCAGCGGTCGCGACTGGCTGATGATCATCGCCGCCTTCGTGCTGAGCCGGGTCGCCCTGTACGGCATGGGTTACTTCGGCGTCCAGCTCTACGGCGCCACCGACATAGGCCCGCTGCAGGCCTATTGCCAGTTTGACTGCGTCTGGTTCCAGCGCATCATCGAGAACGGCTACGACCTCTACCCGCGCTGGCTGAGCAAGGGCAACGCGGCCAACTGGGCCTTCATGCCGCTCTACCCGATGATCTCCGGCACCCTCTCCAACCTGCTCAACGTCGAGAGCCTGATCGGCCTGATGCTGGTGGCTAACCTGGCGTTCTTCGCCAGCCTGCCGCTGATGCTGCTGGTGCTGCGCCAACTCAAGCTGGGTGACGATACCGCCCGCTTCGGTGTCTGGCTGCTCGCCTTCTCCCCCTTCTCCGCCTACTTCGTCTCCGGCTATACCGAGTCAATGTTCATGGCGCTGATGCTGGGGATGTTCCTGTTCGCCTATCGCCAGCAGTGGCTGATGGTGGCCCTGCTCGGCGTCTTCATCTCCGCCACCCGCAACCTGGGGGTGATGATGGTGTTCCCGGTGCTGATCCTGGCGCTGCAGGCCTACGGCTGGCGCGAGTTCTTCCGCTTCACCGAGCGCGCCTTCAAGGTGGTGTTCACCCTCTGGATGATCCCGCTCGGCCTGTTCGCCTACATGTTCTATCTCTATCACCTCACCGGTGACGCGCTGGCCTTCAAGCACATCCAGGTGGCCTGGGGCCGTTACATGGACAGCCCGCTGGACTGGTGGCTGAGCGGCTTCGAGCTGGGCGGACGCAAATCCTACCTCTCCATCATGGTGATGTTCGGCTGGGCGCTGAACCTCTATCTGTTCAGCCAGAAGCGCTGGGCCGAGGCGACCCTGATGTTCATCTGCTGCACCATTCCGCTGATGACAGGGCTCAATGCCATGCCGCGCTACATGTTCGGCCTCTATCCGACCATGCTGGCGATCGTGCTGTTGACTCATCGCTGGCCGGCCATTCGCCCGGCCGTGCTCTGCCTGAGCGGCATGGTGGCCTCCTTCATCGCGGTGGCCTTCGTCAACTTCAAGTTCTTCACCGTGTGACGAAGGTGGCAATGCAACAAGCCGGTCTATCGACCGGCTTTTTTTATGGGCACGACACCCCGCTCACACTTTTCCACTCTTGAAAACGTAACCATTTGAACTGATGTCACAAATCGACGGTTTGCCTGTCCAAGCGCGCCCTCATGCCTCCTAGAATGAGCCCCATTGACGGCAATCTGGTCCGCTTAACCCCAGCAAGGAATGGCTTATGCGTCGCACCCCCTCGGTTTCTTCCCTCTGGCTCGCCCTGCTGGCCTGCCCCCTCTTCCTCCCTCAGGCCATGGCCGCCGAGGTGCGCCTCTACGTGGATGACCAGCCGGTCGGCGCGCCGCTGACGCTGGACAAGGGGGCGGTGCAGCTGACCCATCCGCTCACCAAGGGGAGCCACCAGATCCGCATCAGCGACGCGGGCAACAGTTGCGGCACCAGCTTCGGCCCGAGCGAGGCCAAACCGCTCCCCTTCGGCACCGCCCAGCCCATGGACAAGTGCAGCAAGGGGCAGCACTTCAACCTGCGGGTGATGCTGACGGGGGAGTATGAGTTCACCTTCAACCCGGATACCCCCAGCCTCAAGGTGCTGCGTGCCACCAGGAAGAGCGAGTTCAAGCGCCAGCCGCCAGCGGAGCCCTGCATCAGCTGGGATAGCGGCCCGGTGACCGTATCCCTGAAAGGAGTCTGGCCCGACGGCACCCAACTGCGGGATGCCTACTCCGGCCAGCAAGGGGTGGTCAAGGGCGGCAAGCTGACCCTGACGCCGAGTAAAGAGAGCGGTGGCCTACTGCTGCTCGAGCCGGTCAAGGCAGCCAAGTCAGCGCCGTTCAACTGGGATCAGGCGAGCGTCTATTTCCTGCTGACCGACCGCTTCAACAACGGCGATCCCGCCAACGACCACAGCTTCGGGCGCCAGAAAGACGGTCAGGATGAAGTGGCCACTTGGCACGGTGGCGACTTCAAGGGGTTGACCGCCAAGCTCGACTACATCAAGCAGCTCGGCATCAACGCCATCTGGATCACCCCCATGGTGGAGCAGGTGCACGGCTTCATCGGCGGTGGCGAGCAGGGCAACTTCCCCTTCTACGCCTACCACGGCTACTGGGCGCTGGACTTCACCAAGATAGATCCCAACTACGGCGACGAGGAGAGCCTGAAAACCCTGGTGGACGAGGCCCACAAGCGCGGCATGCGCATCATCCTCGACGTGGTGATGAACCACGCAGGCTACGCCACCCTCGCCGACCTGCAAGATCTGGGGCTCACCGATCTGGCCCAAAACACAGCCAAACTACCGACCACCTGGAACCAGTGGCGCCCGAGCGGCGGTCTCAACTGGCATGGCTACAACCAGTTCATCGACTACCAGTCGCCGAAGTGGGACCAGTGGTGGAGCGGTGACTGGGTGCGGGCCGGCCTGCCCGGCTACCCGCAGCCCGGCACAGATGATGTCACCGGCTCGGTGGCGGGGCTGCCGGACTTTCTGACCGAATCCACCAAGCCGGTGGGGCTGCCGCCGCTGCTGGCGGCCAAACAGGACACCAGGGCCAAGCCACTGCCCAACACCACCGTGAGCGACTATCTCATTGCCTGGCACACCGACTGGGTGCGCCGCTTCGGCATCGACGGCTTCAGAGCCGACACCGTCAAACACCTGGAGCCAGAGGTGTGGGCCCGCCTCAAGCAGGCTGGCACCGATGCCCTCAAGGAGTGGAAAGCCGACAACCCGACCAAAAAGCTCGACGACCTGCCCTTCTACATGGTGGGCGAGGTGTGGGATCACGGGGTGGCCAAGGATTTCTGGTATCAAAACGGCTTCGATTCGCTGATCAACTTCGACTATCAGCGCGAGTTCGCCCTGCCCCAGGCCCAGTGCCTGGCCAGCGCCGAGCCCACCTACGCCAGTTATGCCAGCCGCATCAATCAGGATCCCGAGTTCAACGTGCTGAGCTACATCAGTTCCCACGACACCAAGCTGTTCTTCGGCGACTATCAGGACGTGCCGCTGCAGCGCCGGGTCGCCAGCAGCTTCATGCTGCTGCCGGGCGGCATCCAGATCTACTACGGCGATGAGTCCGGCCGCGGGCTCGCCAAGGATGGCGGCGTGTTCGATCAAGGCTTGCGTTCCGACATGAACTGGCAGGAGCTGGCCAATGGCGAGAAAGCCGAGCTGGTCAAGCACTGGCAGCGGCTCGGCCAGTTCCGCGCCGCCCACCCGGCGGTGGCGGCGGGCAGCCACCAGAAACTGGCCGACAGCCCCTATGCCTTCGTGCGGGAGAAGGGAGATGACAAGGTGGTGGTGGTGTTCGCCGGCCGCCAGCCGTAATCCAGCTGAAGGAATCAACCCCAAACAGAGAGGGGAGCCAGTGGCTCCCCTCTCTGTTTACACCAGCCGTTCAGACAAGCTGTTCACAGCGGTTATGCCCGCGGGTTCACTGCGGCTGACGGGCGGCCGCCGGCCACTGCAGACGCGCCTTGACCAGGGTCTGCTGCCACAGCGGCCAGGCCAGCAGCGCCTGCTGATAGGCGCCCGCCTGGCCGGGCAGCTGGATGCCATAGCTCGCCAGCCGGTAAGCCATCACCGCATAGAAGGCATCGAGGATCCCCGCCTCGCCAAAATAGAAAGGGCCTCGCGCCTGGGACCAGATGGTCTGCAGCCGGGCCAGCTCGCCGATGGCCTCCACCGGCGGTTCGCTGCGGGTCGGAGCGCCGAGGAAGAAGGGCAGCAGGGTGCGAATTTGGCGAAAACCGGCGTGCAGCTCGGCGCAGAGGCTGCGGGCCAGCGCCCGCTCGGCCTGTGATGCGGGATAGAGCTGGCGATCGGGGCAGAGCTCGTGGATATATTCGGCGATGGCCAGCGAGTCGTGCACCCGCACACCGTCGTGATCGAGCCAGGGCACCAGGCCGGCGGGGGCCAGCCGCTTGAGCCGCTGCAGCTCCTTGGCATCCTCCAGATCGAACACCTGCTCCTGCCACTCCAGCCCGCTCATGGCCAGCACCAGCGCCGCCCGCATCGCCCAGGTGGAGCCAGTGCCCACCGTCAATACCAGAGATCCCATCTATTGCCTCCTGCATGGGTTGTTCATGACCATCCCATCTGCCCCAATGGCACGACATCCGACGGTCGCTTCACATTTGCGCGCCGGCAGGTTTGACCCTCTCCGGGAGCGGTGCTAGTTTGATTTTCCAAAACAATCAGTTAGCAACAATGTGAGCAATGGACAGCCAATTTACCATCGTCATCGCAGATGACCACCCCCTGTTTCGGGGCGCCCTCTATCAAGCGGTGCACATGGCCATCGACGATGCCCAGCTGCTGGAAGCGGACTCCATCGACAGCCTGGCCCACCTGCTGGGTGAGCACCCGGAAGTCGACCTGCTGCTGCTCGATCTCAAGATGCCGGGGGCCAACGGCTTCTCCGGCCTCGCCCACCTGCGCGGCCAGTATCCCGACCTGCCCATCGTGGTGGTATCCGCTTCGGAAGAGCCCGCCATCATCCAGCAGGTGCTGCGCCTGGGCGCGCTCGGCTTCATCCCAAAATCGGCGCCGATGAAGGAGCTGGTCAACGCCCTCAATACGGTGATCGGGGGTGACAACTGGGTGCCGGCCGGCATCTCGCTCCACCCCGAACCCTGTGAGGGCGCCGATTTTGCCAGCAAGCTGGCCAGCCTCACCCCCCAGCAGTACAAGGTGCTGGTGATGCTGCGCGACGGCAGCCTCAACAAGCAGATCGCCTGGGAGCTCAACGTCTCCGAGGCCACCATCAAGGCCCACATCACCGCCATTTTCAGAAAGCTCGGCGTCAAGAACCGCACCCAGGCGGTCATCGCCCTGCAGCAGATGGATATCAAGGACGACTGAGCCTCTTGCCACCATCAGGATCCACCTCATTCCCATCTTTCAGAAAAACCGGTGTCAAGAACCGCACCTAGGCGGTTATCGCCCTGCAGCAGATGGATATCAAGGACGACTGAGCCCGCCTCATCCTCTCTTGCAGGCCCATTCGCTGCTCGACAAATAGCACGGTCGTACTTTATGCTGCCCCGGTCTATAAAGGAGAGTGTGATGAGCAAGGGCCGGCTGACCCGCGACAACATTTTGCAGACTGCGTTCGAGCAGGCGAGCCAGCAGGGACTGGAGAGCCTCACCATCGGCTCCCTTGCCAGCGCCTGCGAGATGTCGAAAAGCGGCCTGTTCGCCCACTTCCAGTCCCGCGACAACCTGCAGATCGCCGTGCTGGAGTACGCCGCCGAGGTGTTCCGGGAGCGGGTGATCCAGCCGGTGCGCCAGCAGCAGCACGGCAGCCAGCGAGCGAAGCTGACGGCCCTGCTGCAGGCCTGGCTGGCCTGGAACCAGTGCTTCGCCGGCCGCTGCATGTTCCTCGACGCCTGGACCTCGGCCCAGGAGGGGGAGGTGCAGCAGGCCGCCCGCCAGCTGGTGCGCTTCTGGCTCGACTACCTGGCCCGCCAGGTGGTGCAGGGACAGAGCGAGGGCGAGTGGCGCAGCGACATGGATCCCTGGCGCGCCGTCTATCGCCTCTATGGTCTCTATCTGGCGGATCAGGTGTTCAATGCCCTCGATCTGTGTCAGGATCCGGCCCGCCACTTCTGGCCCGAAGTGGAGACGCTGCTGGATGGCTGGCGCTGATGGATTGACCTCTCTTTTTTAAAACCGACAAAAAAGCACGACCGTTCGCACATAAAAACCACAGGATGACCATGAGCAGCAAGATCTACTTCAACACCCGCCGCTTCAGCCCGAGCAAATGGCTGCTCGGCCTTGGCACCCGCTTGCATCACACCTTGACCCCCGCTCATGCCAAACGTACCGCCAGAAAGCTGCTGCTCACCCCCCAGCGCAACCAGCGGGATGACTCGGCACCGGCCGGACTGGCCAAGCAGGCCGTACACACCAGCGAAGGCATCCTGATGAGCTACCGGCTCGGCCAGGGGCCGGTCTGGCTGCTGATGCACGGCTGGTCAGGCAGCGCCAGTCAGTTCTACCCGCTGATGAGCCACATTGCGGCCCAGGGCTTCACGGCCATTGCCTACGATCACCCGGCCCACGGCCACAGCGCCGGCCATACCGGCCACCTGCCCCGCTTCGTGCGTGCCTTCGACGAACTGGTGGAGAAGATGACGGCGGAGTGCGGCCCGCTGCAGGGTGTCATCGCCCACAGCATGGGGGGCGCCGTCACCCTCTCCAGCCGTCGACGCGAGCTGGATGCCCTGCCGCTGCTGCTCATCTCGCCGGTGCTCGACTACGTGCCCCAGCTCTACGGCATGGTGGCGCGCTCCGGCTACTCCATCCGGCTGTTCGATGCGGTGGTCAAGGAGATTGAGCAGGAGTACCAGCACCCCTTGAGCACGGTCGACCCGCTGGGGCGGCTCGCCGGCCGCAGCGGGGCCGCCATCATAGTGCACGACGAGGAGGATCGCTTCGCCCCGCACGGTGATTCCCTGCGAGCCACCCAGGATGGTCGCACCCGGCTGGTGAGCACCCGCGGCCTCGGCCACGGCCGCATCCTCGCCAGTGCCCCGGCCTTCGCCGCGTTCGATCAGCTGAGCGCCGCCCGTCGCGCCAACTAAACAGCCTCAAAAAGGGCCTGCAAAAAAATGGTGGGCAGGCCTGTTTTTATATTTGATACAGCGTCTTATAGTTAAATTGCTCGGTGGCAACACCCTCAGTGGCATGCATAAGGCGCAGTATCATGGCCAGACCCAACACAGCTCTTCTGTTGACCGGTGGTGGTGCCCGCGCCGCCTACCAGGTCGGCGCCCTCAAGGCGATCGCCGAGTTCTATCCCCGCAATCTCGGCATTCCGTTTCCCATCCTGTGCGGCACCTCGGCCGGCGCCATCAATGTCACCGCGCTGGCCTGCTACGCCTCCTGCTTTCATCTGGGAGTGCGCAAGCTGGAGTGGGTCTGGCGCCGTTTCGAGACCCACCACATCTTCGACTTTCACCCGGGGCGCCTGTTGTGGCGACTGATGTACGAGGGCTCGGCGGGGCTCGTCAATCCCCATACCAACCACGCCTTTCACCTGTTCGACAACGCGCCGCTGCGCCGCCTGCTGGATCAGCTCATCGACTATCACCGCATCGACGACAACATCCTCTACGGCAGCCTGGAGGCGCTGGCCATCACCGCCTCCGACTACGACGACGGCCTCTCCACTACCTTCTTTCAGGGGCGAGCGGAACACCTGCCGTGGGAGCGGGCCAGACGGCGCGGGCTGCGCACCCTGCTCACCTCGGATCACCTGCTCGCCTCCTCGGCGCTGCCGTTCGTCTTCCCGGCCACCCACATCGGCGAGAAGTTCTACGGCGACGGCTCCATCCATCAGCTGAGCCCGCTCAGTCCCGCCATCCACCTGGGGGCAGAGCGGATCCTGCTGATCACCCTGGATCCACCGGCGCACACGGCCCCCACCTTTCACCATGGCCACCTGACCAGCTCCAACATCGCCAGCCACCTGCTGGACACCGTCTTCACCGATACCCTCAACTCGGATCTGGAGCGGCTGTGGCGCATCAACCAGACCCTGGATCTCATCCCGGAGCGGGAGCGCAACCGGTTGAAACTCAAACGGGTGGAGACCTGCGTGCTCAAGCCAAGCCAGGATCTCGACCTGCTGGCGCTGGCCTATCTGCGCAAGCTGCCGGTGCATCTGCGCCGCCTGCTGCGGGTGCTGGGGGTGACGGGGGACGAGACCAGCAGCCTGGCCAGTTTCCTGATGTTCTATCCCGGCTACTGCCAGCAGCTGATCAAGCTGGGCTACCTGGATACCCTGAACGAGCGCCAGCGGGTCGAACAGTTTCTGGGGCTAGAGGAGGCGGTACGGGTCGAGGCCTGAGCCGGAGCATTCAAGGGAAGCGGGGACGGCATTGGCAGCAGGGCTGGTGCAACATGGGCTCAGGGATCAGCGCCCCTCCAGCAGGCGCTGCTCCGCCTGCTCCACCGCCACCGCATTGCCAAACAGCACCAGCTTATCCCCCGTCGCCAGCACCAGTTCGGGTCTGGGCTCCAGCCGCTGTGTGCCCCGCTGCACCTCCCTGATCCGCACCGCATCGACCCCCAGCGCCTGCACGCTGCGCCCCACCGCCCAGGCCTGCTCGTGCAGCAGCACGGGGTGCAGCCGCTCGAGCAGCTGATCCGTCTCCAGGTTGCCGGCGCTTTGATCTCCCCAATAGAAGCCGTGCAGGAAGCGATACTGGTTGCTGCGTTCGTGCTCCATGCGCCGGATCACCCGGCCAATGGGGATGTCGCAGTTGAGCAGCAGGTGGGAAACCAGCATCAGGGCCCCCTCCTGGGATTCGGGGATCACCTCGAAGGCCCCCGCCCGCTTGAACGCCTCCAGGAAGCTGTCATCGCGGGTGCGCACCAGCACCTTCACCTCCCCCGCCAGCTCCCTGATGAGCGCCAGCATGGCCTCCACCCGCTTGGGATCGTCAAAGGTGATGATCACCAGCCGGGCCCGCAGCAGGCCTGCGGCCAGCAGGATGTCGCGCCGGCTGGCATCGCCAAATGCCACCTGTTCCCCCGCCGACTTGGCCTCGCTCACCCGCTCTGGGTCGAGATCCAGCGCCAGGAAGGGGATCTCCTCCTGCTTGAGAAAGCGGGCGCAGGTCTGGCCGGCCCGGCCAAAGCCCGCGATGATCACGTGCTGGCTCTTGCTCAGGCCCGACTGGGCCACTTCGGAGCGGGTGAGCAGGGCCGGATCGGTGAGGGAGCGGGCCAGCTGATGAGCCTGCTGCACCAGCCAGGGGGTCATGGCGATGGAGGTGACCCCGATACCGATGAGCAAAGAGACCAGCCGATGATCGAGCAGACCGTGGTGGTTGGCCAGTGCCAGCAGCACGAAGCCGAACTCCCCCACCTGGCTCAACATGATCCCCGCTGCCATGGCGTCGCGCTTGCGCTCCCCCATCAGCCGACCGGCCAGCAGCACCAGCAGGGACTTGAACAGAATAAGGGCCGGTACGCTCAGCGCCACCAGCCACCAGTCCAGCGCCACCCGCTGCCAGTCCATGGTCATGCCGATGGTGATGAAGAAGAGCCCCATCAGCACGTCTCGAAACGGCCGGATGTCCACCTCCAGCTGGTGACGGTAGTGGGATTCCCCCAGCATCATGCCTGCCAGAAAGGCCCCCAACGCCATGGAGAGACCCATCCACTGGGTCAGCGAGGCGGCCAGCAGCGCCACCAGCAGGGTGCTCAGCACGAACAGTTCGTCGGAGCGGGCCCGCGCCACCTCGTGAAACAGCAGCGGCAGCAGCCACTTGCCCACCGCCAGCAGGCTCAGCAGGGCAAACAGTCCCTTGAGGGTGGCCCAGGCGATCTCCGCCAGCAGGGCGCTGCCCTGGATCTCCGGCCGGGCCAGAATGGGGATCATCACCAACAGCGGCACCACCGCCAGATCCTGAAACAGCAGCACGCTCACCCCGAGCTGGGCACGGCGGGTATGCAGCTGCTTCTGATCCCCCAACTGCTTGATCACCACGGCGGTGGAGGAGAGCGCCAAGGTGCCCGACACCACCAGCGCCTGAGGCAGGCTCAGGCCCCACCACCAGGCGATGGCAAAAAACAGCAGGGAGGTGAGCAACACCTGCAGGCCGCCCACCCCGATCACCAGCCGGCGCATGGCGATGAGCCGGGGCAGCGAGAACTCGAGCCCGAGCGAAAACATCAGAAAGACGATGCCGAGCTCGGCGATGGTCTGCATGATCGACTGGCCGGTGATCACGGCCGCGCCATGGGGGCCGAGCACGACCCCGGCGAGCAGGTAGGCGAGGATCACCGGCTGGCCCAGGCGCCGGAAAATCGCCACCAGCAGGACGGCGGCAAGCAGCAGGATCAATACGTCTGCGTACAATATTTCCTCCTTTTTTATCTACTTAAGCCTAGCCAGCCGCCCTTGTTCGCATCGAACATATTTTGGGCACAGGTATTGCAGGTAAGCAGCAGGAAGTAGGTTGTTTGAGGGCTGTACCGTGGAAAACACATCATCATTGAGCGGTTTGGGACATGGCATCGAGCAGTGGGTTCGCCAGATGGAGCGGCTCACGCCGCTGGCAAGCCAGGATCGCAACCAGCTGCTCGAGCAGTTGCTGGTGCAGACGGATCTGGGCAGCCTGCTGGCAACTTTTGCCGATCGTGCGGCAAGAATTGTCCGGATCCACAGCCTGCACTTCGACTGCGGCCAGCCGCACACCCTGATCCAGCATCCACCTCAGGCCAGCCTGACCCTGCACAGCTACCCGTTCGAGCTGCGCGGTCAGCATGGCCAGCTGATCGGCCAGCTGCACTACACCCTCGAACACGCCCTGAGCGGCAGTCAGCAACGGGTGCTGCAGCAGTATCATCAGCTGCTCAGCCTGCCGCTGCCCCTCTATCTGCGCCTGTCACAGCTGGAGCTGCAGGTGCGGCTCGATCACCTGACCGGGCTCGGCAACCGCTCCTACTTCGACGAGGCCATCGGCCGCGCGGTGGAGCAACACAGCCGGGAGTCTCACGGGTTGGTGCTGGTACTGCTGGATCTCGACAGCTTCAAGCAGATCAACGACACCTGGGGTCACCCGGTGGGCGATCTGGTGCTGAGCCGCTTCGCCCAGCTGCTGACCCACTGCATCCGCAGCACGGATCAGGCGTTTCGCCTCGGCGGCGACGAGTTCGCCCTGCTGCTGCAACCCGCCGAGCCCGAGGCCTGGCGCCCGGTCTGGCTGCGTCTGCAGCACATGTTGCTGACTCACAAGGAGCTCAGCACCTTCTCGGTCGGCTGCAGCCTGGGGGCCGCCAGCTGGCAGTCCGGGGTGGACGTGCACAGCCTGTACGAGGCGGCCGATGCTCACCTCTATGCCCGCAAGAAGGCGGGCAAGGCCGGCCTGCTGGACTGAACCGGTCAGCCGCTGAATACGACAAGGCCGGCATATGCCGGCCTTGTCCGTTTGCTGCAGAGAGGATTACAGCGGGGGCTGACAGGCCGCCGCCGGCAGCCAGTGCCAGGCCAGGCCTGGCTCCTGCGTCATGAATCCGTCACAGAGGAACAGCTCGCCCACCGCCGCCACCTGCTCGCCGTAATAGAGGATGGGAATGCGGCCGCGCTGCCAGGAGGGCACCCCATACTCCTGCAGCAGCTTCTTGAGGCGCCGGCTGCCGCCGCGCCCCACCGGCTTGAGCATGCTGCCGGCGGCCACCCCGAAGCGCACCGACAGCGGCTCGTCCGCCCCTGGCAGCCGCAGCCCTTCGCCCTCCGTCCGCGAGATCAGTCGCACCTCGCCGAGCCCGTCCGGCAGGATCAGCGTCTCCCCCACCCTCAACGCCAGCTGCTCGTGACGAGGCTGCAACCCGGGTCGCACCAGATGAAGCCGACCCTGAAAGCGGCGGCAGCTCTGCTCCCCCCAGTTGAGCTGGGGATTGGCGTCTTCCCGCGCCAGCGCCACCTCCCGCCAGAGCAGACCGAGCTGCTCGCGAGAGGGCATCTCGCCCCCCTGGCGGCGGATCCAGTAGCGCAGCAGGTTGTTGCGCCGGGTGCCTGACAGGGCCTGCAGCGGCGTGATCTGCAGCGCCTCTCCTGCCGCCGCCAGTCGCCAGTCGGCCTCGGCCAGCTCCTCCAGCAGCGCCTCCTGTTCGGCGCAGAGCGCCATGCTGCGCGCCGCCGTATGGGCCATGGCGGGCCAGCGGGCCTTGAGCTGGGGAATGAGCTGCTGGCGCAGGAAGTTGCGGTCATAACTCACATCCTGATTGCTCTCGTCCTCCACCCAGCCATAGGGGAGGCCGGCCGCCGCCTCGGCCAGCTCGGTCCGGCTCACCTCGAGCAGCGGGCGCAGCAGCAGGCCGCCAGCAAAGGGCTGGCTCGGCACCATGCCCGCCAACCCGCGCAGACCGGCGCCACGCTTGAGCGCCAGCAGCAGGGTCTCCAGCTGATCGTCCTGATGGTGGGCAGTGAGCAGCCACTCCCCCTCCCCCAGCTGGGCGGCGAGGACCTGATAACGGGCCTCCCGCGCCTGCGCCTCCAGACTGTCGCCGCTGCCCCGCTGCAGTTGCACCCGCACGGTGATGAGAGGCACCGCCAGTTGCTGACACACCCCTTCGCAGTGGGCCACCCACTCGTCGGCATGTGGGCTCAGGCCGTGATGGACGTGCAGGGCGCGCAGGGCAAGGCCGTGGGCGTGAGCGAAGCGGGCCGCCAGCACCAGCAGCACGGTGGAGTCGAGCCCGCCGCTGAAGGCCACCAGCAAGCCGCGGGAACCTTCCGGCGCAGGCAGAGTCTGACAAAAGCGAGAATAAATACGAGAAATCATAGGCTTCCCCAATACGACCTGGCGGATCTTAGCAGAGTCGGGCTTATCAAGCGCTAACCCGACTGCTAGAGTGAATCGCTCCCTGCGTGGGCAAGGAAGCCGTATAACCCGAATTGGAATCAAAAAATGAACAATAAGAAAAGCATACTGGCCGGCCTCATCGGGCTGGCCCTGCTGGCAGGCTGCAGTCAGGCGCCGGATACCAGCAACAAGCACTCAGGCCTCGCGCTGGCCAACATGGACACCAGCGTCAAACCCGGCGATGACTTCTTCCGCTACGTGAACGGCCACTGGCTGACCACCGCCAAGATCCCGGACGACAGGCCCGCCGACGGCGCCTTCTACCTGCTGCGGGACAAGTCCCTGGCGGACGTGCGGGTGCTGGTGGAAGGGCTGGATGGCAAGGCTGCCGCCGGCACCCAGGCCCAGCAGATCCGCGATCTCTACCACAGCTATCTGGATCAGGCGACCCGGGATGCCAAGGGTACTGCTCCCCTGCTGCCCATGCTGAGCGAGATCGAGCAGATCAAAAGCAGCCAGGATCTGGCCCGCGCCTTCGCCCAGAGCGGTCGCAACGGCGGCGGCGCCCCCTTCGGCTTCTGGATAGACGCCGACGCCAAGGCCCCGGACAGCTATGCGGTCTACCTCTACCAGGCCGGCCTCAGCCTGCCGGATCGGGACTACTACCTCAAGACGGATGCCGCCAGCCAGGCGCTGCTCAAGAAATACGAGCAACACATCGCCACCATGCTGGGCCGCTTCGGCGAGCCGGATGCCGCCGCCAAGGCCAAGCGGGTGCTGGCCCTCGAGAGCAAACTCGCCAAGATCCAGTGGGACAACGTCAACCTGCGGGATCGAGAGAAGAACTACAACAAGGGGCCCCAGAGCGAGCTCAAACGCCTCGCCCCCGCCATCGACTGGGACGCCTACCTGAGCCAGGCCGGCCTCGCCGGCCAGCAGAGCCTGGTCATCGGCCAACCGACCTATCTCGCGGCCCTGAACGAGGTGATGAAGCAGACCCCGATCGGCGACTGGCAGGCCTACCTCAAGTGGCAGCTCATCACCGATTACGCCCCCTACCTCGACAGCCAGACCGATGCCCAGAACTTCGCCTTCTTCGGCACCACCCTGAGCGGCACGCCCAAGCAGCGGGCCCCCTGGGAGCGGGCCCTCGGCGTGCTGGACGATCATCTGGGCGAGGCGGTGGGCAAGCTCTACGTAGAGCGCTACTTCCCGCCCCAGGCCAAGGCCCGCATGGAACAGCTGGTGGAGAACCTGCGCACCGCCTACGGCCAGAGCATCGAAGAGCTGGACTGGATGTCGCCAGCCACCAAGGCCCAGGCCAAAGAGAAACTCGCCAAATTCCGCCCCAAGATCGGCTACCCGGACAAGTGGAAGGATTACAGCGCCATCGCGATCCGCGCCGACGATCTGGTGGGCAACCTGCAGCGCGCCCGCGCCTTCGAATACGCCGACAACCTGGCGCGCCTCGGCAAGCCGGTGGACAGAGACGAGTGGCACATGTCGCCGCAGACGGTGAACGCCTACTACAACCCGAGCAACAACGAGATCGTCTTCCCGGCCGCCATCCTGCAACCCCCCTTCTTCGACATGCAGGCGGATGATGCGGTCAACTACGGCGCCATCGGTGGGGTGATCGGCCACGAGATGGGCCACGGTTTTGATGATCAGGGGGCCAAATCCGACGGTGACGGCGTGATGCGCGACTGGTGGACGCCAACCGATCTCAAGGAGTTTCGCTTCCGCACCAGCCGGCTGGTGGCCCAGTACAACCGCTTCGAGCCCATCGCGGGGCAGTTCGTCAACGGCCAGTTCACCCTGGGGGAGAACATCGGCGATCTGGGCGGCCTCACCATAGCCCACAAGGCCTATCTGCTGTCGCTGGATGGCAAGGAGGCCCCGGTGCTGGACGGCTTCACTGGCGAGCAGCGCTTCTTCCTCGGCTGGGCTCAGGTGTGGAAGGGCGTGTATCGCCCCGAGCTGATGCAGATGCTGCTCGCCTCGGATCCCCACTCGCCGCCGGAGTACCGGGTCAACGGCGTGGTGCCGAACATCCCCGCCTTCTACGAGGCGTTCAACATCCAGCCGGGTGACAAGCTCTATCTGGACCCTGCCAAACGGGTCAAGATCTGGTAATGACGACCCCGCTGAGGGGTGGATGACGCGGACCGGCGGGGACTGCCCGACCGGTTCGCACAGTGACACAGGTGGCGGGCAACCGCCGCCGCAGTAACAAGGGTCAAACCGATGAAAGCCTTGCTCATGACACTCGGCCTGCTCACCCTACCCCTCGCCAGCCAGGCGGCGGACGGGTTCTTCAAACAGCTGACGCTCCCCTCAGGCCAGGTAGTGACCGTCAGCGAAGGGCGCGGCGAACCGGCCTCCACCGGCAGCTACGACGTGCGCCTCTACTCCGGCGCCAACCCCCAGTTCCCGCTGGATCAGTTCATCGACGGCAAGGTGCTGCCGCGCGATGGCAACATCAAGGAGCTCAAGCTGCTGGATCTCAACGGCGACAAGCAGCCCGAGCTCATCGTCGTGGTGGAGAGTGCCGGCAGCGGCAGCTACCTGAGTGCCGACGCCTTCACCCTCAACCCGCAGGAGGGGGTGGAGAACTTCAACCACGTGGAGGGGCTGGCCCCCAATGACGATGTGATTGAGGCGCTCAAGACCCCCCGCGACTGACATCCCCATCACCAGCCCCGCCCAGCGGGGCGTTTTTTTACCCTGCGCCTCCCGATGCGGTGCCCACGGCCCCCCACAGGGCGGATGGACGACTGTTTTTTTCTGTGCCTATAATCGCCGCACCGTGCCATAACGAAACACAAGGAGGTAAAAAATGGTTATCCAAGCGTGTCCGATGTTCTCGGCTCGCCTGTTCGGCACATTCGCGTGCTCTTGCCTGCATACCATCGCGCTGCGATAGCGGGTTCGAGCAAAGCCGACTCCCTTCCATACCGAGACCTTTCTCGACTCTGCCGTTGTCGCCAGCGCTCCTGATGACAGGGATCTTTGATCCCGCGATTTAAGAGAGCAAGAGCATGACAACCCTGATGAGTACCCATTCCCTGCAGATGAGTGCAGGGCACCTTCCGTTATTTGACCACCTCGAACTCGGCATTCGCGCAGGCGACCGACTCGGCCTGATTGGCGCCAACGGCTGCGGCAAGAGCACATTGTTGGCGCTGCTGGCGGGCGAGCGCACGCCCCAGGCCGGCCGGGTCGTGCAGGCTGCCGCCTGCCGCTGCGAGTTCGTGGCCCAACAACTGCCAGCCAGACTTTCAACCCTCAGCACCCGCGCCGTGCTGCTGGATGCGCTGGGCAACGACCCGAGCGCCGAGTGGCAGGTGGACAAGTTGCTGGCCGAGCTGCAGCTGGAGGCCCAGGCCACGCTGCCGGTCAGTGCGCTGAGCGGCGGCCAGCACAGCCGGCTGCAGATAGGGCGCGCCCTGCTGCGCCAACCCAACCTGCTGCTGCTCGATGAGCCCAGCAACCACCTGGACTTGCCCGCCCTGCTCTGGCTCGAGCAGTTTCTGCTGGGCTGGCGCGGTGCCTTCGTGCTGGTTTCCCACGACGCTCGCCTGCTGGACAGCGTCACCGAGCAGACCCTGATCCTGCGAGACGGCCAGCTGCACCGCTTCGCCCTGCCCTGCAGCCAGGCCCGGGCGACGCTGGCCGCCGAGGATGAGCAGGCCCGCCTGCGCCGGGCCGACGAGCAAAAAGAGATAGACCGCCTGAGCGCCAGCAGCAAACGCCTCGCCATCTGGGGGCGGGAGCATGACAACGAGAAGCTGGTACGCCAGGCCAAGTCCATGGAAAAACGCATCGCCCGCCTGCAGGAGGAGCAGAGCCAGGTCGCGGCACTGGCCCCCTGGCGACTCGAGCTGCGCGGACTGAGCCTGCCCGCCGACACCCTGCTGCGGCTGGAGGCCCTCGACGTGGCGCCGGCGCCATCATTGCCGCCGCTGCTGCGGGCCGAGGAACTCTGGCTGCGGGCGGGGGACAGGGTCGCCCTGCTCGGAGCCAACGGCACCGGCAAGTCCTCCCTGCTGCGCCAGTGCTGGCGCGAGCTGGCCGCGCAGAGCCCGCAGGCGGGCTGGTACTGTCACCCCGGCGCCAGCATCGCCTATTACGATCAGTCCCTGCAGCAGCTGGCGGACGACGCTACCCTGAGCGACGCCCTCTACCCGCTGTCCCCTCTGCCGGAGACGACCCGGCGTCAGGCGCTGATTCGGGCGGGTTTCCCCTATGCCCGCCACGGTCAGCAGGTGCACACCTTGAGCGGGGGGGAGCGGGCACGACTGCTGTTTCTCGCCCTGTCCCTCGGCAGCCACCACATGCTCTGGCTCGACGAGCCCACCAACCACCTGGATCTGGCGGGCAAGGAGGAGCTGGCCGAGGCCATTGCCACCTTCCCGGGGGGCGTGCTGCTGGTCTCCCACGACCGGGAGCTGATCGAGCGCAGCTGCAACCGCTTCTGGCTGATAAAGGATGGGCGCATCCAGGAGGCTCACAGTGCCGAGCGCGCCTATGCCGAGCTGTTTGGCAACCCCCCCTCGCCGGCAGCAGACAAGACAAGCCTGGCAGACCCCGCCATGGGGCTGGCCCCAGCCGGCCCGACACATGACGAAGAGGCACTGCTGGCACGCTGGTATGAGCTTGATGCCCTGCTCGCCGCCGATCTGGCCCGCAAGCCCAGGCACCAGACCCCGCGCCTGCAGCAGCAGTGGCGTGACGAGCTGGCGCGCCTTGCCGACCTGCTCGGCTTTGCCTGACGCCAGCCAGCATCATCCATCCTTTATCACTCAACTCACGCGGCCAACTCAGGTTGGCTGCAAGGAGCCACCATGACAGCAACACAACAACCCCACATCAGGCTGGATCCGGTCAGCGACGCCGATCTGCCCCACATCTACCGCGGCCTCTCCGATCCGCGGGTCGTCGCCTACTACGGCGTCAGCTACGACAGCCTGACGGCGTGCCAGGCCCAGATGGATTGGTATGCCGAGCTGACCCGCACCGGCCGCGGCGCCTGGCACCTCATTCGTGACCACCACACGGGCGAACCGCTCGGCGCCATCGGCTACAACGATGCCGACCCTGAGCACCGGCGGGCCGAGCTGGGCTACTGGCTCTATCCCGAGCATTGGGGCAAGGGGGTGATGAGTGCGGCGCTGCAACTGTGGCTGCCGCTCACTTACCGCACCACAGCGCTGCACCGGCTGCTGGCGGTGGTGGAGGAGCCCAACCGCCCCTCCGCTCGCCTGCTGGAGCGGGCTGGTTTTCACTACGAGGGCACCGCGCGGGAGTGCGAACGCAAGGGGGATGGTTTCATCTCCCTGCGCCACTACGCCATCTTGCGCAGCGACCTGTCCGCCAGCCGCTGACAGGCAGCAAAAAGCCCCGCACTGCGGGGCTTTTTTCGGGTTACTTGATGGCGCAGACACGATCATCTGGCGCCGAGCAGCGACCTCTGCGTCGCCATAACGAGAAACAGCCATACCCCAGACTGAGCACGACGGCATAGAGCACCTGGGAAGCGAGCGCCACCAGCACCAGGGCGCAGAGCAGTACGCTTATCCCCGCCAGCCCCTTGCCCACCCCGCCGAGCAGACGCCAGCCCGCCGCCATGCAGAGCAGGTAGACCAGCACGAAGTTGCCGTTGGCGTAGCGGATCAGCTCATCGAGCGGCAACCGCAACCAGATGATGAGGGTGATGCAGAGCAGGCAGATAAGCAGTACCAGACCGAGCGCCCGCAGCGGCGCGCCGCGAGCGGTAAGCACCGCCAGCGAGGGGGGCAGCTTGCCTTCGCGTGCCATGCTCCAGATAAGCCGGGCAAAGCCCTGAATGTAGATGTTGATGCTGGCAAAGCAGGAGAGGTAGCCGAGCACCGCCACCAGCCACTTGGCGGTTGGGCCGAACAGCAGGGAGAGCAGGGCCGGAATGGCGGTGGCGTTGGTCGCCTCATCGCCGTAGAGGCCATATTTGAGCACCACCAGCGAGTGTACCCAGTAGATGAGCCCCGCCAGCAACACCCCACCGAGCAGGGCCAGCGGATAGTCCCGCTCCGGTCGCTTGAACTCCTCCCCCATGTGGGCGAAGGCCTCGAGCCCCACGAAACACCAGAACATCACCGCCAGCGCGGTGGCCATAGCAGGCCACTCCTCCGTCGTCGGCAGCGGCCGGGCGGCGTCGCGCCAGCTGATATCCCCCTTGAACCAGATAAGCAGGGTCAGCCCCAAAATGGCGAGCGCGATCAGCAGTTGCAGGTTGCCGGAGGAGCGCGCTCCGCGCAGCCCCAGCAGAAAGACCCCGAGCAGGGTGAGCAGCTGGATGGCCCACAGAGTCCACTCCCCCAGATCGAACAGGGCGTGCCAGAAGCCGGCGGCGATCATCAGGGCGGCGGGCAGGCCCACCGGCAACACCGCCAGAAAGAGGAAAGCGGAGAAGCGTTCGGCGCCGTTGCCAAAGGCGAGGCCAATCAGGTGCGGAGCGCCGCCGGCGTGGGGATAACGACGGCCGAGGCGGGCAAAGGTAAAAGCAATCGGCAGAACCAGCGCAATCAGCAGCAACCAGGCCCACAGCGAGGCCCCACCTGCCAGCGAGGCGGCGGTAGCCGGCACCACGAAGATCCCGGTGCCGAGCAGGGAGGTGGCGAGCAGCCCCATCCCCTGCCAGAGCCCGAGATCCTTTTTCAACCCAGACATATCCTTTTGTCCTGTCTAGAAGAACATCCCGCCATGTTAGGCCTGCCCCGCCCCTTTGTTAAGCGTGGCGGCGAGAATATGCCCGGTTTTATGCAAGGCCGTATCCCTGGACAGCGGCCATAAAAAAAGCCGCCTCTTGCGAGGCGGCGTCTTCATTCAAGCGGGTAACCGGAGTTAT
Organism: Aeromonas sp. QDB20; assembly: GCF_027707805.1. Classification (NCBI taxonomy): domain Bacteria; kingdom Pseudomonadati; phylum Pseudomonadota; class Gammaproteobacteria; order Aeromonadales; family Aeromonadaceae; genus Aeromonas; species Aeromonas sp. QDB20. Next base: position 163,183 of record NZ_JAPCJC010000004.1, on the reverse strand, counting down.
CAGGCAATCAGCTTGTAGATGATACCGGACATGGCGATCAGGCCGATGATGGTCACGAAGCCGTTGCTGATGTTGCCAGCGTATTTGCGCATGGCCGGCACCTTGGTGATGGCGTACATCGGCATCAGGAACAGCAGCATGGCAATGATGGGGCCGCCCAGGTCTTCAATCATGCCGAGGATGCTCGGGTTGATGGTGGCGATGGCCCAGGTGGTCAGGATCATGAACACGGCAGTGACTTTGTTCAGTTGCTTGGTGTCAACGTTCTTGCCCTTCTCGCGCAGCGCCTTGGCCATCAGGCCGTTCATGCCCTCTTGCGCACCCAGGTAGTGACCCAGGAAGGATTTGCTGATGGCAACCATGGCGATCAGCGGAGCCACGGTGGCGATGACCGGGTTGTCGAAGTGGTTGGCCAGGTAGGACAGGATGGAGATGTTCTGTTCCTTGGCAGCAGCCAGGTCAGCCGGAGAGAGGCTCAGTACGCAGCTGAATACGAAGAACATAACGGTCATCACCATCATGACGTGGGCGCCCAGCAGGATGTTGCTGCACTTCTTCTCGGCACCTTCACCGTAACGACCCTTGTTGTCCACCGCGAAGGAGGAGATGATCGGGGAGTGGTTGAAGGAGAACACCATGACCGGGATGGCCAGCCACAGGGTCTTGATGAAATCGCCGTTGAAGGCATCACCCAGCGCCGGGGCTTCGGTGATGATGGCACCATTCCAGTGCGGGATCAGGTAGAGCGCCAGGCCCATCAGGGTGATCACGAACGGGAATACCAGCACGCTCATCGCTTTGACGATGACCTGGCCGCCCAGACGAACAACCGCCATCAGACCCAGGATCAGCGCCAGTGACAGCACGGCACGGGGAGGTGCAGTCATGCCCAGCTGGTGAACAATCAGGCTCTCGACTGTGTTGGTGATGGCGACCGAGTACATCAGCACGATCGGGTAGATGGCAAAGAAGTAGAGCAGGGTGATGAACTTGCCTGCGGTCTTGCCGAAGTGCTCTTCCACCACTTCGGTGATGTCGCCGTCACGGGTGGAGCCGGACAGCACGAAGCGGGTCAGGCCACGGTGGGCGAAGAAGGTCAGCGGCAGGGCCAGGATCAGCATGGCAACCAGCGGCCACAGGCCACCTACACCGGCGTTGATCGGCAGGAAGAGCACACCGGCACCGATGGCGGTACCGTACAGACCCAGCATCCAGACCACATCGGCCTTGTTGATGCCACGGGAAGACGCATTACTGGCTAAGTTGCCTTCTACTGCAATGTTCATGTCAGACATAGGGGTGTTCCTGTCATCAAGGAAAATAGAAAATATCTAGTCAACCGGGCGCGATGCCCTGTCCCATTTCCCTGGAACGCTTGCAGTCCATCCCTGTTTTATTCTCATTCCCATCGCTCCGGCAAACTGGTCATCACTCCATGTAACAACCAAATTGCAACAAACAGACCGGTGGGGAGTGGGCCCGAGGGCCGCAAACGCGTCAGTTTTTACAACTCACTAACACGCCTTTGTTTCGATGAGCTGACTCTAATTAAATCCCCTTAGCGATCACAGTGTTTTTTTGAATTAATCAACCAAAGTTTGATTGGAATCGCCTTTCTGGCGTCAGAGATCACGTTTCGAGCCCAATTTTGTGAACAGCCGTTAACAAATAGCGGTAGTTTCACCCGTATCTATATCCTTATGGGTACAACAATTTCGCTACATGTGTCTGTTTGTTGGCCACGTTGTGCCTTGCCCCGCCCTGGCGTACCCTGTTGTTCAACATTTTTCCGCTGAATTAATATGGCCATCACCCGTACCGACCTCGCCGAACTGGCGGTGTTTGCCGCCGTCGCCCGTCACCAGAGCTTCAGCAAGGCCGCCCTCGAACTCGGGGTCTCGGCATCCGCCTTGAGCCACAGCCTGAAAGGGCTGGAGACCCGGCTGGGGGTACGGCTGCTCAACCGCAGCACCCGCGCCGTGGTGCCCACCGAGGCGGGCCAGCGGCTGCTGACCCGGCTGCTGCCAACCCTGAACCATCTGGAGAGCGCACTGGGCGAGTTGACCCGTCACAGCGACGAGCCGGTGGGACGGCTGAAGATCTGCGCACCGCGCGGGGCCATCGACGACCTGCTGGCCCCGGTGTTGATCGATTACCTGGTGCTCTACCCGCGCATGCAGGTAGAAGTGGTGGAACAGGAGCTGATGCCGCGCCTCATCGAAGATGGCTATGACGCCGCTATCTTCTACGGCGATCTGCTGCCCAAGGAGATGATCGGAGTACCGCTCGGGCCGCCCCAGCGCTATCTGGTGGTGGCCTCCCCCGCCTATCTGGCCGAACACGGCACCCCGCAACACCCTCGCGAGCTGTCGCGCCACGCCTGCATCGGCTACCGGCTCACCCCCTCTCATCACTACCGCTGGGCCTTCGCCGGGGAGGAGGGATCCCTGCTGGAGATAGAGGTGACGGGTCCGCTCACCACCAGCACGCCGGCCCTCTATCTGGGGGCTGCCGAGGCGGGGCTGGGGCTGGCCTACTGTCTGGAAGAGGAGGTGAGCCAAAAAGTAGCCCAGGGGAAACTGCTCACCGTGCTGGAGCCTTGGTGCCCCACCTTTGCCGGTTTTTATCTCTTCTATCCCAGCCGGCATCAGCTGGGCAGCGGCTTGCGGGCTCTCATCGACATGCTGAAAGCCCACTATCAACCGACCAATTACTGAATATTGCTCATCAATCCTTCAAGTAGAACCCGGATTATCGCAAAAACAATATTAATCTAGACTGTCTGCTCGATAATCGAACTCCCCAAGAGAACAGATATGTCTGCCTATTTCACTCTGCGCCAGCGGGCGATGACCCGCCGTTTCTGGGGCTATGCCCTCCCCTCCGTCATGGCCATGCTGGTATCCGGCGCCTACTACCTGGTCGATGGCATCTTCGTCGGCCACTACGTGGGGGCCGCCGGCCTCGCCGGCATCAACCTGGTCTACCCGGTCATCATGGTGCTGATCGGCCTTGCCGCCATGATCAGCATGGGGGCGGCCACCGCCATCTCCTTCCAGCAGGGCGCCAGGAACACCGGGCTGGCCCGCCAGGCGCTGGTCAATGCGCTCTGGTTGCTGGCGGGGCTGGGCACGGTGGCGCCGCTGCTGCTGCACTACTGGCACATCGACATCCTGCTGGCACTGGGCATCGAGCAGGGCACCGACACCTGGCAACAGGCCAGCGACTACCTCTACTGGATCGGCGGCGGTACCCTGCTGCTGGCCTGCAACCTGGCGGTGCCCTATCTGCTGCGCAACGACGGCCGGCCGCGGCTCGCCATGCTGCTGGTCAGCGGCGGCGCCATCCTCAACATCATCCTCAACTACATCATGGTGGGCCGGCTGGGGCTGGGGCTCATCGGTACGGCTCAGGCCACCCTCATCTCGGAAGGGGTGGTCAGCCTGCTGGGCCTGGGTTACTTCTTTACCCGTCACGCCAGATTGCGACTGGAATGGCGCCAGCTGATGCCCAGCTTGCCGGCCATGCCCAACCTGCTGTTCACCGGTCTGCCGAGCCTGATCGCCCAATTCAACCTTGGCCTGCTGCTGATGCTGCACAACAGCCAGCTGATGGTGCACGGCTCGGTCAAGGATCTGGCGGGCTTCACCGTGGCCGGCTACACAGAGGCGGTGTTCATCGTCATCTTGCAGGGGCTGGCCTTTGGCATCCAGCCGCTGGTCAGTCAGGCGGCCGGCGCCAGGCGCCATCGCGATCTCAAGTTCCTGATGGAGATGGGGCTCAAGATCACGCTCGTCTACGGTCTGGCGGTCTGGCTGCTGATCCAGTTGCTGCCGCGCCAGGTAGCCATGCTCTACACCGGCGATCAGGATGGCGAGCTGCTCGCGGCCGCCATCAGCAGCCTGACCCTCAATCTCGGCGCCATTCCGCTGGAGGGGATCATCATGTTCGGCATCGTGCTGCTGCAATCCATGGCGCGCACCCGTCAGGCGCTGTTCATCTCCATCGCCAAGACCCTGCTGCTGCTGCCGCTGATCTTCATGCTGCCGCTCTGGTGGGGCCGCGACGGCGTGCTGCTGGCCCAGCCCACCACTGTGCTGCTGCTGACCCTGCCGCTGTGCTGGTTGCTGTGGCGCGAGTGGCACCAGCTCAAGCTGGCCTGCGCCCCGCACACCAGGCGCTCGCCCAAGGCGCTTGCCCGTCAGCAGGTCACGCTGGCACGGCGCGCAGGTTGATGCGCGGCTAACCCAGCCGGCTGGCGCAGGTGCGGATCTCGGGCTCGACCAGTGCCTGCTGGGCGGCCACCAGCTGCAGCTCGTAGGCGCCCGCCAGCCAGGTCTGGGCCAGCACCATGTCCACGCTGGCATTGGTGCGCTCGAACGCCGCCACCGGCGTGAAGCCCGCCAGCAGGTTGGCCAGCATGGTGGCGCTCAGCAGATCCCCCACCCCGATGGGCTGACGTTGAAACTCATAGAGGGGGCGCGAGATATGAAACGCCCCCTCTTCGCACACCAGCAGCATTTCGAACCGGTCCAGGCTCAAGCCGGCGCGGCCCAGATGCTTGACCATCACCAGCTCGACGCCCCCCTCACGCAGTTGCTGGCAAGCCGCCAGCGCCTCGCTCAGGTTGTGGATCTCGCGGCCGGTGAGCTGCTCCAGCTCCAGCAGATTGGGGGCCAGCAGGTCGGCGCAGGCCAGCGCCCGGTTTTTCAGAAAATCGGCGACGCCGGGCGCGACGATACACCCCTTGTCGGGATGCCCCATCACGGGGTCGCAAAAATAGCGGGCATGCGGATTGAGCGCCTTGAGGTGGGCCACCGCCGCCAGGATCTCCTCCCCCTGCTCGGCCGAGCCGAGATAACCGCTCAAGATCGCATCGCACTGCCCCAGTACGCCGATGTCAGCCAGCCCCGCCATCAGCTGGCGAATATGGCCGTTTGGCATCACCATCCCCTGCCAGCCTGCGCTGTACTGGGTATGGTTGGAAAATTGCACCGTGTTGACGGGCCACACCTCCAGCCCCATGCGACGCATGGGAAACACGGCGGCGCTGTTGCCGGCGCAGCCGAACACCACGTGGGACTGGATGGAGAGAACTCGTTTCATGCTGACTCGCAAAAAAATGGATGAACCCAGATGGGAAAAACGGGCCTTGCGGCCCGTTGTTGTCACTCTCGCTTAGCGCAGCACCTTGACGGTGTAGCTGCCATCGGCCTGACGATAGAGGCCGTGGATGTCGGTCTCGAAGCCCGGGTAGTGGGCCCCGATCTCACACAGCATCTCGAGGAACTCGAGCACCGGCAGGGAATCCTGGGTCACCATCTCGCCCGGCAGTACCAGCGGTACTCCCGGCGGGTACGGCAGGATCATGTTGGCGCTGATGCGGTCCACCATGTCGCGCAGCGGCACTTCCACCACGTTGCCGGCCAGCTCCTGCTGCCAGGCTGCGTGCGGGGTCATCTTCATCTCCGGCAGCACGTCGAACGCCTTGAACATCAGCTCCGGCAGGCGGTACTTGCTGGTCAGCTCGTGAATGCGCTGGGCCAGCTCCTGGATGCGCATGCCTTCGTAGAAGCTCGGGTCTTCGCGATAGAGGCTCGGCAGTATGCTCTTGATGGTCAGGTTCAGGTCGTAACCGCGCTTGAACTCGGTCAGGGCGCGCAGCAGCTGCATCGCCTTGGACTGATCGATCCCGATGGAGAACAGGAACAGCAGGTTGTAGGGGCCGGTCTTCTCCACCACGATGCCGCGCTCGTCCAGGAACTTGGAAACCAGCGAGGCCGGGATGCCCTTCTCCAGCAGCTGACCATTGCGGCCCATGCCCGGGGTCAGCAGGGTCACCTTGATGGGATCCAGGTACATGTGGTTGTCGTCGATGTCCTTGAAGCCGTGCCAGTCATCTTTCGGATCCAGCTTCCAGCACTCGACGGTGTCGATGTCATCCGGCTGCCATACGTCGAAGAACCAGCCTTCGCTCTGCTCGCGCAGACGCTTGATCTCTTTGCGGAAGGAAATGGCGCGATCGATGGAGTCCTTGATCAGCCGCTTGCCGGTGTTGCCACGCATCATGGCGGCGGAGATCTCGGTCGAAGCCACGATGCCGTACTGCGGCGAGGTGGAGGTGTGCATCATGAAGGCTTCGTTGAAGGTCTCTTCCTCCACGTCGCCCTTGATGTGGATCATCGAGGCCTGGGAGAAGGCCGCCAGCAGCTTGTGGGTGGACTGGGTTTCGTAGAACACCTTGCCCGGCATGGCTTCGCCGCTCATGCCGCACTTGCCTTCGTAGATCGGGCTGAAGTTGGTGTAGGGCACCCAGGCACTGTCGAAGTGGATGTAAGGGGTGTCCAGCGCCTCCTTGATGAAGCCGGTGTTGTAGAGCAGGCCGTCATAGGTGGAGTTGGTGATCACGGCGTAGCGCGGCGCCTGGGCACCCGGGGTGGCGGCGACCTTGGCGGCGATGGTCTCACGGCTGAATTCGCTCTGCGGGATGCCGCCCAGAATGCCGTAGGCGTTGCGGGTCGGGCGGAAGTAGAGCGGGGTCACGTCGTTCATCATCATCAGGTGAGTGAGCGACTTGTGGCAGTTGCGGTCCACCAGCACTGTGCTGCCGGCCGGCGCCGAGTACATGCCGACGATCTTGTTGGCGGTGGAGGTGCCGTTGGTGACGATGTAGGAGCGATCGGCGTTGAAGGTACGGGCGATGTACTCTTCGGCTTCCTTGTGCGGACCTGAGTGATCCAGCAGGGAGCCCAGCTCCGGCATGGAGATGGAGACGTCGGCCTTGAACGCGTTCGGGCCGTAGAAGTCATAGAAGATGCTGCCGGCCGGGCTCATCTGGAAAGCGGTACCGCCCATGTGACCCGGAGTACAGAAGGTGTACTTGCCCTCTTCCACGTACTTGAACAGCGCCTTGGTGAACGGCGGCAGGATGGCGTCCTGATACTCCTGAGTGGCCTGACCCATCTTGAGGGCGATGTCGTCAGCCATGCCGAGACGGTACTCGAAGAAGTGCACGTTCAGGCGCAGGTCGGTCAGGTGAATGTCCAGGGTGGACTGGTCGTTGGCGAAGGCGAAGATCGGCAGCTTCTCGTTGCGATCGTGGATCTCCTTGCACAGACCCAGGGAGTATTTGTCCCAGTCGAAGATGGCGCCGCAGACGCGGGGGTTCTTCTCGATGAGTTTGAGCAAGTCGGCCACATCGACCGGATAGACGACCTCGAAACCCTTGCGCTCGAGGGAGGCTTGCAGCTGGCGAATGGGTTCTTCTTTAAAGAAAACGCCGAGGTGGTTGAGGATGGCAATGATGTTCATCTTGATGCTCCACACGTAAGAGGGCGCTCTCCATCAGGGATGGTGAGTGAAGAGCGCTCGGAAGATAAAAGGGGAAATCAGTTGCTGGGCTGTTCGCTCAGCAAGGCATCGTGCTGACGCAGGCCCAGTTTTTTGGCGTAGAACATCAGGATGATGAGCGACACCACGAAGGTTGCTGTGAGGTTGGAACCCTTGGCCCCCATCAGGGCAATCAGGCAGAAGACGCAGGCCACACCGGAGAAGATCATGGCGCCGATGCTGCGGGAGGTCATGCCCTCGAAGCGAATGAGGTTAATGCTGGAGTAGAAGTAGGGCAGCATGGTCAGCAGCACCGCATCTGTGGTCAGCACGTTGAAGAGGTCGGCCGCGTGGGCGGACTGGGAGGTGAAGGCGGTCAGGCCGATCATCAGCGCAGTCATCTTGAGGGAGCCCAGGATCAGACCCTTCTTGGCCACGCCGTTCTTGTCCACTTCGCCGTAGATTTTCGGGAAGTTGCCGTCGTGGGCGGCGCGCTTGCCCGCCTCGCCCACCAGCATCATCCAGGAGCCCAGCGAGGTGAAGCAGGCCAGGGCGGTGAAGGCGGAGACGAACGGCGCGGACCAGTTGCCGAAGATGACGGAGGAGGCCATGGCAAACGGCGCACCGGAAGCCGCCACCTCACCGGCCGGGAACATGCCGCTGATCACCTGAGTGGAGAGGATGTAGATGACCCCCGCGATACCTGTGCCCAACATGGTGGCGAGCGGTACGGTGCGCTTGGGATTTTTCACCATGCCGGAGGAGACGGCGGCAGACTCTACCCCCACGAAGGACCAGAGGCAGATCAGCACGGCGCTGATGACCGCATGCAGGTCGCTGCCGCTGGTGGTGTTCCAGTTCTGGCTGTAGACGGCGGCATCAAAATGACCCCAACCCACCAGGGCGGTACCCACCACCGGCAGCAGGATCAGCACCAGACCCAGGGTACAGAGCCGGCTCACCCAGCTGCCGCCAAGCAGGTTGACCAGGGTGAAGATCCAGACGGCGGCGATGGTGGCCGCGGCGGCCGGGATCGGGCTGTTGAGGATCGGGAAGAAGACGGAGAGGTAGGAGACGCCGGTGATGGCGATGGCCAGGTTGCCGATCCAGTTGGCATGGTAGTAGAGCACACCGGTCTGGAAGCCGAACACCGGAGAGATCTCGCCGGCGTAGGCGATGGGGCCGCCCTCCTGCGGGTTCTTGGTGGCGAGGCGCGCGAACACGAAGGCCAGCCCCATGGCGCCGACTAGGCAGATTGCCCAGCTGAACACAGAGATGGAACCTATGGTGGCCAGGGCCGAGGGCAGCAGCGCGATACCGCTCCCCATCATGTTGCCGGCCACTACACCTGTACAGGCGACAAGGCCGATCTTCTTGCTCGTATCTAGGGACATAAAATCTCCGGGTCGATATTAAGGCATCAAACACACGCTTGGCGGAGCCTTCCGCCAATCAATGGCCACAGACTAGGCCTCTGCGCCCCGGAAAACATAAAGTCCCGCTAAGGGATAAAAACATGAGCAAACTTTTTCAGCCCGCCCGTCAAATCTGATAAAAACATAGTTAAAACAGCAGGTTGACTGAAGGCATCGCACGCATCTTGATAAAACCTTGATATCCGTCGCCCCCCTTGATGAGACCACCCGGTGCCACCCGAACCACCTTGATATTTTTCTGATGACCCGCTGCGGTACAGCTGGGCCAACAACCCCCTCTCCCCCGAACTGCATATGCCAAAGCGACCCCCTTTTCCCCTCACCGCCCTTCATTGCACCGCTCGCTTTGCACGACCCGAGATCACCCAGGCCGGCATAACAGCCTCCCACACACCAAACGGACGAGGTGATGACCCGGAGCGATATCGACAAAGGCGGCCAGGTCGCCGGGCGGCGGTCACGGCTGTCGGCATCGACAGGCTGCAGCTGCAAATGGCGGCCGGGGCTTCATCAGCAGAGGATGGAACAGGGGGATGGCGCCACCACAGGCCTGCCATGGCCAGTCGTTGCTGCGGGCAAGGGATAGGGATAGGGATAGGGATAGGGATAGGGATAGGGATAGGGATAGGGATAGGGATAGGGATAGGGATAGGGATAGGGATAGGGATAGGGATAGGGATAGGGATAGGGATAGGGATAGGGATAGGGATAGGGATAGGGATAGGGATAGGGATAGGGATAGAAGAGCAAGCCCGAGTGCCTATGGCAAGGCAAGAAACACGCAGGCCGCCCGTGGGCGGCCTGCGATCGGCGGGGCAGAGCGCGGCCGGCGCCGCTCAGAACAGCTTGACCTTGCTCTGGCCCAGGGCGTTGAACAGCGCCGGGGTGAGGGTCTCCATGTTGCTGTAGAAGCCGAGCTGCTGGCAGAGCAGGTAGGTCTGCTCGGTCGCCTCCATCAGGAAGGCCTGGCTGTAGGCATCCCCCGCCGCTTCCGGGTGACCATCCAGCTCCGCCAGCTTGCCGCGCAGTATGTGATAGAGCACAGAGCGGCCCCGGCTGCCGGCCTCGCCCAGCAGACGGTTGGCCTCCTGCTGCTGGCCGCCCAGAATGGCCTGCAGGGTCAGCGCTTCCCACACCCGAGCCGGCTGCAGCGGCTGGTTCTGAACCACCCGGGCCAGGTGAGCACCAATCTGCTGCAACCGGTCGCTCTGGGGGGTGCCCGTCAGGGTTGCCAGCGCCTCCCCGGCCAGATAGCGCTCCGCCAGCAGCAGCGGCTGATCCGGCTGGCTGGTCAGCGACTTGTCGAGCAGCTCGACGCCGCGCTTGAGGGCCACCGGATCCTGGCTGTTGATGTAGTAGTGCGCCTCCATCATGGCCATCAATGCGCCGTCATCGGTGGGCCAGCCCATGCCAGGCTGCGCGTCAGGCTGATTGAGGGCGCTCAGCAGATCCCGGCTGCTCGCCTGCAGCACCCCGTGCACGTTGTGGCGGCTGAGCTGGTACTGGTGGCTGAACAGCACCCGGTTGGTGTTGATGTTGCGATACTCCAGATCGAGATAGGTGCCCCCCGGCTGGCGGGAGACCCGTACGCTCAACTCCTTGCCGGGCAGGATGCCCCCCATCAGGGTGTTGGCGCCGTACTGCACCCGCAGCGGCGTAGCGGCGGCCACCTCCCCCATCAGGGCGCGGGTGATACCGTCGGCGAGGCGCACGTTCTCGTTGCTGCCATCCATGCCGGAGTGAAAGCGAAACACCAGCAGCTCGGGATCCAGCATGGAGTGCACCTGGGGGCTGGTGTGCTGATAGCTGAGCAGGCTGACCAGGGCGACCAGGATCGCCACCACGAAGATATCGAAGCCCACCAGCTTCCAGCGACTGCCCCCCTCCCTGGCATGGGTGGTGACGGCGCGGGTCAGCGGGCCGGCCGGGAAGGGGGTGACGTTGGCCTGCTCCTCCTCTTCATCGAGGTCTGGCATCGCGAACGGCGGCCGGGGGGCACTCACGCTCTCCTGCTCGCCTGCCATCACCACCGAGACCACCTGCTGCGGTCGCACCGGCGCCACCAGCTTGTAGCCGCGCTTGGGCACTGTGACTATGTAGTCGGCGGCGTCGTTGCGGCCATCCTTGAGGATCTTGCGCAGCTCGAAAATGGATTGGGTGACCACCTGATCGGTCACCTCGGCGCCGTCCCAGACCTCGTTGATCAGGCAGTCGCGCCCGAACACGGTACCGGCGTTGCTCGCCAGGAAGCGCAACAGATTGACCAGCCGGGGCTCGAGGTAGACCTCGCGGTCGGGGCGACAGAGCATGTTGTCGTCGACGCTCAGGGTCCAGTCGTGGATCTCAAAAACCGATTCGCTCATGATTCACTCGCTGCAGATGGAGACGATGCAAGATGAGAGTGACGTAACACCGGGCGGCTGAACGGGCAGCAGGGCGCTGCAAAAGGCAGTGCCGCCGGCGGGGTGAACATTCCTGTGAGTCAGGCCGGGCTGGCCTGTTTACGTCCGCAGAGCGTCCTTGCGGGCATGCCGATCGGGTCGATCGGAAAGGGTCACTTTAAGCAAAACGGGAGTGGGATCCCACTTTTTTTGGCCACAAATCGCCGCTGAATTGATCCAACATGGGGGTTTTGGCAAACATCGTGCCAACAGGTATCCATATGGACAGGATTTTTCCCTGCCGACAGGGCGCCTGCCGCCGTAAAAAAGAAGGCCCCCGCAGTGCGAGGGCCTTTCATCATCCATTTGTTCCCGACCGGGCTCAGCAGTAGCCGTAGCCCAGCAGACGCTGGTAGCGCTGCTCCAGCAGCTGCTCGTTGTCGAGGGGACGCAGGGCGTTGAGATCCTGCTGGATGCGGTCTTTCAGGTGCTTGGCCATCTTCTCCACGTTGCGGTGGGCGCCGCCGAGCGGCTCCTCAACGATGTTGTCGATGAGCTTGAGCTCTTTCAGACGCTGGGCCGTGATGCCCATGGCATCGGCAGCCACCGGTGCCTTGTCGGCGCTCTTCCACAGGATGGAGGCACAGCCTTCCGGCGAGATGACGGAGTAGGTGGAGTACTGCAGCATGTTGACGCGATCGCCGACACCGATGGCCAGGGCGCCGCCGGAGCCGCCTTCACCGATCACGGTGCAGACCACCGGCACGGTCAGACCGGCCATCACTTTCAGGTTGCGGGCAATCGCTTCGGACTGGCCACGTTCCTCGGCACCCACGCCAGGGTAGGCGCCCGGGGTGTCGATGAAGGTGATGATCGGCATCTTGAAGCGCTCGGCCATCTCCATCAGGCGCAGGGCCTTGCGGTACCCTTCCGGGCGCGGCATGCCGAAGTTGCGCTTGATCTTCTCCTTGGTCTCGCGGCCCTTCTGGTGGCCGATGACCATCACAGGCTCGCCGTCCAGACGGGCGATGCCGCCGACGATGGCCTTGTCATCGGCATAGGCGCGATCGCCGGCCAGCTCGTCGAAATCGGTGAAGATGTGCTCGATGTAGTCGAGGGTATAGGGGCGCTGTGGATGACGCGCCATCTGGGACACCTGCCAGGCGCCCAGATCGCCGAAGATCTTCTTGGTCAGCTCTTCGTTTTTCTTCTCCAGCCGACGAATATCTTCGCTCAGATCCACGGCACTGTTGTGCTCGCTCACATGGCGCAGTTCATCGATCTGTGCCTGCAACTCGGCGATCGGCTGTTCAAAATCCAGAAAAAGACTCATAGGGACTATAGATCCTCTAATCAAAAACCAATTCAACCCGCTCTCGTCCCAGCAGGACGCGCAAGTCATCTATCAGTTGATCGGTGGGCGTCACCCGCCACTCGGTGCCGAGCGTCAATCGCACCCGGGAGCCGGGGCGACGATAGTTTACCTGAACCGGACAGACTCCGGCACGGGCGGGCTCCAAAATCTCGCACAAACGCGGGAAAAAGCGATCATCGATTCGCTGTTCATCGAGAGAGATGCGGATTGCCCTGGCAAAACGCTCTCTCGCATCGTTGATATCCAGTAATTCACGGGCCGACATTTTAAGGCCACCGGAGAAGTCATCAAAGCTGACCTGTCCAGAAACCACCAAAATACGGTCTTTTTGCATCAACTCTTCATATTTTTCCAGCGCTTCACTGAACAGGGTCACATCCAGGCGACCGGAACGGTCGTCCAGGGTGAAGATCCCCATCTTGTTGCCGCGCTTGGTCACCATGCTACGCGCCGCGATCACCAGCCCCGCCGCCGTGGTCACGGTATCGCGGGAGGTGGGATGCAGATCGCACAGGCGGCCCGAAGTGTAACGACGCAATTCGCCGCTGTACTGGTTGATGGGGTGACCGGTCAGGTAGAGCCCGAGGGTCTCGCGCTCCCCTTCCAGCCAGACCTTGTCGGGCCAGTGCGGCACGTTGGCGAACGCCTTCTTGACGTCGTCTATCTCCTCGGTGAGCACACCGAACATGTCGACCTGCCCCACCGCCTGGGCCTTGGCGTGCTGCTCGGCGGCGCGCATCGCCTCCTCCAGGGTCGCCATCAGGGCGGCGCGGTGAGGGCCGAGCCGGTCCATGGCGCCGGAGAGGATGAGCTTCTCCATCACCCGCTTGTTCAGCTTCTTGATGTCGACCCGGTTGCAGAAGTCGAACAGGTCGCGGAACAGGCCATCCCGATCCCGTGCTTCCAGGATCGCATCGATGGGACCTTCCCCCACTCCCTTCACCGCGCCGATGCCGTAGACGATATGACCGTCCTCGTTGACGCTGAAGCGGTAGCGGCCGGTGTTGACGTCCGGCGGGATCACCGTCAGCCCCATCCGCTGACACTCGTCCACCAGGGTCACTATCTTGTCGGTGTTGTCCATGTCGGCGGTCATCACCGCCGCCATGAACTCGGCCGGGAAGTGGGTCTTGAGCCAGAGGGTCTGGTAGGAGACCAGGGCATAGGCGGCGGAGTGCGACTTGTTGAAGCCGTAGCCCGCGAACTTCTCCACCAGGTCGAAGATCTTCATCGCCAGCTCGCCGTCGACGCCGTTCTTGATGGCGCCCTCTTCAAAACCGGCCCGCTGCTTGGCCATCTCCTCGGGTTTTTTCTTGCCCATGGCCCGGCGCAGCATATCCGCGCCACCGAGCGTGTACCCGGCCAGGGTCTGGGCGATCTGCATCACCTGTTCCTGGTAGAGGATGATGCCGTAGGTGGGCTCCAGGATCGGCTGCAGGCTCTCGTGCTGCCACTTCTCGTCCGGATAGGAGATGGCTTCATTGCCGTGTTTGCGGTCGATGAAGTTGTCCACCATGCCCGACTGGAGCGGGCCCGGCCGGAACAGCGCCACCAGAGCGATCATGTCTTCGAAGCAGTCCGGCTGCAGCCGCTTGATGAGATCCTTCATGCCGCGGGATTCGAGCTGGAATACCGCGGTGGTCTCGTAGCGCTGCAGCAGGTCGAACGAGCGCTTGTCGTCGATGGGGATGGCGGCGATGTCGACCGGCGGCTTGCCCTCTTTGGCAAGACGCGGGTTTATCATGCCGAGGGCCCAGTCGATGATGGTGAGCGTGCGCAGACCCAGGAAGTCGAACTTCACCAGACCGGCGTACTCCACGTCGTTCTTGTCGAACTGGGTGACCGGGTGGTGGCCCTCGTCATCGCAGTAGAGCGGTGCAAAGTCGGTGATCTTGGTGGGTGCGATCACCACGCCACCGGCATGTTTGCCGGCGTTGCGCACCACCCCTTCGAGCCGGCGCGCCATGTCGATGAGATCCTTGACCTCCTCGTCCTGCTCGTAGAGCTCGGGCAGCTTGGGCTCGGCCTCGAACGCCTTGGCCAGGGTCATGCCGGGATCCGGCGGAATGAGTTTCGAGATGCGATCGACGAAGCCGTAGGCGTGGCCCAGCACCCGGCCCACGTCCCGTACCACCGCCTTGGCCGCCATGCTGCCGAAGGTGATGATCTGGGACACCGCATCCCGGCCGTACATCTCGGAGACGTGCTCGATCACCTCGTCCCGTCGATCCATGCAGAAGTCGACGTCGAAGTCGGGCATGGAGACCCGCTCGGGGTTCAGGAAACGTTCGAACAGCAGGTCAAATTCGAGCGGGTCGAGGTCGGTGATCTTGAGGGCGTAGGCCACAAGCGACCCCGCACCCGAACCCCGGCCCGGGCCGACCGGGATGCCGTTGTCCTTGGACCACTGGATAAACTCCATCACGATGAGGAAGTAACCCGGGAAGCCCATCTGGTTGATCACCTTCAGCTCGATGTCGAGGCGCTCGTCGTACTCGGGACGACGCTCGGCCCGCACCGCCGGATCCGGGAACAGAAACTCGAGCCGCTCCTCCAGCCCCTCTTTCGACTTGGCCACCAGGAAATCTTCGGTGGTCATGTCGCCGGTGGGGAAGTTGGGCAGGAAGTATTCACCCAGACGCACCGTCACGTTGCAGCGCTTGGCGATCTCCACCGTGTTCTCCAGCGCCTCCGGGATGTCGGCGAACAGCTCGCACATCTCGTCCTGACTGCGCAGATACTGCTGCGGGCTGTAGCGGCGCGGGCGACGCTTGTCCATCAGGGTGTAGCCGTCGTGGATGGCGACCCGGATCTCGTGGGCGTCGAAGTCATCGGCGGTGAGGAATACCACCTCGTTGGTGGCCACCACCGGCAGCGCGAACTCGCTCGCGAGGTTCACCGCCATGTGCAGGTAGACCTCCTCGTCGGGGCGACCGGTACGCAGCAGCTCCAGGTAGTAGGCGTCGGGGAAGTGGGTCTGATAGAAGGCGACGCACTGCTCGGTCATCTGGCGGTTGCCCTTGAGCAGGAACTTGCCTACGTCCCCCTCGCGCCCGCCGGAGAGCACGATCACCCCCTTGGCGTGCTCGACCAGCCACTCCTTGTCGATGACCGGCCGCCCCTGCACATGGCCGCGCTGATAGCCGCGGGAGATGAGCAGGGTGATGTTCTGGTAGCCGTCGTTGTCCATGGCGAGCAGGGTGAGGCGAAACTGCTCGTCGCCAAGTTCACTGCTCTGCACCCAGAAGTCGGCACCGACCAGAGGCTTGATCCCCTTGCCGTGGGCGGCGCCATAGAAGCGCACCAGGCCGCACATGTTCATCTGGTCGGTCAGGGCCAGCGCCGGCATGTTGTCGGCCGCCGCGGCCCCGACGATGGGGTTGATCTTCTGCAGACCATCCACCATGGAAAAGTCGGTATGCACCCGCAGGTGAATGAAACGGGGGTCAGCCATCGTCATGCCCTCTCATTACGCAAGCAGCCATCGCTTAGACAAATCAGCATGGGTTATTCCACTCCCAGTGCACGGCGCACCGGTTTGAAACTTTGACGATATTCCGGCAACGGGCCGCGCTCGGCCAGGATGGCGAGGTGCTCCGCAGTCGGATAGCCCTTGTGGCGGGCAAAGCCGTACTCGGGATGGCGGCTGTCCAGCTCGGTCATCTCCGCATCCCGGGTCACCTTGGCGAGGATCGAGGCGGCGCTGATGGCGGCCACCAGGCTGTCGCCCTTGACCACGGCGCGGGCTTCCATCGGCAGAGCCGGGCAGCGGTTGCCATCGATGAAGACCAGCTCGGGCGTGACCTTGAGCCCCGCCACGGCGCGCTGCATCGCCAGCATGGTGGCGTGCAGGATGTTGAGCTCGTCGATCTCCGCCGGGCTGGCACGGCCGATGGCGAAGGCCAGCGCCTTCTCTTTGATCTCGTCAAACAGGGCGAGGCGCTTCTTCTCGGAGAGCTTCTTGGAGTCGTTGAGCCCCTCGATCGGGTTGGCCGGGTCGAGGATGACGGCGGCAGTCACCACGTCTCCCACCAGGGGGCCACGGCCCACCTCGTCCACACCGGCAACCAGCTTGTCGTCAGGAATATCGATCATCATCTTGTAGCCTTGAATCAAAACAGGCCCCGCAGGGCCTGGCGTCGCGTTGGAGCAGCCAAACTGGCCGCCCGCTCTCTACCGGCCCAGCAGCTCGGCCACCGCCTCGGCGGCCTGGTGGTCGGCATTGCAGCGAATGAGCTGATGGAGCTCGGTGAAGGTGTTCACCAGCGCGCTGTTGTCGTGCTCGAAATACTTGCTCACCTCGACCACCAGGTTCTCCGGGGTGCACTCGTGCTGGATGAGTTCGGGCACCAGCATGCGGCCGGCCAACAGGTTGGGCAGGGAGACAAATTCGGTCTTCACCAGCCGCTGGGCCAGCCAGTAGCTGAAGGGCTTGAGCTTGTAGCCCACCACCATGGGTTTTTTCACCAGCATGGCTTCAAGCGCCGCGGTGCCAGAGGCCAGCATCACCACGTCGGCGGCGATCATCGCCTCGCGGCCCTGCCCTTCCAGCAGCACCATGTCGAGATCCGGCGCCACGTCGGCCTTGATGGCCATGAACTGCTCGCGCCGCTTCTGGTTGACCAGCGGCACGATGAAGCCGAGATCCGGGTAGCGCACCGTCAGGTGCTTGCACGCCTCGAGAAACAGCGGCGACATGAAGCCCACTTCCGCCGTGCGGCTGCCCGGCAGCACCGCCAGCCAGCGGCGATTGGCGTCGATGCCGAGGGTTCTGCGCACCGCGGCCTGATCCGGCACCAGCGGAATGTCGTCCGCCATGGTGTGGCCGACGAAACGGCAAGGGGCGTCAAAGCGGTCGTAGAAGGCTTTCTCGAACGGCAGGAAGGCGAGCACCATGTCGGTGGCGGCCTTGATCTTGTGAATGCGGTTCTGGCGCCAGGCCCACACCGAGGGGCTGACATAGTGAACCGTCTTGATACCGGCGCGGCGCAGTTTCAGCTCCACCCCGATATTGAAATCCGGTGCATCCACCCCGATGAAGATATCGGGCGGATTGGCGATGAAGTGGCGCAGCAGTTCGCGGCGGACCTTGAGGATGCGCGGCAGACGGCCCAGCACCTCGGTGATCCCCATGACGGAGAGCTCTTCCATCTCGAACAGGGCCTTCACGCCGAGGGCCTGCATGCGCGGCCCGGCGATCCCTTCGAACTGCGCGTCCGGGTAGCGGGCCTGCAGCTCGCGTACCAGACCGGCAGCCAGAATGTCGCCGGAGACCTCTCCGGCGACGACACCGATGCGAACCGGATCAGGCACGGATGATCCCGCGCTCGTTGTCTTTGAGGAAGTCCACATAGAGCTGGACGGCCGGCTCAGCTTGCGCCATCTCGATCAGCACAGGCAGCACCTCTTCGACGGTCTTGCCGGAGCGGAAGATCTCCTTGTAGGCGCGCTTGACGGCGGAGATCGCCTCAGGCGTGTAACCGCGGCGACGCAGCCCTTCGGAGTTGACCCCGAACGGTTTGGCGTAGTTGCCGGCGGCCATCACGTAGGGCGGCACGTCCTTGTTGAGGGCGGCGCAGCCACCGACGAAGGCGTGGGAGCCGACGCGGCCGAACTGGTGGATCGCGGAGAGACCGCCGAAGATCACGAAATCGCCGATCACCACGTGACCCGCCAGGGTCGCGTTGTTGGCGAAGATGCAGTTGTCACCGATGATGCAGTCGTGGGCAACGTGAACGTTGACCATGAACAGGTTGCCGCTGCCGATCCGGGTCAGGGACTGATCCTGGATGGTGCCGCGGTGCACGGTACAGTTCTCGCGAAAGACGTTGTTGTCGCCGATCTCGAGGAAGGTGCGCTCGCCGGCGTACTTCTTGTCCTGGCAATCCTCACCGATGGAGGTGTGCTGGAAGATCTTGTTGCCACGACCAATCCTGGTCGGGCCCTTGATCACCACATGGGAGCTGACCCAGGTGTTGTCGCCGATTTCCACCTCGGCACCGATGACAGAAAAGGGGCCGATTTCAACCCCTTTACCGATGACGGCAGACTCATGGACGACGGCAGTATCGTGAATGATGGCAGTCTGGTCGATCACGTGTGTTAAACCTCGCGTTTGGCGCACATCAGCTCGGCGGTACAGACCACTTCACCGTTGACCGTGGCCACACCGGTGAACTTGGCGATACCGCGACGCTCTTTCAGGAACTCCACGTCGAGCACCAGCTGATCGCCGGGGCCAACCGGACGCTTGAAACGAGCGTTGTCGATTGAGGCAAAGTAATAGAGTTCGTTGGGGGACGGCTTGCCCACCATGGTAAACGCCAGGATACCGGTGGCCTGTGCCATGGCTTCCAGGATCAGCACACCGGGGAACACCGGCTTGGCCGGGAAGTGCCCCTGGAAGATCGGCTCGTTGAAGGAGACGTTCTTGATGGCGCGCAGGGTCTTGCGCTCATCGCTGATCTCGTAGTTTTCCACCTTGTCCACCATCAGGAACGGATAACGGTGGGGCAGCAGATCCATTATTTCCTGGATACCCAGGCTCTTCTTTTCAGTAGTCAAAACAGTACCCTATACCAATCGTGATTATTCTTGGTCCAGCTTCTTCTCAAGCTTGCTCAACCGCTTGTGCATCTCTTCGATACGCATCACCCGGGCGGCGGTCTTGCGCCACTCTTTATTGGTTTGCAGGGGGATGCCGGAAGAGTAGACACCGGGCTCGGTAATGGGTCGCATCACCATGGCCATGCCGGTAACGGTGGCCTGGTCGCAGATCTCCATATGCCCGTTAAAGACGGAGGCGCCGCCAATGATACAGTATTTGCCGACCTTGAGACTACCTGCCATCACGGTGGAGCCCGCCACGGCGGTGCCGTAGCCGATCTCGACGTTATGGGCGATCTGGCACTGGTTGTCGATGATGACGTTGTCAGCGATGCGGGTATCTTCCAGCGCGCCGCGGTCGATGGTGGTGCAGGCACCGATCTCGACCCGGTTGCCGATGGTCACGCCGCCGAGCTGGGGGATCTTGATCCACTCGCCGCGCTCGTTGGCATAACCGAAACCATCGGCGCCGATCACTGTGCCGGATTGAACCAGACAGTCGGTGCCCATGGTGACGTCGTGATAGAGGGTGACGTTGGCCCACAACCGGGAGCGGGCTCCCAGTCGGGTATTCTTGCCAACGAAACAGCCCGGACCGATGCGCACATCATCCCCCAGCACCACGCCGGATTCGATCACCGCATTGGCCCCGATGGCCACTCTCTCGCCCAGTTGCACGTCCGCCGCGATCACCGCGCTCGGATGGATATCCGTGGCCGGCTGCGGCGTGGTGTCCAGCAGTTGGGCAACCCTTGCAAAGCCCACATAGGGGTCTTTGAGCACCAGGGCATTGGTGGGACAAAATGGCAGATCCGCTTCTGTGATGAGCACGGCGGTCGCCTTGCTCTGCTCCAGATAATGCCGGTACTTTTTATTGGACAGGAAGGTGATGTCCCCCTCCCCGGCCTTTTCCAGTGTCGCTACCTTGCGGATTTCCAGGGTTCCGTCGCCATGGACCTGGGCCCCCAGTTGCTGGGCCAGCTGTGCGAGAGTGAATGCCATCAATTAGTTGCTCTTGCTTACCTGAGAAATAACCTGGGCAGAGATGTCCAGCTTGCTGGCGGCGTACGGGGCGGCATTGCGCTCCAGCACCAGATCGTAACCATTGCTCTTGGCGATGGAGTCGATGGCAGCCTGCACCTTGGTCAGGATCTTGTTGCGCTCTTCGGACTGACGGCGACCGTTGTCCTGTTCAAACGCCTGACGCTTCTGGTTGAACTCCATCTGCAGCTTGGCCAGCTTCTCCTGGCTTTGTTTTTTCTGGTCGGCGCTCATGAAGGCTTCATCCTTCTTGAACTTCTCGACCAGTTTCTGACCATCGGCTTCCAGCTTCTGCAGCTCGCGCATGCGCGGCTCGAATTCGCCTTTCAGCTTCTTGGAAACGGCTTCACGCTGGGGCAGCTTCTGGAAGACTTCGCCCATGTCGACCACGGCGATCTTGGTCTCGGCCAAGGCGGAGCCCATGCCGGCAGCCATCAGTGCAAAACTCAAACCAGCTACTTTCAACGCTTTATTCACACTTACTCCTTGTTCCCTCATGTGAGGGCTACCTGATTTACCTGATTATGCAAGTGGTACCCGGACCGACTTGTTACCTGGTGAGGCACGCAGGCTGCGCGTCCCATCATTGAATACCCCCACCATTGGGTGGGGGCAAGGTCCGTCCTTAGAAGGTACGGCCGATGTTGAATGAGAAGAACTCGGTCCGGTCGCCCTCGTACTGCTTGAGCGGACGGGCAATCGCGAACACCAGCGGGCCCATCGGGGAGAGCCACTGCAGCGACAGACCGGCCGAGGCGCGGTAGTTGGTCGGATCCGAATAGTCGGCCAGATAGTTGCAGCCGCTGAAGCAACGGTTGCGATACTGGTCATAGTCGAAGGTGGTATCCCACACGGAGCCGGCATCGATGAAGAAGCTGGTCCGCAGTTGCGGCTGATAGGTCTCGGACGCAAACGGCGTCGGCACTATCATCTCGAGGGAGGCGACCGCCAGGGCGTTGCCGCCCACCGAGCTGTCGGTACCCTGGATGACGTCGTTGCCGCTCAGGTTGTAGTAGTAGAGCGCCTTCGGACCGACGGTGTTGCTCTTGAAGCCGCGCAGGGTGTCGAAACCACCGGCGAAGTAGTTCTCGAAGAACGGCAGTACGTGATCATAGTTGCCGTTGCTGCCGTAGCCGTTGCCGTAGGAGGCACGCGCCTTGGCCATCAGCACCCACTTGTGATCCGCATCGAACGGGAAGTAGTGCGCGTCTTCGGCGTTGAGCTTGAAGTACTGCAGATCCATGCCCGGCACTGTGACCTTGGCGTTGACCCGCTGACGATCACCGGCGGTCGGGAACTGGCCCTTGTTGAGGGTGGAACGGGTCCAGCCGGCGGTGACGTCGACGGTGTTGAACACCATGCGATTGTCGCCATCCTTGTTCTTGCTGTACACCTTCCAGAACTCATCCACCTGCAGATAGGGGTTGGGCTGGGACAGTTTGTTGTTTTCGACCCCGAGGCTGAAGTCGAGACGGTTGTTCTCGTTGACCGGGAAACCACTGGAGAGGCGGAAGCCGATGGTGGTGTTCTCGTAGTCCACGATGTTGGCGTCGGCCGCACTGAACTGGTTGTAGTAGAGACGACCGCCCAGGCTGACCCCGTCCACGGTGAAGTAGGGATCGTTGTAGCTGAGGTCGACGCTCTTGGAGTACTTGTTGGTACTGGCGGAGATGCCGATCTTCTTGCCGGTCCCCATGAAGTTGTCCTGCTGCAGGCCCGCCTGCAGGCTCAGGCCCGACTCGGTACCGTAGCCCACGCCGGCGTTGATGGAACCGGCAGGCTGCTCCTTGACCTTGAAGTCCAGATCAACCTGGTCATCGCTGCCCGGCACCCGCTTGGTGTCCACTTCGGCGCTCTCGAAGAAGCCGAGGCGGTTGAGACGGGTCTTGGACTGCTCGACGCTGTCGGAGGAGAGCCAGGTGCCCTCCATCTGACGCATCTCGCGGCGCAGCACTTCGTCCTTGGTGGTGACGTTGCCGCTGAAGTTGATGTTGCGCACGTAGACGCGCGGGCCCGGCTCGATGTTGACGATGAGCTCCACTTCCTTGGTCTGGTCGTTGACCTGCGGGAAGGTGACTACTTTCGGGTAGGCGTAGCCGTAGCGACCGAGGAACTTGGAGAGCACCTCTTCGGTGTGGGTCACCTGGCTGGCGGAGTAGATGCTGCCGGTCTCGATGGGGATGAGCCCCTTCATCTCGCCGCCGCGGTCGATCAGATCGCCCTTGAGCTGGATGCCGGAAACCTTGTACTGATCCCCTTCCTTGACGTTGAGGGTGACGTAAACCCCCTTCTTGTCCGGGGTCATGGAGACCTGGGTGGACTCCTGCTGGAAGCGGATGTAGCCGCGGTCCATGTAGTAGGAGCGCAGGGTTTCGATGTCGCCGGCCAGTTTCTGCTTCTGGTAGCGCTGGTCGCCGGTGAAGTTCCACCAGGGCACGTCATCCTTGAGGGAGAGCTGGGCCAGCAGCTTCTCTTCCGGGAAGACGTTGTTGCCGACGATGTTGATCTGCTGGATCTTGGCCGCTTCCCCTTCCACGAAGGTGAACTTGAGGTCTACCCGGTTGCGCGGCAGCGGGGTGACGATGGCCTTGACCTTGGCGGAGTACTTGCCCACGCCGTAGTAGAAATCTTCCAGCCCCTTCTCGAGGGAGCTCAGCACGGTGCGATCGAGGGGATCACCCACCCGGATGCCGGAGGACTCCAGGCTCTGGGTCAGCTGCTCCTCCTTGATGTCCTTGTTGCCGGAGAATTCGATGCTGGAGATGGTCGGCCGCTCCTTGACCATCACCTGCAGTACCTGGCCGTCGCGGTAGACCTTGACGTCCTCGAAGTTGCCGGAGGCATAGAGCTTCTTGATGGCGTTGGCCAGCGCGACTGAGTCGACGGAATCGCCAACCCGGATCGGCAGGTTCAACAGGGCGGCACCCAGGGTCACCCGCTGCAGACCTTCAACCTGAATATCTTGCACCACAAAAGAGGCAGGGGCCGCCTGGGCCAGGAAACTGGCACCCAGCAGGCAACTCAACACCAATGCTTTTTTAACAGCCATTTTGTTCTTATGTGTCCTTGTTGATGCTCTGGCCTCAGAGGCGAGCGAAATCATTAAACAGCGCAATACCCATCAGTAACATCAGAATGGCGGCGCCAATCCGGAAACCCACTTCCTGAATTTTTTCCGATACCGGCTTGCCGGTGACCGCCTCGATGAGGAAGTAGACCAGATGGCCACCATCCAGCACCGGCAGGGGGAACAGGTTGATGATCCCCAGGTTGACGCTGATGAGCGCCAGAAAACCGAGGAAATAGACCAGTCCATAGTCGGCACTGCTGCCCGCCCCCTTGGCAATGGAGATGGGGCCGCTCAGGTTGTCCAGCGAGACGATGCCACCGATCAGCTTGCCGATCATGTCGAAGGTCAGGGTGGTCAGGCTCCAGGTCTTCTGGGCGCCCTGCCACAGGGCTTGCAAAGGCCCATACTGTAACAGAATCCGATACTCATCCGGTAATGGAACCAGTTGCGGCGACAGGCCGACGAAACCGACCAGCTGGCCCCGCACCTTCTTGGCATCCGGGGTCAGAGTCAGGGTCAGCTCGCTGCCCGCCCGCTCGACGGTCACCTCAAGCGGCTGCCTGGGCGACTGCTGCACCTGGTGGACAAACTGAACCCACTCGGTGATCGCCTCATCCCCTACCCGCTTGATGCGGTCGCCAGCCTGGAGGCCGGCCTTCTCGCTGGCGCTCGCGGCCACCACAGCCTCGACCACCGGCAGCACCTTGCCACCGAGGGGCACTATCCCGAGGCTGCCGATGGGAGACTCCTTGTCGGGATCAAACTTCCAGCCGGCCAGTTGCAGGGTCTTGTCCACCGCATAACTGGTGTTGGCCGCCTTGAGCTTGAGCTGGACCGAGTCATCGCCAAGGTGGCTGATGAGGGCATAGGTCACGCTCTCCCAGTCACCTGTCTCCTCGCCGCCGACGCCGACGATCTCCATGCCGGGCTCCACCCCGGCCGCCGCCACGATGGAGGCGGGACGCACCTCGCCCACCACGGGTTTGACGGCGGGGACGCCGATCATGAACATCAGCCAGAGGGCGAACAGGGCAAACACGAAGTTGGCCATGGGGCCGGCTGCGACGATGGCCATCCGCGCCCAGACGCTCTTGTGGTTGAAGGCGTATTGCTCGTCACCGGGCTTGAGCTCGTCGACCCGGCCATCCAGCATCTTGACGTAACCGCCAAGGGGGATCAGGGCCAGCACGTACTCGGTGCCATCCTTGCCGAGCCGGCGCCAGATCGCCTTGCCAAAGCCGATGGAGAAGCGCTCGACCTTGACGCCGCAGCGGCGGGCCACCCAGAAGTGGCCGAATTCATGTACCGCAACCAGCAGCCCGAGGGCGACGATAAAGGCACCAATGTTCCACAACACACCGCCCATCAGCCCATCACCTCGCATTCATGCATGGTCCTGTCTCCGACAATCAGGGTGAAGGCAGCACAATGCCACGAAATACTTCTCATCAGCTAAGCTCCTCAATCAAATTGTGAGCACGGGCACGGGCCGCCCCATCCAGCGCAATCAAATCGTCCAGCGAGCCGACATCCGTGCCGCCCAGGGCGAGCATGGTGACCTCATTGACTCTGGCAATATCCATAAAACCGATCCGCTCTGCAAGGAAAGCCGCTACGGCCTCCTCGTTGGCGGCATTGAGGGCCGTGGTTGCGGCCTGCCCCTGCCGGCAGGCACTCATGGCCAGCGCCAGGCAGGGATAGCGCTCATAGTCGGGACGGATAAAGCTGAACTCTCCGACACTGAAGAAGTCCAAAGGTTCCACACCGGACTCGACCCGAGCCGGATAGGCCAGGGCGTGGGCGATGGGGGTGCACATGTCCGGGTTGCCGAGCTGAGCCAGCACGGAGCCGTCCTTGTACTGCACCATGGAGTGGATGACCGACTGGGGATGGATCACCACCTGGATCTGCTCGGGCGCCGCGTTGAACAGCCAGCGCGCCTCGATATACTCCAGCCCCTTGTTGATCATGGTGGCGGAGTCGACCGAGATCTTGGCCCCCATGGACCAGTTGGGATGGGCGATGGCCTGGGCCGGGGTGACATGGGCCAGCTCGCCGATGTCGGTGTAGCGGAACGGGCCGCCGGAGCCGGTCAGCAGGATCTTGCTGATCCCGGCCCCCGCCAGGTCGCAAAAGCCCGGCTGGCGCTGGATGGCCTCGGGCAGGCACTGGAAAATGGCGTTGTGTTCGCTGTCGATGGGCAGCAGCTCGGCGCCGTGCTCGCGTACCGCCTCCATGAAGAAGGCACCGGACATCACCAGCGCCTCCTTGTTGGCCAGCAGGATGCGCTTGCCGGCCCGCACGGCGGCCATGGTGGGGGCGAGGCCGGCGGCACCGACGATGGCCGCCATCACGCTGTGGGCATCGGGGTGAGCGGCCACGTCACACAGGGCGGCCGGACCGGACAGCACCCGGGTGGCGCTGCCGTGGGTCTTGAGTTGACCGGCCAACTCGGCGGCAGCCGCCTCGTCCACCATGACGGCGAAACGGGGGGAAAACTCGAGGCAGTCGCGCAGCATGGCATCCACGCTGCGGGCCGCCGTCAGCGCCAGCACCTGCCAGCGCCCAGGATTGTGCCGCAGTACCTTGAGCGTACTCTGACCGATGGAGCCGGAGGCTCCCAGAATCACCAGGTTATGCATCAAAACTCCCGCTGTATGACGAATGGATGGCACCTGCGGCCTGCCGGATCATCGGGCAGTCCATCAGAACTCCTGGCTGAGCAGCAGGTAGCTGAGCAGGAACACCGGCAGGGCGGCGGTCAGGCTGTCGATACGGTCGAGAATACCGCCGTGACCGGGCAGCAGGGTCCCTGAATCCTTGATGCCGGCCTCGCGCTTGAACATGCTCTCGGTCAGGTCACCGAGCACAGAGGCGAGCACCGCCAGCAGGGAGCAGAACAGCACTATGGCCATCTTGGCGGGCACGAAGCCCATGAACCAGGTCACCCCCACCGCCAGCAGGCTGGCGGTAAACAGGCCGCCACACATGCCTTCGATGGTTTTACCCGGGCTCACGGCCGGCGCCAGCTTGTGTTTGCCGAACGCCTTGCCGAAAAAATACGCGCCAGAATCTGCCGCCCAGACCAGTCCCATCACGAACAGCAGGATCCAGGCCCCCATCATGGGGTCGTGATAGAAGTTGTAACCACGGATGGCCACCAGGGACCAGAAGAAGGGCACCAGGGTCACCAGACCGAAC
The DNA here is from genome assembly GCF_027707805.1 of Aeromonas sp. QDB20. NCBI lineage: Bacteria > Pseudomonadati > Pseudomonadota > Gammaproteobacteria > Aeromonadales > Aeromonadaceae > Aeromonas > Aeromonas sp. QDB20. The sequence goes on along the minus strand of NZ_JAPCJC010000004.1, from coordinate 136,744 downwards.
AGGGACTTGAGCCAGATGGACTCCTTCCACAGCTTGGCGCTCTGGGGATAGCGCAGCACCAGCAGCAGCCCCAGCAGCCACCAGCTGACGGCGGTCCAGAGCACGCCCATCACCAGCGGATGCAGGTGGGGAGTCCACAACTGCTCCACCGGCAGCCAAAACAGGCTCGCACCGAGCAGCAGGCAATAGACCAGCGGCAGCCACTGCTGCGGTTTGGCGGAGACAAAGCCGCTCCACTCGCGGCTGGCCAACAGAAATACCAGGGATGCCAACAGGGCAAAGAATTTCAACGGCAGAAAAAAGAGGGCTCCCAACACCAGGGGAACCAGTAGCAATGCGGTAATAATTCGTTGTTTTAGCAAAAGAAGCCTCTCTCTTGGGAGGGGGGTTAGCCGGTCTGTTGCTCGGCGATCAATTCCCGGATCTGTTCACCGGTGCAGCCAAAACGGCGCTCACGAGAAACGAAGGAGGCCACGGCCTCGCTGAACTCGGCTTCGCCGAAGTCGGGCCACAGCACCGGGGTAAAATAGAGCTCGGCATAGGCGAGCTGCCACAGCACGAAGTTGCTGATGCGATGATCGCCACCGGTACGGATCAGCAGATCCACCGGCGGCAGGTCGGCCATGCACACCTCGCGACCAAGCAGGGTTTCATCAATCTGGTCGGCCGACAATTCACCTGCCGCCACAGCCGTGGCAAGCTTGCGAGCCGCCTGGGTGATGTCCCACTGGCCACCGTAATTGGCGGCGATGTTGAGGGTCAGCCCCCTGTTGTTGGCAGTCAGCGCCTCCGCCTTGGCGATTTTGGCCTGCAGCCGTTCGCTGAAGCGGGCGGTATCGCCGATCACCTTGAGCCGAATGCCGTTGCTGTGCAGTTTTTTAACCTCGCGGCCCAGCACCGTTATAAACAGTTCCATCAGGGCACTGACCTCCCCTTCCGGGCGGCGCCAGTTCTCGCTGGAAAACGCAAACAGAGTGAGCGCATCCAGTTTGGCACGCGCGGCAAAGGTCACCGCCTCGCGAACAGACTTCACACCGGCCTTGTGGCCATAGACCCGCATCTTGCCACGGTTCTGGGCCCAGCGTCCGTTGCCATCCATGATGATGGCCACATGACGAGGCAAGGACGTATTGGCACAATCACCTACGGCTGCCAAAAGCGACATTCATTTCTCCCACAAAGACAAAAGCGCCGTGCAGGGGCACTACACGGCGCTCGTAATATACCTGTCAGAGGCTTAGATTTCCATTAGCTCCTTTTCCTTCACGGCCAGCGCATCGTCTACCAGCTTGATGAAGGAATCGGTCAACTTCTGGATCTCTTCCTGGGCACGACGGTCGTCGTCTTCGGAGATCTCTTTGTCTTTGAGCAGGGCTTTCAGATCGGCGTTGGCATCGCGACGGATGTTGCGAACGGCAACCCGGGCACCTTCCGCTTCGGCACGCACGATCTTGGTCAGATCACGACGGCGCTCTTCGGTCAGCGGCGGCAGCGGCACGCGCAGGGTCTGGCCGTTGCTGGACGGATTCAGGCCCAGATCGGAGGTCAGGATGGCCTTTTCCACCGCCTGGATCATGGAGCGATCGAAGATGGAGATGGAGAGGGTGCGGGCATCTTCTGCCACCACGTTGGCCAACTGTTTCAGAGGAGTGGCGGCACCGTAATACTCCACCTGGATGCCGTCAAGCAGACTCGGGTGAGCGCGGCCGGTGCGGATCTTGGACATCTGGGTCTTGAGCGACTCGACACTCTTGCCCATGCGGTCCTTGGCGTCGTTTTTAATCTCGTTGATCACAGTGGTTTTCCTTTTGGCGAACGAGCCGTCTACCGGCCCGTATCTATCTTATTTGCTGGCGTCATGGACAAACGAGCCGGAGCTCACGCTTGTCTCACTTGCTGACATGGTGGATCAGGGTACCTTCCGGCTCACCCATGATCACCCGACGCAGCGCACCCGGCTTGTTCATGTTGAACACGCGGATCGGCAGATCGTGGTCGCGGGCCAGAGTAAAAGCAGCAAGATCCATCACTTTGAGTTCTTTTTCAAGAACTTCATCATAACTCAGTTCATGGTACAGCACGGCATCCGGGTTCTTGACCGGATCATCCGTGAACACGCCATCCACCTTGGTGGCCTTGAGCACGACGTCAGCTTCGATCTCGATCCCGCGCAGACAGGCCGCAGAATCGGTAGTAAAGAAGGGGTTGCCGGTACCGGCGGAGAAGATCACCACCTTGCCGGCGCGCAGCTGGCTGATGGCTTCAGCCCAGACATAGGAGTCACAGATGCCTTGCAGGGAGATGGCAGACATCAGACGGGCATTCACATAAGCACGATGCAGGGCATCACGCATGGCCAGACCGTTCATCACGGTAGCCAGCATACCCATGTGGTCGCCCACCACGCGGTTCATGCCCGCCTTGGCAAGACCGGCACCACGGAACAGGTTGCCGCCACCGATGACCAGACCGACCTGAACACCCAGCTCAACCAGTTCTTTGATCTCTTGGGCCATCCGATCCAGCACCGCCGGATCAATGCCAAAACCCTCGGATCCTTGCAGGGCTTCACCACTCAACTTCAGAAGAACACGTCTGTATGCAGGCTTGGGATTGGTACTCATGTCACTGATTCCTGGTCATATAAAGACCGCGACATAAGTCGCGGTCTGGGGAAACGGAAAAACCGGTTCGATTAGGCCTTTTGAGCGGCCGCGATTTGAGCTGCTACTTCTGCAGCGAAATCGGTCTCTTGCTTCTCGATGCCTTCGCCCACTTCGAAACGGGTGAAGGAAACAACGTCAGCGCCTTCTTTCTTCAGCAGTTCGGCAACGGTCATGGAAGGATCCTTCACGAACGGCTGACCAGTCAGGGAAACCTCACCGGTGAACTTCTTCATGCGGCCTTCAACCATCTTCTCGGCGATCTCTTTCGGCTTGCCGGAGTTGATGGCGATGTCGATCTGGATTTCGCGCTCTTTGGCAACGACGTCGGCAGACACATCTTCCGGCTTGACGAATTGCGGGCTGTTGGCAGCAACGTGCATGGCCAGATCTTTGGCCAGCTCGTCGGTACCGCCGACCAGCTTGGTGATAACACCGATACGGGAACCGTGAACGTAGGTGCCCAGGTTGTCACCTTCAACCAGCATCACGCGACGCAGGTTCATGTTCTCACCGATCTTGGCGATCAGGTTGGTGATGGTCAGCTCTACGGACTCGCCGTTGCCGAAGTCAGCGGCTTTCAGCGCGTCAACGTCAGCAATCTTCTGGGTAGCGGCGATCTCAACGATTTTCTGACCCATGGCCAGGAAGCCGGCATCCTTGGAAACGAAGTCAGTCTCGCAGTTCAGCTCGATCATGACGGCAACGTTGCCTTCGGTACGGGCGAAGATCACACCTTCAGCGGCGATACGGCCAGCTTTCTTGGCGGCTTTGGCCTGACCGGATTTGCGCATGTTTTCGATAGCCAGTTCGATATCACCGTTGGCTTCTTCCAGTGCTTTTTTGCAATCCATCATGCCAGCGGCGGTGCGCTCGCGCAGTTCTTTTACCAGGGCGGCAGAAATGTTTGCCATGTCCAGTATCCTCGGTCTTGAATTGACAAGAAACAGGGGCCACAAGGGCCCCTGCTAACCAATTACATCAGCTTGGTTAATAAGGGCTTTGCAGTCCTTATCAATTACTCAGCTTCAACGAAGCCATCTTGTTCGGCTTGAACAACGATGTCCTGAGCGCGAGCTTCCAGTACGGTGTCAGCAGCAGCATTCAGGTACAGCTGAACGGCACGGATAGCGTCGTCGTTACCCGGGATGACATAGTCAACGCCGTCCGGGTTGGAGTTGGTATCAACGATGGAAACTACCGGGATACCCAGGTTGTTGGCTTCTTTGATAGCGATGTGCTCGTGGTCGGCATCGACAACGAACAGAACGTCAGGCAGGCCGCCCATGTTCTTGATACCACCCAGGCTCTTCTCCAGCTTTTCCATTTCGCGAGTACGCATCAGCGCCTCTTTCTTGGTCAGCTTGTCGAAGGTACCGTCTTGGCTCTGAGTTTCCAGATCTTTCAGGCGCTTGATGGACTGACGAACGGTTTTCCAGTTGGTCAGCATGCCGCCCAGCCAGCGGTGGTTAACATAGAACTGGTCGCAACGCTCAGCGGCTTCTTTTACGGCTTCAGACGCGGCACGCTTGGTACCTACGAACAGTACCTTGCCCTTCTTGGCAGCTACGGAGCTGATGAAGTTCATGGCATCGTCAAACATCGGAACGGTTTTTTCCAGGTTGATGATGTGAACCTTGCTGCGGGCACCGAAGATGTAGGATTTCATTTTCGGGTTCCAGTAACGAGTCTGGTGACCGAAGTGAACGCCGGCTTGCAGCATGTCGCGCATAGAAACTTTAGCCATTTTATACCTCTGTATTGGGGTTAGGCCTCCACACATCCCATATAACCGACCCGTTAAGGCACCCCGGCATATGTGTCGATGTGTGTGTGTTGTTTAAGTAAGGGTGATGGTACGGGGAGACAAGTTCCCCATTCCGGCGCGCTTTATACCATAACTTTGGTCAGGACACCACCAGCCGCACCGCTAAAAATGGATCCCTGCCGAGCAGGTTGCGGCACCGATTTGACGCTGTGATGACAATCACACTGGAAGTAAACGGGGGTTGGGGATAAAATTTTGGCCTGATTGCAAACGCATCTATTTTTCATTACCTGATTGCCGGACATCACAGGGTGCGCGGTCAGGTCCCAAGAGAGATCCCATGTCCATTAAAATCAAGACACCGGAAGAGATTGAAAAGATGCGCGTTGCCGGCCAGCTGGCCGCCGATGTGCTGGTCATGATCGCCCCCCACGTCAAGGCGGGCGTCACCACCGACGAACTGAACACCATCTGCCACAACTACATGGTCGACGTGCAGCAGGCCATCCCTGCCCCGCTCAACTATCACGGCTTCCCCAAGTCCATCTGCACTTCGGTGAACGATGTGATCTGCCACGGCATCCCGAACCACAAGAAGCTGCGCGAGGGTGACATCATCAACCTCGACATCACCGTCATCAAGGATGGCTACCACGGCGATACCTCCGCCATGTTCATCGTGGGCGAGACCACCCCGCTGCGTCGCCAGCTCTGCAAGGTGGCTCAGGAGAGCCTCTACGCCGCCATCAAGCAGGTGCGTCCCGGCATGTGCATCACCGAGATCGGCGCCGTGATCCAGCCCATCGTCGAGAAGGCCGGTTTCTCCGTGGTACGTGACTACTGCGGTCACGGCATCGGGGCCGAGTTCCACGAAGAGCCGCAGATCCTGCACTACCGCAACGGCGGCAAGCTGGAGCTCAAACCGGGCATGTGCTTCACCATCGAGCCCATGGTCAACAGCAAGAAGTACCACTGCAAGGTCAACCCGAAGGATGGCTGGACCGTGACCACCAAGGATGGCGGCGACTCCGCCCAGTGGGAGCACACCCTGCTGGTGACCGAGGATGGCTGCGAGGTGCTGACCCTGCGCCCGGACGACACTATCGACCGTCTCATCAAACACGGTTAACATCAAACCCCGGCCCCTCGCCGGGGTTTTGTTTTTATCAGCCGCAGGCCCCGCACGACGGCCTGTGACAAGAGTGTGAGACGCCATGGACGCCAGCCTGCTTTCCCCCCATTTGCTGCCCGACGATCAGCTCACCCGCGAGAACTGCAAGGAGTACCTGAGCCGTTTTCTCGGCTGGCTGCACGCCCGCTTCGACGCCGGTGACAACATCATCGAACTGGTGGCCACCCGCTCCGAATACATGGACCAGCTGCTGACCCGGCTGTGGCAGAAATTCGGCTTTGACAAGACGGAACTCACCCTGATCGCGGTAGGAGGCTATGGCCGCGGCGAGCTGCACCCCCACTCCGACATCGATCTGCTGATCCTCTACGAAGGGGACGAGCTGGACGAGGTGCTGGGGCTGCGCATTGGCGAGTTCATCACCCTGTTGTGGGATCTCAAGCTGGAGGTGGGCCAGGCGGTGCGCAACGTGCGCGAGTGCATCGAGCAGGGGCGCGGCGACATCACGGTCGCCACCAACCTCATCGAGGCGCGTTACATCACCGGCCGCGAGGCGGGCTTCCAGCAGCTAAAGGAGGCCACCGGCCCCCAGCACTTCTGGCCGAGCGAGCAGTTCTTCAAGGCCAAGCGCGAAGAGCAGGCCCAGCGCCACCAGCAGTTTCTCGGCACCGCCTACAAGCTCGAACCGGATCTCAAGTGCAATCCGGGGGGACTGCGCGACATCCAGACCCTGGCCTGGGTGGCTCGCCGCCACTTCGGCGCCACCACATTGTTCGAGATGACCAGCCACGGTTTTCTCAACCGGGCCGAGTATCGCGAGCTGCTCGACTGCCAGAATTTCCTCTGGAAGGTGCGCTTCGCCCTGCACATGGCCATCAACAAGGGCGACAACCGGCTGCTGTTCGATCGCCAGCGCACCGTGGCCCAGATGCTGGGTTTCGAGGGGGAAGGCAACGCCCCGGTCGAGCAGATGATGAAGCGCTTCTATCAGACGGTGCGACGGGTCTCCGAGCTCAACGAGATGCTGCTGCAGCTGTTTGACGAGGCGATCCTCGGCAACACCGCCATGGACGTACGCCGCCTCTCCGACGAGTTCCAGCTGCGCGGGCGCCTCATCGATGCGGTGGATAGCGAGCTGTTCGGCCGCGATCCCGCCGCCATCCTGCGCCTCTTCTACCAGATTGCCCAGCACCCGGAGATTGCCGGCATCCACTCCGCCACCCTGCGCCAGCTGCGCGAGGCGCGCCGCAAGCTCAACTGCTGGCTGCAGGACCTGCCCGAGTGCCGCCGCCTGTTCATGGCGCTGCTGCGCCACCCCAACGGCATCGGCCAACCACTCAGCCTGATGCACAAATACGGCATCCTGGCCGCCTACCTGCCGCAGTGGAACCTTATCGTCGGCCAGATGCAGTTCGACATGTTCCATGCCTACACGGTGGACGAACACACCCACCGGCTGCTCAAGAACATCCACCAGTTTCCCAACCCGGCCAGCCGCCAGACTCACCCGCTCTGCCACGAGGTCTTCACCCGGCTGCGCAAGCCGGAGCTGCTCAGCATCGCCGCCCTCTTTCACGACATCGCTAAGGGGCGACGCGGCGATCACTCCGAGCTCGGCGCCGTCGATGCGCTGGAGTTCTGCCAGCTGCACGGCCTGGATCGCTACGAGAGCCGGCTGGTCGCCTGGCTGGTGCGCCACCATCTGCTGATGTCGGTCACCGCCCAGCGCCGCGACATCTACGACCCGGACGTGGTCACCGACTTTGCCCAGAAGGTGCGCGACGAGCAGCACCTCGACCTGCTCTACTGCCTGACCGTGGCCGATATCTGCGCCACCAACGACACCCTCTGGAACGACTGGAAGGGCACCCTGCTGCGCGAACTCTACTTCGCCACCCAGAAGGCGCTGCGCCAGGGGCTGGAGAACCCGCCTGACATGCGGCTGCGGATCCGTGAAAACCAGCGCCAGGCCAAGCAGTTCCTGGCCCAGCGCGACGTGCCGGAAGAGGCCATCAACCAGCTCTGGAGCGATTTCAAGGCCGATTATTTCCTCCGCCACACCCCGGAGCAGATCGCCTGGCACTGCCGCAAGATCATCGAGCACGGCGACAACCCGGCGCCGCTGGTGATCATCGGCAAGCACCCGACCCGCGGCGGCAGCGAGGTGTTCATCTACTGTCGCGACACCCCGAATCTGTTCGCCACCGTGGCCTCGGCGCTGGATCAGAAGAACCTCAACATCCACGACGCCCAGATCATGAATTCGCGCAGCGACTACGTGCTCGATACCTTCGTGGTGCTCGAGCCCAACGGCGAGCCCATCAGCCCCAACCGCACCGCCACCATCAAGAAGGCGCTGGAGAAGGCGCTGCAGGAACCGGGCAAGCTGGTGCTGCGCAGCAAGCCCCTGTCGCGCCGCCATCGCCAGTTCAGCGTACCGACCCGGGTGGTGTTTCTGCCCCACAAGGGGGAAAACCGCCACACCCTGCTGGAGCTGACCGCACTCGACACCCCGGGCCTGCTGGCCCGCATCGGCGCCGTGTTCCAGCAGTGCGGCCTGTCGCTGCACGCCGCCAAGATCACCACCATCGGCGAGCGAGTGGAGGACTTCTTCAGCCTCACCACCCTGGCTGGCGAACCCCTGACCCAGACCGAGCAGCAAGCACTGGAAGAGCGGCTGGTCAATCAGCTCAACCCTGTGGAGAGCGCTGGAGGGTAGACCCATGGCACTCCGGGCCGGCCTCACAAGACCCCGTTTATCAGCCTGATTTTTCAGTCAGAACAAGTGGTTGGGCCACTCGAGTACAATAAATCGCCGTTCTTGTGAAGAAATCGGCCCGGGCCCTTAAAAACAGTTGGAAAAGTGTGATACAACAAACGGAATTTTTTAAAGGAAACCTGTCATGACCGAGTTGCAACAGATCATCGAAGCGGCCTTCGAGCGCCGTGATTCCATCACTCCCGGCTCCGTCGATGCCGCCACCAAGGCCGCCATCCTGCAAGCCATCGACCTGCTGGATTCCGGCAAGGCCCGCGTCGCCGAGAAGATTGCCGGCGAGTGGGTGGTGCACCAGTGGTTGAAGAAGGCGGTGTTGCTCTACTTCCGCATCAATGACAACGGCATCATCAAGGGCGACGATGCCCAGTACTACGACAAGGTTCCCCTCAAGTTCTCCGACTACAGCGCCGAGCAGTTCAAGGCCGCCGGTGTGCGCGTGGTACCCCCTGCCACCGCCCGCAAAGGCTCCTTCATCGCGCCCAATACCGTGCTGATGCCCTCCTACGTCAACATCGGCGCCTTCGTCGATGAAGGCACCATGGTCGACACCTGGGCCACCGTGGGCTCCTGCGCCCAGATCGGCAAGAACGTGCACCTCTCCGGCGGCGTCGGCATCGGCGGCGTGCTGGAGCCGCTGCAGGCCAACCCGACCATCATCGAGGACAACTGCTTCATCGGTGCCCGCTCCGAAGTGGTGGAAGGGGTGATCGTGGAGGAAGGCTCCGTCATCTCCATGGGCGTCTTCATCGGCCAGTCCACTCGCATCTATGACCGTGAAACCGGCGAGATCCACTACGGCCGCGTGCCGGCTGGCTCGGTGGTCGTCTCCGGCTCCCTGCCCTCCAAGTGCGGCAAGTACAGCCTCTACGCAGCCGTCATCGTCAAGAAGGTGGATGCCAAGACCCGCGCCAAGGTCGGCATCAACGCCCTGCTGCGTTCCATCGACGAGTAAGCGGTTTTGCTGTGATTTAAAAGGGCGCCTGATGGCGCCCTTTTGATTTTGGCGCCCCTGTCACAGGCAAGCCACACCGGCTCGGTTAAGATAGACGTGACAGGATCGTTTCAAACCGAGGAAGCCTGATGTACGAGAATCTGAAGAGCCTGGGGATCCAGGATCCCGCCTCCGTCGACAGCTATACCCTGCGCCAGGAGGCCAACCACGACATCCTCAAGATCTACTTCAAGAAGCAGAAGGGTGAGTTTTTCGCCAAGAGCGTCAAGTTCAAATACCCGCGCCAGCGCAAGACCATGCTGGTCGATTCGGGCACCCATGAGTACAAGGATGTCACCGAGATCAACGCCAATCTGAAATACGTGGTGGACGAGCTCGACAACCTGACCCAGGGCGTGCACGTGCAGGCCGACCCGGACATCAAGCAGAAGATCTTGCGCGACCTGCGCCACCTGGAAAAAGTGGTGCAGAACAAGATCAGCGAAATCGAGCGGGATCTGGAAAAGCTCTAAACCGGTCTGATGCAGCAAAGGCGCCCACGGGCGCCTTTTTCATTGGGTCACAACAGACAGGCGCCATCAGGCCAGCCCCGCACATGCCCCGCCGCCCAAACGCGGCCCAGCAAAAAGGGAGGCTTGCGCCTCCCTTTTCGGAACTCGGAATGAAAGCAGGGATTAGTTGCTCTTCATCCAGATGTCCATGTCGGTTTTCAGGTTGTCGGACTTGGTACCGAAGATGGCTTGTACGCCAGAACCTGCAACCACCACACCGGCGGCGCCCAGTTTCTTCAGACCGGCCTGGTCAACCTTGGCCACATCCTTCACGCCGACACGCAGACGGGTGATGCAAGCGTCCAGAGAAGCGATGTTCTCCTTGCCACCGAAGGCAGTGACCAGTGCGGCAGACATCTCGTCCTTGCTCTGACCAACGCTCTCTTCAGCAGTTTCGTCTTCACGGCCCGGGGTCTTCAGGTTCATGGCACGGATGACCACGGTGAAGACCACGTAGTAGATGACGGCATAAACCAGACCCAGACCCACCAGCAGCAGCATGTGATCGGCACGCGGGGATTGCACCACGAAGTCGATGAAGCCGTTGGAGAAGGTGTGGCCGTGTACCACGCCCAGGGAGTTGGTCAGCACGTAGGCCAGACCGGCCAGCACGGCGTGGATGGCGTACAGTACCGGGGCGATGAACAGGAAGGAGAACTCGATAGGCTCAGTGATACCGGTCAGGAAAGAGGTCAGGGCGGCAGAGGCCATGATACCTACGATCTTGGCGCGGTTTTCCGGCTTGGCGGAGTGCGCGATGGCAAACGCGGCGGCAGGCAGACCGAACATCTTGAACAGGTAGCCACCGGCCAGCTGACCGAAGCCGTTGCCGGCAGCGCGGGAGGCGTCGTCAGCAGTCAGGAAGCAGGTCATGATGCCGTGTACGGTTTCGCCAGCGGCGTTGACACAGGTACCAGCCTGATAGAAGAACGGCACGTTCCAGATGTGGTGCAGACCGAACGGGATCAGTGAACGTTCAACCACGCCGTAGATACCGAAGGCCAGTACCGGGTTCTGGTTGGCAGCCCAGTCGGAGAAGGCACCGATGGCGGCACCTACCGGCGGCCAAATCACGGACAGGATCACGCCCAGACCGATGGAGACGAAACCGGTGATGATGGGCACGGCGCGCTTGCCGGCGAAGAAGCCCAGGTACTCGGGCAGCTGGATCTTGTAGAAGCGGTTGAACGCCCAGGCGGCCACGCCACCGGCGAGGATACCACCCAGTACGCCGGTCTCGATGGTCTCGACGCCCATCACGGGGGCCATCACCTTCAGGGTGGCGCTCATGATGCCGTAGCCAACGATGGCAGACAGGCCGGATACGCCGTCGTTATTGGTAAAGCCAAGCGCTACGCCCACGGCGAACAGCAGGGCCATCTGACCGAATACGGAACCGCCGGCCTGCTCCATCAGCTGGGAGACAATTTCCGGCAACCAGCTGAAGTGGGCAGCACCCACCCCCAGCAGAATACCTGCAACGGGCAAGACCGATACTGGCAGCATCAGCGCCTTACCGACCTTTTGCAGATTAGAGAAAGCATTTTTTAACATGTGTGCGCTCCTGAATGGAATGTCTTACCGTAGACGCTTCAGTCCAATTTATAGACGACCAAGAACATCATCTCTCATCGGCATGAATTCGACGCGGGTTTGTTTATTTTGACCAGCTGAATATAACCCAGCAGATCGCAAATATCTTCCATCAGGGGTAAGCGAATAAAAAATTTGGAGGGGAGATCACAAGATAATTTCGGCGGGAATTTTCAGCTAATTACAGCTATATTTCGGCATCTTCATGCTAAACCAGAAATATGAAAAGTGCTGTTTCGCATTGTATTTTAGCCAATCAAAACAATACACCATGAAACGCAATGTAACTTAATGTAACCATTTGCTGTTTTTTCTATTTTAGTCTACCGATTAAAAAGGCCTCCAACAAGGGAGGCCTCAAATAAATATTATCTTTTAAAGACCGGACGATATTCAGCCTTTCTGGGAACGCTTGACCGCATCCACAAAGACCGATTTCGCCTTAGTCGAACCTGCCCGTTCAGCTTCGCTGACCAATCTCATCGCCTTGTCGATGTCGCCGGCTTTCACCGCTTTCTCGATCTGGGATTGATAGAAGGCCTCGGTTTCGCTCAGCATGGGGGCACTGCTCTTGACTGCACCGGCGGTCGCCAGGGGCACGACAAGCTTGTTTGGTGCCGTGTTGACTACCGGGGTGTTGGCATCAATCACATCCTGATAGACAGGTTTGTAATAGTTGCTCTCGGTTTTGACGCCACTCAAGTCCTCCACAGAGAGGCTGACCACGCCCCAGGGGGAGTGCGGAATGACGGGGTCTTTTTCGCCATAATCAACCACCCCCAGCGACTTGGTCATCAGCTTGGAAGGGCTCAGAATGGTGGTTGTTTTGTCCAGACCACTCTGGTCTGTGTAGATCACCATGTAACTTTCGTTATTGGGGTTACCGACATAGGAGCGATCCACGGTAAACACGGCTTCCATGCGATCCCCCTGCAGCATGCGTGCAGGCTCGTACTTGAACACGTCGCTGCCCAACTTGCGGGTCACATTGAATTTGGAATCAAGCATCAAGACGGTCGGGTTGAACAGCGATTTGTCGATCAAGCCATCAACCGTGATGCGCAGGTCACCGGAGTTGACCGGCAACCGGAAGGCGGCAAAGTGGCTTTTCCCTTCGCTGAAAGCGTAAACGGGGGAGCTGCCATCAATGGGGATAAGCTTGGTTGCGCCCGGTTGTATGTCCTGAAACGGCAGACTGGAGACATCGCGACAGCAGCTGCTAACCGTAGCCAATTGGCTCATCGCAACGTCGCGATTTCCCATGATGGACTTGAACTCCTGAGTCGGCGCTACCGTCGTTTCCAACGTGGCGCACCCACCCAGCACAACAGAACAGAATACAGTCAAGGCTAATCTGGAATATCTCATCGCGTGACCCTAAGAAACGTGTTGTAAAAAAAGAGCCCCCGTCATGCGGGGGCACTTGCAGTCATGACGTCAACAGATTACCACCAAGCTTCAGCTTGAACACCGAAGTTCCAGGAATCGTCCTGTTTCACGCCATTGGCATCCGGGCGGAACTGGCCGTCAGAATCCAGGTAGGAAGCGTAGACACGGATTTCCGGACGGGCCCAGAAGCTGGAGCCAGCGGACCAGGCCTGAGCCAGGGTGTATTTCTTGCCGATGGTGCTGGTTTCGGTGCCATTGTTCGGCTTGTAGCTGTCATGGTGATAGCCAAGCTCGGCGATGGTCTTCATGGTGTCATTCCACTTGTACATCGGGCGAACGACAACGGAGAAGGTGTCTTTGTCAACGCTGTCATTCTCGAGGTCACTGGCAGTACCGTAAACCAGCTGGTGACCAAACTCGACCTTGTCGCCAACCGGCAGCACGCCCCAGTTGATGAAGCGCCAGCCATCGCCCTTGGCGGCAGATTGGCTCAGGCCGCTGCCAGAACCGCTACCGTAGTCAACAGCCTGAGCGGCATAACCGTCGGCGAAATACTGAACCACGGTCTTGTTGAAGCCACCCAGCATGGATTGGGTCAACTCGGCGGTCAGCATGTGGCCGTTTTTCTCGTAATCCTTGCTGCCCAGAGCCGCTTTCTGCTCATCGGTCAGGTTGCCGCGGGCGTAGTCATAGCCCAGCTCCAGGGAGCCGTCTTGCCACAGCGGAATACCAGCATAACGCAGGTCCAGTACGTCGGTATCAACACGCTTGTCGACACCAACACCACCTACAAACTTGTCGTAATCTTCCCACGGGTCGTTACGCAGCCATGCAAATGAGAGCTTGCCCGGACCAGCCTGGATGTTTTCTACACCAGCACCGGCACCAGACACATCCCAGTAGTAGAAGTCGGAGATGTGGATGTCGTGACGTTGATAGTAACGCTTACCGGCCCACAGGGTAGCTTCCGGCGCGAAGCCCAGCACGCCCTTGGCCTGGACGTTGAATTGGCGCAGAGCAAAGTCGGCATCGCTGCCGCTGGTGCTTTCCCAGTCACGACCCTGCTGACCTGCCACCATTGCAAACATGGAGTCTACGTAGAAGGACTTGCCGTCCTTGTTGTAAGCCTCTTGACCCAGCTGAACTTCGCCGTAAGTCTCGGCTTCGTTGCCCAGACGACCGACTTTCGCCTTGGAATAGGTTTGCAGGCCGCCGTTATCGGAAGTACCGACACCGGAACGCATGTAGCCGTGGAAATCAACGGCGAAGGCGGCTTGGGAAGCCAGGGCTGCGGTTACTGCTGCAGCGATCGGGAGCCACTTTGCTTTCATTTTCATTTTCCTTATTCCCGCTGTGAGGAGTGTGATCCTGAATATCCAAGTTCTTATCACCGTAAAAACGTTTGGGTGATAACCGAAGCCGATTATAGGTAGCCAATTTCGGGACAAACATGAGCTGATTCACAAAATGGCGACAAATCGCCCAGCATTGGCCGCAGAGGGTTTTATGGGATGGATAATTGTAGATTTATGCAATAATTCACTATTTACCATGGTTGAAATGCAAAAAGATCCACCATGAAACCGCTACCAACAATTAATTCGCTTCGAAGATTAAGTGATAAATATTCAAATTGATGACAAAAACATGACTGAAATCGCTTTCAATGGGGAACTTTTAAATTTGCGGCATGTCAGCTGGCGCCGAAATAAATCACTGAGCAAACAAGGAACGGCTTGAAAAATAACCGGAGAAATAGCGGGCAAATATGGCCAGTTGAGACTGACCTGCCCCACAAAATAAATATCCCCGCCAGACGGACTGAACGGGGATCTATAAGTGATGAAAAAGAGTGGTCGCTAGAGTTTATTTAGCCAGTCATCGAGCCAGGCCAGCGCCACTTTTTCCGGTTCATCGTCGACGGTGGCATCTATTTCCAGGCGGGGCAGCAGAGGGCTGGCGCCAAGCTCCTGCAGCAGTCCATCGAGGTGGCGACCGGCGCCGCAGAAGTGCTCATAGCTGCTGTCCCCCATGGCGATGAGGGCATAACGCCACCCTTTCATATAGGGCGCCCGATCAGTCAGAGCAGTAGCCAGTGGTTGCAGATTGGGCGGAATGTCGCCCTGGCCGGTGGTGGCGGTGATGACCAGCAAGAATCGACTCGCATCCAGATCTTCCAGCTCTGCCTCCTCGAACACCCGGCAGCCGTGTCCCGCCTGTTCCAGCCGCGCAGCCAGCGTCTCGGCCACCAGCATTGCCGCGCCGTACACGGTTCCCACCACTATATCTATCTGCGCCATCACGACCCCCTTTGACCAACATGGATGCCCAGCATGCCACAGCGCGGAGTCAGGCAACACCCCGAACGCCTCAGTAGTCGCTCTCGCTGGCAGGCCAGCCCAGTTCGGCAAACAGCTGCAGCACGTGCGACCCCAGCGGCGCCTGGATGCGCATCGGCACCTTCAGCACCGGGTGCTGAAAGCTGAGGGTGCGAGCCACCAGCAGCAGGCGATCACAGCCATAGTGCTCGCGAAAGAAGCGGTTGTGGCGGCCATCGCCGTGGGTGGTGTCACCGACGATGGGGTGGAACAGATGATCGAGATGGCGGCGCAGCTGATGCTTGCGACCCGTCTTGGGGAACAGCCGAACCAGGCTGTAGCGACTGGTAGGGTGTTTCTTGGAAACCGCATGGGGCAGCTCGACCTGATGCAGGCGACGAAACGCGGTCACCGCCTCCTGGGCCGGACGATCCGGATCGCTCATGGCATCGGCGATCTTGTCCAGCTGCTCCTTGAGGGGGTAGTCGATCACCCCCTGCTCCGGAGCCCAGCCACGCACCAGCGCCAGATACTCCTTGTGGACCTGACGGGCGGCAAAGGCCTCGGTCAGGGTACGGGCCACGGCAGGATCGAGGGCAAACAGCAGCACCCCCGAGGTGGGTCTGTCCAGCCGATGTACCGGGTAGACGTGACGACCACCGATGAGATCCCGGGTCATCTGCATGGCAAAACGGGTTTCGGCCTTGTCGAGCCAGCTGCGATGCACCAGCAGACCGGAGGGCTTGTTGACCGCCACCAGCCAGTCATCCTGGTAGAGCAGGGTCAGCTTCATCTCGCCGTCGTCTTGAGTGGTGCAAGCATCTGAACTGCCACCCGTCTGCGTTTTCTTCTGATGAACCAGGGTCTGCTCGCTCATCATTGTTCGACCACTTTGCCGGAGAGCAGCAGATCGAAGCGGGCGATCAGGCGCAGCAGGGCTTCGACCTCGGCCAGCTCTTCCTTGTAGACTTCGCTGGCCATGGGATAGAGAGAGACGCTGCTGGGCAATGGCGCCTGCAGCAGCACCAACTGCTCCATGCGCGGGATCAGCACGAACTGCAGCCACTGATCGAAGCTCAGGGTATCGACGCAAAACGGCAGCTCGCTGGCCAGGGCCTCTTCCCCCGGATGGGTCGCTTGCCAACGTTCCAGACGTTGCAGTTCGGCGGTCAGTTCGCCCAGCAGGCCGGCTACCAGCAGATATTGATTCATTGCGCTCTCTTCCTCATCACCACGTCCCCGGTTCGCGGTTCAGTCAACAGCAAACCGGGCTTTGCAAAAAAGGGCGCTACTATACACCCTCCCCCCCGCTCTCTGCCATGCCCCCGGCGGCCATCAGTACGGGTCGCCGCCGGCCGCAACACGCCTCCCCGCTGGCTATCTTGTGCCAGCGCCTTATAATCGGCCCGCATCACCCTTAGCCGGATCACCTCATGTCCACCATCAATACTCTGACTGACTTTCTGACCCAGGCCGATACCCAGTTTCAGCTGTTCGACATGGGTCGCCAGGTGCGGCCGCTGGCGAGCGACACCTTCGTGCGCATCGAGCAGCAGCAGGAGCCCTACCCCTGGCCCCTGCAGCAGCACGCCTGGCTCGGCGTCCACTTCTTCCAGCCGGCCGAATCGCGCCACTACCTCTGGTTCCTCAAGTTTGCCCTCGACGAGCGCGGTCTGCTCATCTCGAGCGGCCCAAAACACTTCATGGATCAGGTGGTGGAGACCCTGGGCTACAAGCTGACCGGCGAGCTCGATGAGGAGAAAGCCCAGCGGCTGGCCGAGAATCCCTACACCTTCCGCCCGGCCGAAGCCAAGATGGCCAGCCTGCACGCCAAGCTGGCACGCCAGCTGGAGCAGGCCCCGTCCGCCTACTTCGAAGGGCTCTGCCACTACCTGTCCGCCCCCTCCCCCGAAGGGTGGCAGACCCTCGGCGTGCAGGGCTTTGCCGATCTGGCGGAGCGGCTGCAGGATGAACGCAACCTGGCGCTGGTGTGCAAGGCGCTGCCGAAGCTGCCGCAAGAGCCGCTCTATGCTCTCTGCCAGAGCCTGGAGAACGCCCCGCTGCCGCCGGCCGTACAGGGCGCCCTGTTCGAGCGCATCGGCAAGGAGCAGGAGTGCGCCGAGCCCAACGCCGAGACCCTGGCCTACCTGTGTCGGGCGCTGGCCTCCTGCAACGGCAGCAGCATGCGCACCAACAAGCTGCTGACCCTGCTGCAAACCCAGCCGAGCCCGGCCCTGCTGCTGGCCATCGCCGGCCGGCTCTGGCCCGATCTGAAGGATGCCACCCTGCTCAGTCTGTTCCTGGAGCAGCTGGCCCTGCAGCCGACCCAGTTCTTCAATCAGGTATTTGCCGAACTGGTGACCCTGCCGGCCCTGCGCAATGATATGCTGGCCAAACTGCGCGACCCCGAGCGCAGCGACGCCCTGGGCCAGGCCATCGGCCGCCTGTTCGCCTCGGCCTGATGATAGCGGCGCCCCGCCACCCTGGCGGGGCGCCGCCCGACACGGACACACCGCAAAAGGAGCCCGCGATGGGTGAAGTGCTCGCCATCTTGCTGCTGACCCTGGGTGCAGGTGCCTTCTGGCACCAGCGGCGCCAGGCCGAACTCGCCTGGCAATACATGCGCCGCTACTGCCAGCATCACGACCTGCAACTGCTGTCGCTGGCACGCAGCCACCGGGCGCTGGCCCACCAGCCGCTGCGCCTGCTCACCTATTACGAGTTCGAATTTTCCAGCGATGGCGAGAGCCACTACCTGGGGCAACTGCGCATGCAGGGGCTGCAGGTGGTCGGCGTTGACCTCCCGCCACATCGGGTACCCAGCCTGTAAATCTCCCGCCTCGGGGCGAGCCTATACTGTTCTGGAATGTCTTTTCGGAGAGATGAGATGGAGTTCCTGACCCACGATCTGGCCGCCCTGTTTGCCCAGCTGGGGCTGGCCAACGACGAGCTGAGCCTGCACCGCTTCATTCACGAGCACCGCCTCGACAACCAGACCCTGCTGCCGGAAGCCCCCTTCTGGACCAGCGCCCAGGCCAATTTTCTGCGCGATGCCCTGTGGAACGATTCGGACTGGTCGGAAACCATCGACGAGCTGGACGTACTGCTGCGCCGGCACGATTGACCCGCTTCCCGCTTTTCAGCCCCGCGCGCTTTGGTTAAGCTCTGTGCCCCGTCCAGCCCCTATATCCCCATGCCGTGCAGGAGCACTCATGTCAGCCCAAGAGATCATCCGCATCGCCAATGAACTGGCGGCCAAGGGCATCGCCCCCACTACCGCCATGGTCAAGGCCCGCCTCGGCCAGCCCGTTCCCATGGCCGAGCTGCTCAAAGTGCTGAGCCAGTGGAAGCAGCAACCCGCAGCCGCCCCGGAAGTCGCCAGCCCGGCGCAGGAGGCCCCCGCTCCCGCCGCCGAGCCCACCCTGTTGCAGCTTGCCGAACGGCTCGAACGTCTCGAACGCAAAGTGGATCGGTTGACCGAGCTGCTGCTCCAGCAGGGGAAGTCGTGAACCATGTACATCCTCGAACTCTGCTTTGAGTGCTATCGCGACACCTCGCTGGGCGAGGCCGAGCGGGCCATCGTCAACTACCTCGACATGCTGCGCTATCAGGGCCAGATCCTCGGCCGGGAGTTCCCCACCAGCATGCACGACGGCTACTTCGTCAGCCGGGTGGTCTGCCCGGAGCAGGACAGCCTGCACCCCGACAACCAGAGCGAGCAGGTCAAGCTGGCGGAACAGGGCCTGCACCAGGCCGGGCTGCTCGCCCCCAAACTCCACCTGCAGGGGGCGGACCTGCTCTCTGACAGCACCGACCCTTGCGGCCATGATGGCGAACGTCCCAGCTGGATGCTGCTCTATACCAGCTTCCTGCACACCTGCTCGCCGCTGCGCTGCGGCGATCACTTCGCCCCCATCCCACTCTATCGGCTGCCGGCCGTTGCCAACGGCGACCACAAGCAGATCATCAAGTGGCAGGAGGATTGGGAGGCGTGCGATCAGCTGCAGATGAACGGCTCCATCGCCGAACATGCGGCGCTGCACGAAATCGGTGAGGTGGGCAGCCGCCTCCAGCGCCGTGGCAGCGATCTCGGCAAGCGGCTGGAAGCCCTGACCGGCATCCCCACCTACTACTACCTCTACCGGGTAGGTGGCCGCAGTGCGGCCGAGGAGAAAGCCCGCCCCTGTCCGGGCTGCGGTGGCGAGTGGGCGCTGGCCGAGCCCTTGCACGAGATCTTCGACTTCAAGTGCGATCCCTGCCGGCTGGTCGCCAACCTCTCCTGGGATTTCAAGGACTGAGCCCGGCGGTGAACCAAACAAAAACGCCTTGCCGGTCGGCAAGGCGTTTTTCATTGTGACTGACGCCGCTTATTGCGGCAGGGTCTCCAGCCGCTCGAGGAATGCGGGCAGAGAAGGCGCCAGCACCAACCGGCGGCCCGAGTCGAGCCACTCCAGCCACACCTGACCACTCTCGTTGTCGAGCGATACCAGCGTCATCTCGTTGCGAGTGGTGGCGATGAACAAAGAGGGTGAGCGCTTCAACTTGCGCAGCATCAGCAGGTGGCCGATGAGGTTCTCCTTGAGCAGGTCGAGATCCGCCTCGTTCCAGGGCAGCACAAACTCGAGCCGCAATCCCTTGTAGAGACAGGGCACAGGGCGGCTGAACCAGCCACCAAACAGGGCCTGCGCGGCCGGGTGCAGGGTCAGCTCGAGCGCCTCGTTCATCGCCGTGAAATCGGCGGGCTCGGCGCGCCGATGCGGGCGCCAGGCGACCCGGCCTTCCTTGGGTTCATCCAGCTCGCAGGGGGAGCGCCAGTCCGCCTCCCACTCGCACAGGGGCAGCCCTCGCCTCGCCTCGCCGTCGCGCTGCCAGCGCAAAAAAAAGTGTTCCAGGGCAGACAAGACTTGATCCGACATCGAAATTCCCCACAATTGCTGCCAAAGTCCGCTATTGCACCATCAAAGCCATGAGCAGACAAGGTGAAGCGCGGATCGCCAGCCGGCACTCCCCGCCTTGCCACCCCAAGCGGGGCCCATGCCTCTGCCATCGCCCATTCAACGTTCGAGTCACACAGATGAGCAAACAAGATAGATACGCCGGCGCCAGCGCCCTGCAGGGGCTGAGCCTGGGCCAGCAATCGGCCTACATCAGCCAGTACACCCCGGCCCTGCTGCAGCCGGTGCCCCGCAGTCTGAACCGCGACGACCTCGGTCTTGGCGGCGAGCTGCCGTTCCAGGGCTGCGACGTCTGGACCCTGTACGAACTCTCCTGGCTCAATGCCAAAGGCAAGCCCATGGTCGCCGTCGGCGAGGTCTCGGTGCCTGCCACCAGCGCGAACCTCATCGAATCCAAGTCGTTCAAGCTCTATCTCAACTCCTTCAACCAGACCCGCTGCGACTCGCTGGAAGCGGTGCAGGCCATGCTGGTCAAGGATTTGAGCGCCTGTGCCGGCAGCGATGTGAGCGTCACCCTGTTCCCGCTGGCCCAGGCTCCGCACCACATTGCCGCCCTGCCGGGCGAGTGCATCGACGAGCAGGATATCGAGGTGGACTGCTACGAGTTCGATGCCGACCTGCTGCAAGGTGCGGCCGGCAGCCTGGAGGTGGAGGAGACCCTGCACAGCCACCTGCTCAAGTCCAACTGCCTGGTGACCAGCCAGCCGGACTGGGGCTCCGTGGTGATCCACTATCGCGGCCCGCAGCTGGACCGGGAAAAACTGCTGCGCTACCTCATCTCGTTTCGCCAGCACAACGAGTTCCACGAGCAGTGCATCGAGCGGATCTTCACCGATCTCAAGCACTTCTGCGCACCGAGCCAGCTGACCGTCTACGCCCGCTACACCCGCCGCGGCGGCCTGGACATCAACCCGTTTCGCAGCGACTGGGAAGTAGTGCCGGCCAACCTGCGCCTGATCCGGCAATAATCCGCAGGCCCTGCCCCCGCCGCTCTGCGCCGCCAGCGCCCGGATAACGGGGCTGGCGCGCAATCTGTCAGTAAACTCTGGACGCACGGGGGCGGGCTTGGATAACATGCCCTCACTCCCGTGCTGCCCTTAATCCAATGAATCAACTGTTTTTTCTGGCAATGATGATGTCCTCCCTGTCCGCTCCTGATCTGGATCTGGCCAAGGAGCAGTTGTCCATCGATCTGCAACAGGCCCAGACCCTGGTGCTGACCGATCCTGCCAGATGCGTGCAGATCACCTCCGCCTTCCTTGCGCGCACGGCCAATAATCCCAAGCAAATCATCAGCAATCGCCAGGAGTACGGCTACCGCGAGCCACTGTTGAGCTATGGCACCGCCGCCCAGGCCACCGGCGCCCACCTGCTCAAGGGGGAGTGCCTGCTGCAACTGGGCCAGTTCCAGGCCGCCCAGAAGTCCCTCGATCAGGGCATCGCCATGGCGGCCAAGGAGCAGCAGCTGGAGCTGCAGGCCCACGGCCTCTACCTCAAGATCCGCAGCCAGAACCTGCTGGAACGCTCCCACGGTGCCAGCAGCGGCCTGCTCGGTCAGCTGGAGACCCTGCTCAGCACCCCCAGCCTGAAAGAGAGCCAGCTGCAGGTTTACAGCCGGCTGCTGCGCACCAATGCCAGCATAGAGGCGCACCAGTTCGACGAGGCCAAACGCCAGCTGGCCGAAGCCCGCCGCTGGGCGGATCAGACCAAGAACCCGCTGGCCAGCGCCTGGGTCAGCGCGGTGAGCGGCGATCTCTACCACGCCCTCAAGCAGCCGCAGCTCTCGCTGGGCGACTACATCGATGCCCAGCAGCAGGCCAGGGGCCTGCAGGATCCCCTCTTCCTCGGTCTGCTGTCGAACCAGATAGTGAACCTCTATGAAGAGGAGCAGGAGCCGCAGAAGGCGCTGCAATATGCTAATGAGGCAGCCAACTACTTCCACGCCCTCGGCAACCCCTCCCTGCTGAGCGACGCCCTCATCGTGCTGGCCCGCCTCAATCGGGAGCAGGGCGAGATGAACATGGCGCTGGTCTACTTCTTCAACGCCCTGGATCTGCTGGACGAGGGCACCAACCGCACCCGCATCGCCAACCTCAAGTATGAAATTGGCAAAACCTATCTGGAAACCGGCAACCTGACCCTGGCCCGCAACTACCTCACCGCGGCCCGCCAGTCCCACGAGCTGGGGGATGACAAGGAGCCGCTGATCGACACCCTGCTGCTGCTGGGCGAGCTGCACCTCAAGCAGAAGGAGGCGGGCATCGCCATCCTGCAGCTGGAGAACGCGCTGGCGCTGGCCAACCAGATCGGCGACACCCAGCGCCAGTTCGAGATCTTCCGTCTGCTCTCGGCGGCCTACGAGCAGAAGGGCTATCTGCAACAGGCGCTGGAGAGCTACAAAAACTTCCACCAGCGCAGCGAGCAGGTGCGCCAGCAGCAGGTCGATCTGGAGCAGGAGGCGATCCGCGACAACTACGCCCAGGTGGAGCGTGAACAGCAGATCAAGGAGCTGGAGCAGCAGCTCAGCACCAGCAAGCATCAACAGGATCGCTACCTCTGGTCGAGCGTGATAACCGGCCTGCTGCTGACCCTGTTCATCTACCTCTTCTTCACCCTCTGGCTCAAGCTGCGAGTCGCCCGCCTGCAGGGCAAGCAGCTGGGCGAGGCGCTGCTGCTCGAGCCACGCACCGGGCTGGCCAACTGGCAGCGACTGATGAGCCGCTGGCCGCGGGAGATGGCCAAGCGCCAGCAGCGCTCCGAGCGCTGGTATCTGAGCGAACTGCCCAGCAGCGAATTTGACGACAAGCTGCACTACCTGCTGTTTCGGGTCCCCTTCCTAGTCAACAGCCTGGAGCAGCACGGCTATCAGGTGAGCCGCGAGATAGAGCAGGCCTTCGGTGCCTACGTCAACGGCCTCACCCCGCAGGATGGCCGCATCTACGACCTTCGCGAAGGCCATCTGCTCTATGTGGTGCCCCAGCGTCATGTGGAGGATCTGCACCGGCTGGCCCGCGAGCTGCTCGCCGCACTGGCCGAGTTCCCTTGCCAGCATCCGCTCGATCGCCACATCAGCCTCGGCATCGTCAGCCACCCCTTCCTGCCCAAGGCGGCTACCGCCCTCGATCATCACGGGCTGTTCGACCTCTGCTATCTGGCGCTGGCAGGAGCCATTCAGCTCAGTGAAAAATCCCAGCAAAGCGTCTGGTTGGAGCTGGCTGCCATCGATTGCCAGCAGGCCGCATTTTTTAATGGGGATGTGTGGCAATGCTGCTTGATGGCAATTGACAAGGGACTGGTAAAAGTAAATTCTTCTCATGAAAAGCAATGGGTTAATTGGCTTCAACTTTCACGGAAGAGAGTGCCGGTTGATCAGTGACGAATAGATAATCAACTGGGTCTGGAACTGGGTTCGACCGCTGTTGCTATCCAACACAACAACGATAATGACAACAGGGCGACCTGAATAATGAATGATATCGCTGCCGTAGCCGGACAACTGGCCAGACTCAGGGAATCCCTTCAGCAAAAACAGCTGGAGCTGGACGGCATTGTCTCCTTCTCCGATACCGAGCGCGCCCGCAGCATCCAGTTCATCGCCAAGCTGATGCAGGCCTGCCGCGGTCACGACCGGGAGCTGGACAACAAGCTCGCCAAGCTCAAGCAGAAACTCGACGGCAACCCGCCGCTCTCCTCCCTCGACGCCGATCTCGCCATCATCGAGAAGCTGCTGCAGCAGCACGGCAACGCGCTGGAAGAGTCCATCTCCCTGACCAGGTCCGCCATCGAACTCGGCTCCAAGCAACTCAAGGCGATCAAGGGCTTCCCGGAAGATACCCGCAAATCCCTCAAGGAGTTTCTGGCGAGCCCGGATGGCTATGGCATCGGCGATCACCAGAAGAAGGTGATCCGGCTGCTGGAGTTCTACCAGCAGGCCATCAAGATCCAGCTGTTGCCCAGCCAGCCTCTGCTGGCCCAGAGCAGTCAGCCTGAGGCGGTCACCGATCTGGCCGCCCCCGAGCCGGATGCCCCCTTTGACGTCAAGATCCACGCCCACATCGCCGACGAGCTGCAGCGGCTCATCACCGAGCTCGACTTTGCCGGTGCGGTGGGCGAGAGCCTGGCGGACATTCGCCGCCAGCTGCTCAATGGCATCACCCCTCCCCTGCTGGCCGAGATCTGCCTGCAGGTGATCGAGCTCATCATCGAGGGCACCCGCGAGGAGCGCAAAGCCTCCCAGGCGTTTCTCAGCACCCTCAACGAGAGCCTCTCGGCCGTCCACTTCAGCTTCACCGAATCCCTCGACGAGGGGCGGGCCCTGCAAAGTGCCACCCTGGATACCCGCAAGGCCATCGACCAGGAGCTCAAAGCCATCGACCATACCCTGGCCAGCCATGACACCCTGGGCGACCTCAAGGAGGCCATCTCAGGTCACATGGGCGCCATCAGCCTGCTGCTGCAAGACAGGGAGGCCATGGCCGCCCGCGAACGCCACCTGCTGACCCGGCTCTCCACCATGGAGGCCAAGCTGCGACTGATGAAGGAGGAGACCGCCGAGTACAAGAAGCGGCTCACCATCCAGAAACACAAGCTGTTCCTCGACAGCCTGACCCAGGTGCACAACCGGGCGGCCCTCGATGAGCGGCTCGAGCTCGAATACAAGCGCTGGCTGCGCTACGGCACCCCGCTGTGCCTGGCCATCATCGACATCGACCACTTCAAGAACATCAACGACAACTACGGCCACATGGCCGGCGACAAGGCGTTGAAGGTAGTGGCCAAAGCGCTGCAGGGGGCCCTGCGCGATACCGACTTCATCGCCCGCTTCGGCGGCGAGGAGTTCGTGGTGTTGCTGCCGAACATCAACCCGGACAAGTACCAGAAACCACTGGAAACCTTGCGCCAGACCATCAAGAGCATTCCGTTTCGCTTTCGGGATGCCAGGGTCGAGATCACCATCTCCATCGGCGCCACCCTGTTCAGGGAGGGGGACCACACCACGGATGCGTTCGAGCGGGCCGACAAGGCGCTTTACAGCTCCAAGCACTCGGGTCGGGATCAGGTGAATCTGGCCTGACGAGCGCCTAAAAAAGCAGCAAACGCACTTTCCCCCTATTCCCCTGCCCCACCGCTTGCAACTACTATCAAATTCAAGGGATGCCACAGGGCATCCCGTTTTCTCCCCAGGGAAAAGCACAACGATAACAAGCGAGTGAAAGGGGAACCTATGATTACGCACATCAATCCAGTCGGCAGCATGGACTTGCTGTCCCAGCTCGAGGTGGACCGCCTCAAGCAAACCGCCTCCAGCGATATCTATCAACTGTTTCGCAACTGCTCGCTGGCGGTACTCAACTCCGGCAGCCATACCGACAGCTCCAAAGAGATACTGGAGCGCTTCAAATCCTTTGATATTCACGTGATCCGGCGCGAGCGCGGGGTCAAACTCGAACTGTTCAACGCCCCTGAACACGCCTTCGTCGATGGCGAGATCATCCGTGGCATTCAGGAACACCTCTTCTCCGTGCTGCGCGACATCCTCTATGTGTCGACCCAGCTGGAGTCGAACCGGCTGGTCAACCTCACCAGCTCCACCCATATCTCCAACGTGGTGTTCGCCATCCTGCGCAACGCCAAGGCGATCCTGCCCGGCGCCGACCCCAACCTGGTGGTCTGCTGGGGCGGCCACTCCATCAACGAGATCGAGTACCAGTACACCCGTGCGGTGGGCAGCGAGCTGGGACTGCGCGAGCTCAACATCTGTACCGGCTGTGGCCCGGGCGCCATGGAGGGCCCGATGAAGGGGGCCGCCGTCGGCCACGCCAAGCAGCGGGTGCGCAATGGCCGTTACATCGGCCTCACCGAACCCTCCATCATTGCCGCCGAGCCGCCCAACCCCATCGTCAACGAGCTGGTGATCCTGCCGGACATCGAGAAGCGGCTGGAGGCCTTCGTGCGCCTCGGCCACGGCATCATCATCTTCCCGGGCGGGGTCGGCACCGCCGAGGAGCTGCTCTACCTGCTCGGCATCATGATGCACCCGGCCAACGAGCGGCAACCCATGCCCATCGTGCTGACCGGCCCGAAAGAGAGTGCCGACTACTTCCGCGCCATCGATGACTTCGTCAAGGCGACCCTGGGGGAGGCGGCCACCAGCCTCTACCGGATCATCATCGGCGATGCGCCCGAGGTGGCCCGGGTGATGAAGGAGGCGATGCCGAAGATCCGCGAATACCGCAAATCGGTAGGTGATGCCTACTCCTTCAACTGGTCCCTCAAGATCGAGCCGGAGTTCCAGCTGCCGTTCGAACCGGATCACGCCAACATGGCCAGCCTGGATCTGCACCGCAACCAGCCGCCCCAGCTGCTGGCGGCCAACCTGCGCCGTGCCTTCTCCGGCATCGTCGCCGGCAACGTCAAGGAAGGGGGCATCCGCGCCATCGAGAAGAAGGGTCCGTTCAAGATCCATGGCGACAAGGAGCTGATGCACCTGATGGACAAGCTGCTGGAGAGCTTCGTCAAACAGCAGCGCATGAAGCTGCCGGGCAGCCAGTATGTGCCCTGCTATGAAATCGTGCGCTGACGGGCAGCACAGATGAAACGAGGGGCGCAACGCGCCCCTTTTTTGTTGCTGCCTGCCCTTAGGCCATCAATCCCCCATTGAGCCCGCTGGTTTGTTACAATGGGGCGTTCCGACTGCCAAGAGTGCCCCATGTCAAACCCAAGGCCACACCTGCTCATCATCGATGCCCTCAACCTCATCCGCCGGCTGCACGCGGTGCAGGCTCAGCAGGCGCTGACTCCGGCCCAGGCGTTGATCGCCACCCGTGCTAACCTCATCAATACCTGCCGCAAGCTGCTGGCCGGCAGCGAGCCCACCCACGTCATCGCAGTGTTCGATGGCGAGGTGCACAGCTGGCGCAAGGAGGTCTATCCCGCCTACAAGGAGGGGCGCACACCCATGCCGGCCGAGCTGCGCGAAGGCTTGAACGAGCTGCAGGATGCCTTCTGGGAGTGCGGCGTCGATGCCCTGCTCTCCCAGACCGACGAGGCGGACGATCTCATCGCCACCCTGGCCAGCGGCATTGCCCAGCACGGTGCCAGCGCCACCATCATCTCCACCGACAAGGGCTTCTGCCAGCTCATCTGCCCGCAGATCCGGATCCGCGACTACTTCAACAAGCGCTGGCTGGATGCCGCCTTCGTCGAGCAGCAATACGGGGTGACCCCGGCCCAGCTGGTGGACTTCTGGGCCCTGACCGGCATCGGTGGCTCCAACATCAAGGGGGTGCCCGGCATCGGCCCCAAGACCGCCACCCAGCTGCTGCAACAATATGGCGATCTCGCTGCCATGCTGACCGCCTGCCAGCAGGAAGACGCCGCCAAGCCTTTGCTCAAGCTGCGCCAGCACCAGGATGAGGCCCTGCTGGCCCAGCGACTGGTGCGGCTGCAGCGGGACATCCCCCTTGGCTTCAACCTGCGGGAGATCCGTTATCCGCCCGCCCCGGATGCCTGATGATGCTATCTCGCCAAGCATGACCGGACTCACTCTCGCTGTTGACAAAAACAGATAGAATGTAAAGAAACATGGAGGGTTAGGTGGAGAAATGGTATAAAACCGCCGAATCCTCCCCCTCTGTTCCCTAGAAGTGGATACGTCTCATGTCAAAAAGAAAAATTACCGTCATCCCGGGCGACGGCATCGGCCCCAGCATCATCGAATCCGCCATCCAGATCCTGACCCACGCCGGTTGTGACTTCGAATACGAATACGCGGACGCCGGTCTGGTGGCGCTGGAGAAACACGGCGAGCTGCTGCCCCAGGCCACACTCGACCTGATTGAGAAGAACAAGGTCACCCTGAAAGGGCCTCTCACCACCCCGGTCGGTGGCGGTTTCACCTCCATCAACGTCTCCCTGCGCAAGAAGTTCAACCTCTACGCCAACGTGCGTCCCGTGCTCTCCTTCAAGGGCACCCGCAGCCGTTACGACAACATCGACATCATCACGGTGCGTGAAAACACTGAAGGGATGTACTCGGGTGCCGGTCAAAAGCGCAGCGATGACAACCAGAGTGCGGAGGCGATGAGCATCATCACCCGCGAAGGGGCCGAGCGCATCGTCAAGTTCGCCTTCGAGCTGGCCCGTCAGGAAGGGCGCAGAAAGGTCACCATCATCCACAAGGCCAACATCCTCAAGTCCACCTCCGGTCTGTTCCTGGAAGTGGCCCGTGAGGTGGCCAACCGCTACCCGGACATCCAGAGCGAAGAGATGATCGTCGATGCCGCCTGCATGAACCTGGTGATGTACCCGGAGCGCTTCGACGTCATGGTCACCACCAACCTGTTCGGCGACATCCTGTCGGATCTGTGTGCCGGTCTGGTCGGCGGCCTCGGTATGGCGCCGGGCGCCAACATCGGTGATGGCGCCGCCATCTTCGAAGCGGTGCACGGCTCTGCCCCGGACATCGCTGGCAAGAACATCGCCAACCCCACCTCGGTGATCCTCGCCTCCATCCAGATGCTGGAGTATCTGGGTATGCAGGAGAAGGCCGAGCGCATTCGCGAAGCGGTGCGCGCCACCATCGAATCTGGCGACCGGGTGACCCGGGATCTGGGGGGCAGCGCCTCCACCAGCGAGTTCACCCAATCCATCATAGATCGTTTGTAATTGGTGCCAACTTGTTGATTTAAAAAGGGAGCTTCGGCTCCCTTTGTTTTATCTCACGGCGCGCTCCCCCCTTTGTCGATTGGCTACTATGTTCAATAGATAAGGGATAAGGAGATCCATTATGCGCGCTATCGTTACCCTGTTGCTCATCAGCAGCAATGTCATGGCAATAGACAGACCGGTCGAGAATGTCTGGCCCCAGCTGCCGCCATCCCCCCAGCCGGCCAGCCAGGTCTGGCAATCCACCCTGGATACCAATGACCTGCTCAAGGCCCCCAAGCCCCTCTCCTTCGGGATGGATGTCGTCACCGACAGCAATGGCAACAATCAGGTCACTCCCTATCAGAAGCTCAACCTGACCGCCGAGAAGAGCGTCAGCCTCTCCTTTGAGCAGCACAAGCCCAGGATCAAGTTCAAAACCGCCGGCATGAACACCTCTCTCAAGCTGCGCAGCAACGGCGTCAAGCTGGAGTTCAGCCCGACCGATCGCACCATACCGCTCGACATCGAGCTCAAGCTTACCGATGGCGAATCCTCGCTGCGTTTTGACTATCGCTTCTGAACGCAAGCCGAATAAAAAGGCCGACAACCTCGAGGTTGTCGGCCTTTTTGTCAGCCCATGTCAGCCAGCCTTCACTCCTGGGGGGAGAGCTTGGAGACCCAGTACTTGTTGAAGACGTGCACCGTGATCTCTTCGCGATCGTGGTAGAGCTGCTTGGCCTGAATGATGAAGCCGCCGTCGATCTCCGCCAGCAGTTCACGCAACACCTGGATGTTGTGCACCGCCTCGGCGTAGCGCTTCTTCATCGGCAGCTTGAGGTTGAACATGGCTTCCTGGCAATCACCCTCGCGAAACCAGTCGGCGATCATGTGGGTCACCCGTGCCGGCTTGTCGACCATGTCACACACCAGCCAGTAGATATTCTTCTTGCTGGGACGCCAGACAAAGCCGTCATCGCGGATGTGCTTGACCTGGCCGGTATCCATCAGGGATTGCGCCATCATGCCGTTGTCCACCGCGGTCACCATCATGTCGCGACGCACCAGCTGATAGGTCCAGCCGCCCGGGCAAGCACCGAGATCCACCGCCTTCATGCCGGAGCGCAGCCGCACGTCCCACTCTTCCCGCGGTACGAACACGTAGAAGGCCTCTTCCAGCTTGAGGCTGGAGCGGCTCGGCGCATCGGCCGGGAAGCGCAGACGCGGGATCCCCATGTGGAAGGCGGAGTTGTTGAAGGAGTAGGAGTAACCCAGCAACACATGGTCGTTGGCCAGGAAGAAGGCGTGGAACACCGGACGGTTCGGAGTCTCCTTCTTGGTCAGGATCTCGTTGCTGCGCAGCGCTTGGCGCAGCGGCACGGTGAATTTGCGGCAGAAGGCGGAGAGCTCCTTCGCCTCGTTGGTGTCGGCCGTCTCCACCCGCAGATCACCGCAGATGGCGTAGTCGCGGGTCGCCTCGATGATCGGGGTGATCCGATCCGCCAGATCCAGCGCCTTGAGCTCGCAGGTCACCACCAGCATCTGGCGGATGAAAATGAGCTCCTTGAACGGCAGCTTGCGCGCCAGCAGATCGGCCTCTTCCTCACCGTAGCATTCGAAGATGATGTAGCCGCTGTCGTCCTTGACCCGGGCAAAGCCATAACACTGCATGTTAGTGGCTCGTTCGGTGATCTCTGCCGCCGCCTCTTTCTCAAAACCGGGGCGGCAATAAAGCAGCAGATTATTCATTCTTTCCTCCAAGACGACAGCCAGCCCACATCAGGGCCGCCCATCCCAACATAAAACAGAGGCCACCGGCCGGGGTGATGAGCCCCAAGCCCTTGCTGCCAAGCAGCACCATGGCGTAAATACTGCCGGAGAATCCCAGGATCCCCAGCACAAAGGCGGAACCAGCCAGGTTGATCACCTTGCTGCGCACACCGCACCACCCCAGCACCAGCAGGGCCAGGGCGTGAAAAAACTGATACTGCACGGCGGTATTGAACGCCGCCAGACGCGAAGGATCGATGCCGGTGGCCGCCAGACCGTGGGCACCATAGGCGCCCAGCATGGTCGCCGTCAGGCCGAAAAAGCCCGCCAGCACCAGCCAATGTCGATGAAATTGCATCCCTTGCCTCCTTGTTGTCCCGCGCCAGCCTCAACCCCGCGCCGGGATGGTCGCAATGAAATCCTTGATCCGTTCGGCCGCCTGGCGCAGGTTGCCCTGCTCGCTCGCACCGCTGCTCTTGCGCGGTTTGAAGCCATGATCACCATCGGTCAGCCAATGGACCGATACGGCGGATGAGAAGGGGAAATCAGCCAGTTCGGCACGGGTGCCGAAGGTATCGCGCTCCCCTTGCAACAGCAGGGTTGGCGTCTTGATCTGCTTGAGCACCTCGCCCCGCCAGCGGTCGGGGTTGGCCGGGGGGTGGAAAGGATACCCGAGAATGAGCAATCCTGCAGCATTCATCTCGTCCTCACTCTCCTGATAGAGTTCGGCCGCCATCCGCCCACCCATGGATTTGCCCGCCAGAAACAGTCTGGGATGGGCAAACTCCTCGATCATCTGGCGCCAGTGGTCGAGCAGGACAGGCTGCCGGTCCGGCGGACGACGCTTGCCATCCAGGGCGCGCTTGCTCATGTAGGGAAAGTTGAAACGCACCACCTCGATGTCGGGCCCGGCCAACAGCCGTGACAGCTCGGCCAGAAAGGCGTGCTCCATGCCCGCCCCGGCGCCGTGGGCCAACAGAATGCGAACGGGGGCATCAACAGCCCCCTCCCGGATCACCTCATGCATCGGCCAGTCGGGCCCGACGACGGGCCTCCTCCTGCTCCACCAGTTCCAGCATCCAGTCGCGAAAGGCGACTATCTTGCCCTGATCGGACTGCTGCTCCTGGCACACCAGATAGAAGGCGTTCTTGCTCACCAGCACCTGCTCGAACGGACAGATGAGGCGACCGGCCTCTATCTCTGGCTGGGCCAGCACGCTGTGACCAAGGGCCACCCCCTGGCCGTGAATGGCGGCCTGGATCACCATGGTGGAGTGGCTGAAGATGGGCCCCTGGTTGACGTTGGGGGCATCGATGTCGAGCTGGCGAAACCAGGCCTTCCAGTCGCGACGCGAGGTGTCGTGCAGCAGGGTGTGGCGGGTCAGATCGTCCGGGGTGCGCAGCGGCTTGGGGCCGGTCAGCAGCAGCGGTGAACAGACCGGGATCAGATACTCGGTGTGCAGCTTGTCGGCCCGCAGGCCGGGCCAGTTGCCGCGTCCGTAGTAGATGGCCACGTCCACGTCGTCGGTGAGCGAGCCCTCGTCCATGTCCACCGCCTTGATCCGCACGTCGATGTCGGGATGACGTTCGCTGAACTTGACCAGCCGCGGCACCAGCCACTGGATGGCGAAGCTCGGCTGCAGAGAAACGGTGAGCGCGCCCTTGGCGCTGCGGGCCAGCAACTTGTCGGTCGCCTCCGAGATGGAGGTGAAGATGTCCTTGATATCGAGGAAGTAGCCCTGCCCCTCCTCGGTCAGCAACAGAGAACGGTTCTTGCGGCGAAACAGCTTGATACCGAGGTACTCTTCCAGCGCCTTGATCTGGTGACTGATGGCGGCCTGGGTCACGAACAGCTCCTCCGCAGCGCGGGTGAAGCTTAAATGACGAGCCGCGGCTTCAAACGCTTTCAGTGCGTTGAGCGGGGGTAAACGACGAGACATGAGACCAGCCGACGATGAGTTTTTCTAATGGGCCGCATTATAATTTGTCGGTTGCGGGTCGACCAGTGAATAAACATAATTCGCTTCGCAATCCGTTGCCATATGGCTCACTTTTTCTCTTCCATGTTGGTTTACATGTGATTTTTGTGAGTCTCTGGAGTGCGATTGTGGTGTTGTGTTTCTTCCTCTGCGGGAAGAGGGGCTTAAATCGGACCGATTTAACCCAGTCTGTCATCTGAATGTGTTTGGCGCCTCCGGTTGGAAGGCGCCTTTTTTCTTATCCCTATACCTTGAACTGCCCCACCAGTTGCTGCTGCTTGTCGGCCAGCGCCGACAGCTCGCGACCATTTTCGGCGGAGCTGGCCGCCTCGGCCCGGATGGTGTGGCTCACATCGCGAATGTTGCTGACGTTGCGATTGATCTCGTCCGCCACCCCGCTCTGCTCCTGCGCCGCCCTGGCGATCTGCTCGTTCATCTGATGAATGGTGCCGACCGCGTGGATGATCTGCTCCAGCACGCTGACCGACAGGTCCACCTTGGTCAACGTCAGATCCGCTTGACCGTGGCCGGTCATGATCGCCTTCACCACCGCCTCGGTGCCGGATTGCAGCTGGCCGATGAGGGTCTGGATCTCGACGATGGCGTTCTGGGTGCGGCCCGCCAGATTGCGCACCTCGTCCGCCACCACCGCAAAACCACGGCCCTGCTCGCCGGCCCGCGCCGCCTCGATGGCGGCGTTGAGCGCCAGCAGGTTGGTCTGCTCGGCGATCCCCTGGATCACCACCAGGATGTCGTTGATGTTCTCGCTGTTGGCTGACAGGTGCTCCACCACCGGCTTGGCATCGCTGATCACCGCCATCAGCTTGCGCATCGCCTCCTGGGTGTCGGCCACCACGTACTTGCCCTCCTGCGCCGCCGTGTCGGCCTCGTTGGCAGCGGCCACCGCCGAGTTGGCGTTGCTGGCCACCTGCAGGGCGGTAGCGCTCAACTCCTCGAACGCGGTCGCCACCAGGTCCACCTCCTGATACTGAGCCTGCATGCCGGCACTAGTGCGCTCGGCGACGCTGGCCGCCTGCTCCGCGCTGGCCCGGGTGCCGGCAACGGTATCTATGACCTGGCTGATGGTACTCTGCAGCTTGTTCAAGAAGCTGTTGAACCACTTGGCCAGCTCGCCAATCTCGTCGTCACGGCGCAGCTCGATGCGCTGGGTGAGATCCCCCTCGCCGCTGGCAATGTCCTTGAGACGGGCCACCACGGCGCGGATGGGGGCCACTATCTGATGGGCCATCAGCCAGATGCAGATCAGCGCCACCGCCGAGATGAGGCCACCGATGAGCAGCTGGGTCATCACGCTGCGGCTGGCCTGGCCGGAGAGATCCTCCTGCAGTTGAAGGGCTGAGGCGAGCACCACGCTGCGCGGCAGCTCGATGTAGATGCCCCATTTCTGTTCCGTACCGCGCATCTTGACCGGTACGAAGGTCTGCAGCAGGTTGCCGTCCGGACTCCAGCGACTGGCCACCTGCCCCTGGCCCAGCCAGCCCTGCAAGGCGGCCGTCAGGGTCTGATACTGCTGACCGAGCGGACTGCCCAGGGTGACGTCGAAGCCATCCACCCCGGCAACACGGCCCTGGCTGCTCACCAGCAGCACCTTGCCCTGCCCCTCATAGAGCTCCTGATCCATCTCCTTGACCAGACTCTGCAGCGCGGTCAGCGAGATATCGACCCCGACCATGCCGAGCAGCTTGTCTTGCTCCAGCAGAGGCACGGTCACCGAGGTCATCAATACCTTTTGCGACCCCACATCGTCCAGATAAGGCTCCAGCAGACAGAGGGCCTTGCTGCGAATGCTGCAGCGATACCACTCGTTCTCCACCCCGCCGGCCGCGGTCGGGCTCTCGTCCGCCAGCACGGATTCGTCCTGCACCTCGGGTTCAATCTTGCCGTCGACCCGCGCCCAGTAGGTGGAGAAACGCCCCTGATCGTTGGAGCCCAGCGCGCTGGAGCCGTGGTAGTTGCTGTCTTCGCCGTCGAGCTGGTCCGGCTCGAACACCGCATAGACGCCGAGCAGGTGATCGGAGGAGGCTGCCGCGTCATGCAGTTGCTGGTTGACGGCGGTACGCAGTGATTCGGAGGAGCCGAAATTGTCGGCCGCGTTCTTGCGCTGGAACAGGATCCCCTGGCCCAGCAGGGTCGCCCGGAAGTAAGCTTCGTCCAGATAACTGGTCACCTTGGCCGCCTGCTCCGAGCCCATCGCCTTCATCCAGTTTTCGGCCGCACTCTGGGCTTCCGCCGTGGTAGAAGTCAGCACCTGATCCTGCATGTTGGCAGCACTGAAGAGAGAAGAGGCCACCAGGGCACCGGCACTGGCCAACAAACAACAACCGGCGATCAGGGTGATCCGCCCCTGAACAGAAAGAGAACTCATGCCACCATTTCCTAGCTTCATACTGATGTGATCAGTGTATCGGTTTTAGAAACAAAAACTTAACCTTATCACGCTAAATCCAGGGCAAGTTGGTTCACTTCGCCGGCCGCCGGCAGGCCGACTACCAATCCCAGTAGCCGAATGGGTTTGCCCTGTGCCCGCAGCAAACCTTCGTGCAACAGATCGTGAAACCGTTCCGGTTGGTAACCCCCGCGCCGATAGACGGTGGTCTGCTGAAAATCGGCAAACTTGAGCTTGATCCCCTGCCCCATCAACTGCTCCTTGCCGTGGCTGGCCGAGAATCGCTGCTCCAGCTCGGGAATGAGCCGGCTCAGCACCTGCCAGCAGGCGGCCTCATCCAGCACGTCGCTGGCCAGGGTTGTCTCCACCCCTATGGTCTTGCGCACCCGCTGAGCCTGTACCGGCTGCTCGTCGTGGCCCCAGATCCGCCCGGCCAGCATCTCCCCGAGCTTGCCGAACCGGGCGATCAGCTCCTCATTGCCGAGCTGACGGGCATCTTCGCAGGAGTAAAGGCCGAGCGACTCCAGCCGATCCGCGGTCTTGCGACCGATGCCGGGCAGCTTGCCGAGGGGGAGCTGGCGCACGAACTCATCCACCTCCTGCGGCCGTATCACGAACAGGCCGTCCGGCTTGCGCTGCTCGGAGGCGAGCTTGGCCAGAAACTTGTTCGGCGCCACCCCGGCCGAGGCGGTCAGCCCCAGCTCGGCGTTGATCGCGGCACGGATCTCGCGGGCCATCAGGGTGGCACTGCCGTCACAGCAGGGGCTCATCGTCACGTCGAGATAGGCCTCATCGAGGGAGAGCGGCTCCACCTGCTCGGTGTAGCGCAGAAAGATGGCCCGCAGCTGGCGGGAGACCTCCTTGTAGACCGCCATCCGGCCGGGAATGAGCACCAGCGGCGGGCAGAGCTTGCGTGCCAGGGCGCTCGGCATGGCGGAGCGCACCCCGAAGCGACGCGCCACATAGTTGCAGGTCGAAATGACACCGCGCCTGTCCGCCGAGCCACCGATGGCCAGCGGTACCTCGCGCAGGGCCGGGTTGTCCCGCATCTCTACCGCGGCATAGAAGCAGTCCATGTCGATGTGAATGATCTTGCGCATACCACTGTACGAATAAACAGGTAACCTGCCTATGCTAACCCAGTGTTGTCATTTCTGCCATCGGCATGAAATGACGGGCCGACATAGACTCTTAAGGCACCATTTATAATCCATCGCACAAGGAGAATGAGATGAAGGGAGTCTGGCCGGGGTTGGCTCTGGGGCTCTGCCTGCTGCTGCCGCAGCAGAGCAATGGCAAGGACAATCCGACCGCCGAGTGCAGCTGGTTGCACGAGCGCATCAAGGCGCTGGAGAAGGCCATCAAACAGGGGGACGAGCTAGGTACACAGGAGGAGCTGGCACGCTGGCGGGCCGAATTCAACAAGAAGGAGTGCCAGCGCTACGACTACTGAGCGCTCGCCATAAAAAAAAAGGGCTGACCCCAGGGTCAGCCCGTTTTGCGTTCGACATGGGTGCGAGAGCCCCTGCCCGCTCAGATGATCCGGTTCTCGGCCAGCATCTTGCGACGGGCCTCTTCCTTGGCCATCTTCTTCTTGCGGTTGTCGCAGGGTTCCGGGCAATCACACTCTTTTTCGATACCTATGCTGCCAAGTCCGCCACAGGAGCCGGAGATGGTCTTCTTCTGGAAGATGTAGCCGATGGCCATGGCCACCACTACCACCAGAAACACCCCGAAGGTGATCAAAAAAATCTGCATGTTACCGCCCTTTATTTTCTAACCAGATACTGTTTGAAGGCATCGGAGTAAGACTCCTCGAAACCCTCATCCGTCTTGGTGATCACGAAAATGGCCAGCCCCCGCTCCTTGGCGTAGGCCAGGCTCTTCTCGGGTCCGAGCACCATGAACACGGTCGCCAGCCCGTCTGCAGTCATGCAGGAGGGGTGGATCACGGTCACCGACACCATCCGGTGCTGGATAGGCTTGCCGGTCATGGGATCAATGGTATGGGAGAAGCGCTTGCCGTCCAGCTCGTAATAGTTGCGGTACTCGCCCGAGGTCGCCACCCCGTTGTCGCCCGCCACTATCACCTCCTGCACCGAGCCGGCGTTGGCAGTCGGTTTCTCGATGGCGACGCGCCAGGGGTGACCCTTGCCGTTGACGCCATTGATCCGCAATTCGCCGCCGATCTCAACCAGATAGTTGCGCGAACCCAGGGACTCCAGATACTCGGCCACCTTGTCGACGCCAAAGCCCTTGGCAATGGCGGAGAGATCCACGTAGAGATCCGGGATGTCCTTTTGCAGGGTATCGGCATCGACGGAGGTGATCACGTGCAGATTGCCGAGCCCGGTCTTCTGGCGGGTCTGGGTGATCAGCTCGTCAGACGGCGTCTTGGTCGGGCGCGCGTCGGGCCCGAAGCCCCACAGATTGACCAAGGGGCCGACGGTGACGTCCAGCGCCCCGCGGCTCTCACGGCCAATGTGAATGGCCTCGGTCACCACCCGCGCGGTATCGCGGGAGACCACCACGGGCGTCGAGCTGCGGTGCTGGTTGAAGCGCGACAGCTCGGAGTCCGGCCGGTAGGTCGACATCTGATCGTTCACCCGCTCCAGCAGCACATCGACTTCGGCCTGGAACTTGGCGGGATCGGTGATAACGTTGTCCGCCACCTTGATGGAGTAGTAGGTACCCATGGTGCTGCCGGTGATGTGGATCTCCGGCTTCGATTGGACCGTTTGTTCCTGACCGCACCCAGTCAAGAAAAAGGCTAGCCCGAAGGCTAGCCAGGTCTTTACAACACTGTGCATTGATTAACCACCAAAGTCATCCAGCAGGATGTTCTCGTCTTCAACGCCGAGGTTTTTCAGCATGTTGATGACGGCAGCGTTCATCACGGGAGGACCGCACATGTAGAACTCGCAATCTTCCGGCGCCTCGTGGTTCTTGAGATAGTTCTCGAACAGCACGTTGTGGATGAAGCCGGTGTAGCCGTCCCAGTTGTCTTCCGGTTGCGGATCGGACAGGGCGACGTGCCACTGGAAGTTGTCGTTCTCGGCCTGCAGCATGTCGAAGTCTTCGACATAGAACATCTCGCGCTTGGAACGGGCACCGTACCAGAAGCTCATCTTGCGCTTGGTCTTCAGGCGGCGCAGCTGATCGAAGATGTGGGAACGCATCGGCGCCATACCGGCACCACCACCGATGAACACCATTTCCGCGTCGGTGTCCTTGGCGAAGAACTCGCCGAACGGACCGGAGATGGTCACCTTGTCGCCCGCCTTCAGGCTGAAGATGTAGGAGGACATCTGGCCGGGAGGGGCAGTCCAGTTGCTGGGCGGCGGGGTCGCGATCCGCACGTTCAGCATGATGATGCCGAACTCTTCCGGATAGTTGGCCATGGAGTAGGCACGAATGATCGGCTCGTTGACCTTGGACTCCAGCTCGAAGATCTTGAAGCGATCCCAGTCACCGCGATATTCGGTAGGAATATCGAAGTTCTTGTACTGCACGTGGTGGGCAGGCGCTTCGATCTGGATATAACCACCGGCGCGGAACGGCACGCTCTCGCCATCGGGGATCTGCAGCTTGAGCTCCTTGATGAAGGTGGCCTTGTTGTCATTGGAGATGACGGTACATTCCCACTTCTTCACGCCGAAGATCTCTTCCGGCAGCTCGATGTCCATGTCGGAACGGACGGTGACCTGACAGGCCAGACGCTCGCCATGACGGGCTTCGCCCTTGCTGATGTGATCGAGCTCGGTCGGCAGGATGTCGCCGCCCCCGGATTTCACCCGTACCTTGCACTGACCACAGGAGCCACCGCCGCCGCAGGCAGAGGAGACGAAGATACCGCTGCCGGCCAGCACGCCGAGCAGCTTGCCACCCGCCGGGCTGGTCACAGCCTTGGCCGGGTCGCCGTTGATGCTGATTGTCACGTCACCGGCGGTCACCAGCTTGGACTTGGCGAACAGAATGACTGCCACCAAGGCCAGCAGGATCACGGTGAACATGACCACACCCAGAATAATTTCCATCTATATTTCCTTTCCGATTACAGGGAAATACCAGAGAAGGACATGAAGCCCAGCGCCATCAGACCCGCGGTGATGAAGGTGATGCCGAGACCGCGCAGGCCTTCCGGAACATCGGAGTACTTCATCTTCTCGCGGATCCCCGCCATCGCCACGATGGCAAGCATCCAGCCGGCTCCAGAACCCACGCCATACACCACGGACTCAACGAAGTTGTAGTCACGCTGCACCATGAAAGAGACGCCACCGAAGATGGCGCAGTTCACTGTGATGAGTGGCAGGAAGATACCGAGCGCGTTGTAGAGGGCCGGGAAGTACTTGTCCAGCGCCATCTCCAGGATCTGCACCAGGGCCGCGATCACCCCGATGAAGGTGATGAAGCTCAGGAAGCTGAGATCCAGACCGGACACCAGGGCACCGTCTTTGAGCACGTAGTTGTAGATCAGGTTGTTGGCCGGCACGGCCACGGTCTGAACCACGATAACGGCGACACCTAGGCCCATGGCGGTCTTGACCTTCTTGGACACCGCCAGGAAGGTACACATCCCCAGGAAGAAGGAGAGCGCCAGGTTCTCGATGAAGATCGAGCGAATCAACAGACTGATATAGTGTTCCATACCTTAATCCTTCGCCTCCACCTGCTTGGGATCCTTGGTGCGTACGCCCCAGATGATCAGACCAATGATGAAGAACGCACTCGGCGGCAGCAGCAGCAGGCCGTTCGGCACATACCAGCCACCATTGTTCACCAGCGGCAGCAGTTCGATGCCGAACCAGGTGCCGGAGCCCAGGATTTCACGCACGGTGGCCACGGTCAGCAGCACGGCGCCATAACCCAGACCGTTGCCGATACCGTCCAGGAAGGAGGGCAGCGGGGCACTCTTCATGGCGTAGGCTTCGGCACGGCCCATCACGATACAGTTGGTGATGATGAGGCCGACGAACACCGACAGTTGCTTGGAGATGTCGTAGGCATACGCCTTGAGCACCTGGTCAACCACGATAACCAGCGAGGCAATCACCGCCATCTGGGCGATGATCCGCACGCTGTTCGGGATCTGGTTGCGGATCAGGGAGATGAACAGGTTGGAGAAGGCGGTGACCGCGGTAACGGCCAGCGTCATCACGAACGCAGTCTTCATCTGGCTGGTAACGGCCAGCGCGGAACAGACACCCAGCACCTGCAGTGCGATGGGGTTGTTGCCGAGCACAGGCGTCAACAGCAACTTTTTCATTTCGCTCTTGTCAGCCATTGTTGATTTCTCCTGCACGAACCTTGGCCAGGAAAGGACCGAAACCCTTGGGACCCATCCAGAAGTCGAAGGTATGCTGTACGCCGTTACCGGTCAGGGTCGCGCCGGACAGACCGTCGATCTCATGCTCGGAACCAGCCGGAGCATGACCCTTGATCACCCGCAGCGCAGGCTGACCGTTCTGGTCGAACAGCTTCTTGCCGACGAACAGCTCGCGCCAGGCCGGGTTCTCGACTTCGCCACCCAGACCCGGGGTTTCACCGTGGTCGTAGTAGGTGATGCCCTTGATGGTCTGGCCATCGGCCGCGACCGCTACGAACGCATACATGGTAGACCACAGACCTTGGCCGTAGATCGGCAGGATGATGTTGTCGACCTTGCCTTCGGCATCTTTGGCGAAGAACACCGGGACCAGCTTGGAGATCTGACGCAGACCGGCCTTGTCGTCGGCCGGAGCCAGGCGAATGTTCTGGGCAGGATCCTTGGCGGCGACCTTGGTGTCGAAGTTGTCGGCATCGCCGTCAACGAATTCACCGGTGGCCAGATCCACCAGACGCGCTTCAATCTTGTCGCCATACAGCTTGGCCAGGTCACGCTTGGCCACGGCGCTGATGTCGACGCCGGCGACGGACAGGATGTTGCTTTGCTTGTCCAGCGCCTTGTTTTCCAGCTGGGCCGGACGCAGACCCACGGCGGCCACGGAGACCACGATGGAGCAGACCAGACACAGACCGGTCACTACGGCGAGAGTGCCGGTAGTAGAGTCTTTATTAAACGCCACGAGCGATCCTCCGCTTGATGTTCGCCTGTGCCACGAAATGGTCAAACAAGGGGGCAAACAGGTTGGCAAACAGAATGGCCAGCATCATGCCTTCCGGGAAGGCGGGGTTCACGACCCGGATCAGCACCACCATCACGCCGATCAGGGCGCCGTACCACCACTTGCCCTTGTTGGTGAAGGCAGCGGAGACGGGGTCGGTCGCCATGAAGGCCATACCGAAGGCGAAACCACCCAGCACCAGGTGCCAGTGCCACGGCATGTTGAACATGGGGTTGGTGTCGGAACCGATGACGTTGAACAGCAGGGAGGTCGCTACCATGCCGATCATCACGCCGGCGATGATGCGCCAGGAGGCGATGCGCATGTAGACGATCATGGCCGCACCCAACAGGATCATCAGGGTGGAGACTTCACCGATGGAACCGGGCAGGTTGCCAAGGAAAGCGTCCATCCAGCTGATGCTCTGGCCGGTGGCACCGTTGATCAGCGCCATCTGGCCGCCCTGGGCCCACTGGCTCAGCGCGGTTGCGCCCGAGTAGCCATCGACGGCAACCCAGACCGCATCACCGGAGATTTGACCCGGGTAGGCGAAGAACAGGAAGGCACGACCCGCCAGCGCCGGGTTCAGGAAGTTCTTGCCGGTACCACCGAACACTTCCTTGGCCAGCACCACGCCGAAGGTGATACCCAGGGCAGCTTGCCACAGGGGCAGCTCGGGCGGCACGATCAGCGCGAACAGGATGGAGGTCACGAAGAAGCCTTCGTTGATCTCGTGCTTGCGCACCATGGCGAACAGCACTTCCCAGAAACCACCGACGATGAAGACGGTGATGTAGATCGGGAAGAAGTGGGCCGCACCGATCAGCATCTTGCTGCCGACGCCGGCCACCGCCGGATCCAGGGAGGCACCCAACAGGGTAGCCAGGGCATATTGCCAGCTGCCGGCACCGGCGGCCGTACCCAGATGGGCAATCGCGGCGATGGACTGGTTGCCGACGTTGTACATGCCCCAGAACATGGCCGGGAACACGGCCAGCCACACCATGATCATCATCCGCTTCAGATCGATCGCATCACGGACGTGGGCGGCATTGCGGGTCACGGAACCCGGGGTATAAAACAGGGTGTACGCCGCTTCGAACAGGGCATAGTACTTGGCGTACTTGCCACCCGGCTCGAAGTGATGTTCCATATTTTCAAGAAGTTGCTTGAAACTCATCGCTTAACCTTCCAGTTCAATCTTGGTCAGGCACTCACGCAAGATCGGGCCGTACTCGGTCTTGCCGGGGCAGACGAAGGTACAGAGCGCCAGATCTTCCTCATCCAGCTCCAGGCAGCCGAGCGCTTGCGCATTGTCGGTATCGCCGGAGACCAGATCCCGCAGTAGCAGGGTCGGCAGGATGTCGAGCGGCATCACGCGCTCATAGTTGCCGATAGGCACCATGGAGCGGTCACTACCGTTGGTGGTGGTAGTGAAGTTGATGAGCTTGCCCTTCACCAGGTGAGAGAGGGTGGTACGGGTGATGGAGAACTTGCTGGCGCTGGGATTGACCCAACCCAGGAACTCTTTCTCGCGACCTTCACCCAGTACGCTGACCTGATTGTGGTAGCGACCCAGGTAGTCATGGACCCCTTCAGCCTTGGCACCGCTCAGCAGGGAACCGGAAATGACGCGATTCTCGTCCGCACGCAGCTCGTTGTTGGTGAGCTGGCTGATGCAGGCACCCATGCGAGTACGCAGCAGACGCGGCTTGATGACGTTCGGGCCGGCCAAGGCGATCACCTTGTCAGTATGGATCTGACCGGTGGTGAACAGCTTGCCGTAGGCGATCACGTCCTGATAGTTGATGTGCCACTGCACTTTCTTGGCACCGACGGGGTCCAGGAAGTGGATGTGGGTACCGGGCAGGCCGGCAGGGTGCGGACCGACGAACACCTCTTCCTTGACTTGCGCCAGGGAAGCGTGCGGCAGGCTGCCTTCGCCCTTGCAGACATAGACGGAACCATCGGTCAGGCGGGTCAGCACGGCCAGACCGTCGAGGAACGCCTGGGACTGTTCCTTGATGATCAGCTCCGCATCGGCGGCCAGCGGGTTGGTGTCCATGGCGGTGACGAAGATGGCACGCGGGGTGGAACCCACGGCTGGCACCTTGCTGAACGGGCGGGTACGCAACGCAGTCCATTGGCCGGACGCGACCAGGATCTCCTGCACCTTGCTGCGTTCGAGCTTAGGCAGCTCGGCACAGGCAAAGTGCTCGAAGGTCACCTGCTCGTCGGACCCATCGATATCGATGACAACGGATTGCAGAATGCGCTTGGCACCACGGTTGATCTCTGAAACCACACCGGTGGCGGGGGCCGTGAATTTAACGCCGGGATTCTTCTTATCTTCGAAGAGCTCCTGACCTTTAATGACGCGATCACCTACTTTGACAAACATAGTAGGACGCATCCCCACGAACTCTTCGCCGAGTGTAGCAACACGGGTGATGGCCGGGCCATCGTAGATTACTTGCTCCGGAGCACCCAGCACGGGGATGTCCAGTCCTCTTTTAATTGTAATCATACTCACTTGCACTACCGTTAAGGGAAGACAG
This sequence comes from Aeromonas sp. QDB20, assembly GCF_027707805.1. Lineage (NCBI taxonomy): Bacteria > Pseudomonadati > Pseudomonadota > Gammaproteobacteria > Aeromonadales > Aeromonadaceae > Aeromonas > Aeromonas sp. QDB20. Next base: position 93,177 of record NZ_JAPCJC010000004.1, on the reverse strand, counting down.
GTTGGTTAGCGCCGAGAAATACATCACGACGAGTTGTTGAATGAGCCCGTTGATGTTGCGGCAAGATGTCGAAGAAATAAACAAATCAGCAACATACAGAGTCATTCAAAAGCGCCTGAGTTTACCACCTATGGCAAGTTTCCTGCCATGCAAAATGGGGAAAATCCCCGCTCTATCACAAAATCATCGCAATTTAATCGCGTCGCTTTTTCTCGTGAAACCTCAGGCGCTGCCTCGAGTTAGCCATCATTACCCCAAAATAGGTAATAATTTTTATGTTCGAAAAAGGATTAGAAATCTTGATGGCGCGGTGGGAGGGCGACGCTCCCCTCATGAGTACGAAACGTCGCCGAAACAGGTTTTGAAATTGTTAACTGGTCGAAGATTGAGTAATCAATTCGTCAATAGTCTTAAGAGAGTCCGTTTTTGCTGACGCAGCTGGGGGTGCTCGGTGCCTGCTCCCGTTGTTGCCACTCCTGCTCGGTATAGGTATGCAGCGCCAATGCATGAATGGCCCCCGCCAGCTCGTCGGCCAGCACCGCATTGACCTGACGATGGCGCCCCAGCAGGCGCTGCCCTTCAAACGCCTGGCTCACCACCACCACCTTGAAGTGACTCTCCGAGCCCGGCGCCACCCTGTGCATGTAGCTCTCGTTGATCACTTCCAGGTGGCTGGGGGACAAGGCGGCGGCCAGCTTGGCCTCGATCTGTTGTTGCATGGTCACGAGCAAAACTCCCAAAATGGATGTCCGGCCATTGTAGCCAGGGTTGGCCGGATGACGAAATCGGGCGGTGCGGGAAAATCCCGCTTGCAGCCCTGCCGGGCTGGTGAAATTCTCCGCCCCCGCTAGAATAGCGCCACTTTGCGCCCCACCGGGGCCCGTTACATGACTCAGCTGGACAATTCGCCTATGCAAACCCTTCTCGACACGGCCCACTGTCGCCTGACCCTGTATCGCTATCCACGTCAGCAGCAGGATCCCTTGCAGGCCTGGGATGCCGCCGACGAGTATCTGATCAACACCCTGGCCGAGGAGCCCCTCGAGCAGGATGGCCCCGTCATCATCATGAACGACGGCTTCGGCGCGTTGGCCGCCTATCTGCACCCTCATGCCCCTGTCTGCGTCACCGACTCCCACATCAGCGAGCGGGCTACCCTGGCCAACCTGGCAGAGAACGGCCTGGATCCCGCGGCCATCCGCCTGCAGGATGCGCTGGCGTCCCTGCCCGATGCCCCTGCACTGGTGGTGATCAAGGTCTCCAAGTATCAGGCGCTGCTGGAGCAGCAACTGCTGGCCCTGAGCGGGGTCGTTACCCCCGCTACCCGCGTCATCGCCGCCGGCAAGGCCAAGGATATCCACACCTCCACCCTGGCGCTGTTTGAGAAATACCTGGGGCCGACCCGCACCTCGCTGGCCTGGAAGAAGGCGCGCCTCATTCACTGCACTCCAGCCGCTGCGCCCGCCGAGCGTCCCGCGCTGGCCAACCCCTTCCCCACGGTCTGGCCACTGGAGGGCACCGACATGCTCATCCATAACCATGCCAACGTGTTCTCGCGCACCAGTCTGGATATCGGCGCCCGCTTCATGCTGGACAATCTGCCGATCCACAGCGCCCGCAAGGTGATCGATCTGGGCTGCGGCAACGGCGTGCTGGGGCTCTCCCTGCTGGCGCGCGACAGCGAGGTGGAGGTCACCTTCGTCGACGAGTCCCGCATGGCGGTCGCCTCGGCCCGGCTCAACGTCGAGCACAATCTGCCGGCGGCCCTGCCCCGCGCCCACTTTATGGTCAACAACTGTCTCGACGGCGTGCCTGCCGGTTCGGCGGATCGGATCCTCTGCAACCCGCCGTTCCATCAGTTGCAGGCCATCACCGACCACATCGCCTGGCAGATGTTCAGCGACGCCCACCGGTTGTTGCCCAAAGGGGGGGAACTCTGGATAGTGGGCAACCGTCATCTGGACTATCACAACAAGCTCAAGCGCCTGTTCGCCAACGCACAAGTCGTTGCGTCGAACAGCAAATTCGTTATTTTGAAAGCCATCAAACGTTAAACGCCATCAAACGCGAAAGGAAACCCATGATGAAAAAGTCACTCTTGCTGCTGGCCGCCCTGATGCTGGGTGGTTGTGCGACTCACTGGCCGGAGAGCGCCCTGCTCAATCCACAGGTGATCCCCTCCAACCAGCAGTACTACTCGGGCAACCGCATCACCCTGGAAGGGGTGGACAAGCGTGAAGCCGCCTACGTCTTCTCCATCAAGAAAAAAGAGAAGGCCGCGGTACTGGTCAACAGCAGCCAGCCCCTCAACAGCCTGCTGGCGGAAAAGCTCGCCGAAGGGCTGCGCAGCCAGGGCCTGGAAGTAGGCAACAGCGGCACCACCAACCTGACTCTGGCCATCTCCACTGCCGCGGTCACGGTAGAAGAGAAGACCTTCACCTATGTCACCAAGTCCCGCGTCAGCCTGCAGGTGATCGCCGACTTCCAGGGCAGCAAGCTGACCAAACAGTTCAACATGTCCTCCAGCAAGGAAGGCCCGGGCGAGCCGAGCATGGCCGAACTGGAGTCCACCCTGAACCAGCAGCTGGGCAGCGTACTGCAGCAGATCATGGCTGACACCGCCCTGCGCGGTTATCTCAAGGGTCAGCCGAGCTGAGCAAGGAGCGAATAAATGAAAAAACTCTGGTTATTGGCCATGCTGATCGCCCCGCTGGCGTTCGCCGGCCCCAAGGTCAGGATGGAGACCAACCACGGCAACATAGTGGTGGAGCTGGCCTCCAAGCAGGCGCCGCAGACGGTGAAGAACTTCCTGCGCTACGTAGCCGATGGCAGCTATGACGGCAGCATCTTCCACCGGGTGATCCAGGACTTTGTGGTGCAGGGGGGCGGCTACAACCAGCAGTTCCAGCAACTGCCCACCTTCGACCCCGTGGTCAACGAGTCCAAGGGCGGCCTGCCCAACAAGCGCGGCAGCATCGCCATGGCCCGCACCCAGGCGGTCGACAGCGCCACTCGCCAGTTCTACTTCAACCTGGTCGACAACAACAACCTCAACGCCAATGCCGGCGCCGGTTACACCGTGTTCGGCCAGGTGGTGCAGGGCATGGAGGTACTGGACAAGCTGGCCCAGGTGCAGACCGGTTACAGCCCCATCCTGCGTGCCAACGACGTGCCCACCAGCCCCATCATCCTGAAGAAGGTGATCCTGCTGGCGGACAAATAACGCGGAGCGGATCACAATCCGTCATCCCCGCGGTCCGGGTCGCCGGCGCCCCTTTCTATACTCTGGCCTTGCCCCGATATCCGGGGCCAGGCCCACGAGAGGAGAAGGAGGTTCCGGTGACTTGCAACGACTACATCGCCCAGCACGCCATCCCGCTGGCCCAGACGGTTCGTCACTTTCTGGCACGAGAGATCCCCTATCAGCAGCTGGAAGATCTGAGCTGGCAGCTGTTGTCCCACTGGCAGGATCTGCCCCATGTCCCCGCCGACAAGACCCCGGCCTCCGAGCAGGAGGGGGTGTTCTGGCACCTGCTGCACAGCCTGCATCAGTGGGATGAACAGCAGATCATCGCCGACGTCTGGCTGCGCCTGCAGCTGATGGAGTGCGCCAATTTCCTGACCACGGACGGGCCGCTGCCGCGCCACTGCATCGGCCTGCGCCCCTGAATATAGTGCCCTCCCCTGCCCGGCTTGCCTTGGCTATCCAACCCGAACCTGACAAAATGGCGCAATTTTCCCAGAGGAGTCAGGTATTTGAACACTGTCCGTACACCGAGCTGGCGAGACTCGCTCGCCGTCTACCTTGAGACTCGGGTTCTCATCCTGTTTGCCATGGGGTTCTCTTCCGGCCTGCCGCTGCTGCTGGTGTTCGGCACCCTCTCGTTCTGGCTGCGCGAAGCGGATGTCAGCCTGACCGACATCGGCTACATGAGCTGGGTAGCGCTGGCCTATGGCTTCAAATGGTTGTGGTCACCGCTGGTGGATCGGCTGCCGCTGCCACTGCTCTCCCGCTGGCTGGGCCGGCGCCGCAGCTGGATGCTCTTCTCCCAGTTGCTGATCGCCGCCTCGCTGGTGGGCATGGCCTTTTGCGATCCCAAGACCCAGCTCGCCCAGCTGGCCCTGTTTGCCCTGCTGGTGGCCTTCGCCTCCGCCACCCAGGACATCGTCATCGATGCCTATCGCATCGAGTCGGCCCCCGAGCGGCTGCAGGCGGCCATGGCGGCCTCCTACATGACTGGTTACCGGCTGGCGATGATCATGGCCGGGGCCGGCGCACTGGCGCTGGCCGCCTGGCTCGGCAGCAACGACGGCTACGACTATCGCGGCTGGCAGCTCACCTATCTGCTGATGGCGGGGCTGATGTCCCTCGGCGTCATCACCACCCTGTTCTGCCACGAACCCGTCATCGATCTTGCCGCCCAGAATGAGCAACAGGCGGCCCGCAAGAGCCTGCTGCTCGCCCGTGGCTGGCCGGCGGGGCTGGCCGGTCTCGGTGCCTGGAGCTACGAGGCCATCTGGTGTCCGTTCGCCGATTTCTTTCGCCGTTACGGCGGCTCCGCCCTGCTGATCCTCGGGCTCATCGCCTGCTATCGCATCTCGGACGTGGTGATGGGGGTGATGTCCAACAGCTTCTATGTGGACATGCAGTTCAGCAAGACCGAGGTGGCCACCATCACCAAGGTGTACGGGGTCATCATGACACTGGTGGGGGCCGCCCTCGGCGGCGTGCTGGTGATGCGTTTTGGCACCCTGCGCATCCTGTTCCTCGGCGCCCTGCTCACCGCCAGCACCAACCTGCTGTTTGCCCTGCTCAATGAGGTGGGCCACAACCTCGAGCTGCTGACCCTGATCATCTCGCTGGACAACCTCAGTGCCGGCATCGCCACAGCCGCCTTCGTCACCTATCTGTCGAGCCTGACCAACGTGGCCTTCTCAGCCACCCAGTACGCCCTGTTCAGCTCGGTGATGCTGCTGCTGCCCAAGCTGCTGGCGGGCTTTTCCGGCCGCTTCGTCGAGCAGTTCGGCTACAGCAGCTTCTTCATCAGCACCAGCCTGCTTGGCATTCCGGTGCTGATCCTGATCGTGTTGGTTGCCAAACGAGGAAGTGCCTTGTTACCGCAATCGGACAAATAGCAAGCGTTTGCGTAAAATTGGGGGTGATTAGATTCACACTTCCGAATAAAGTTCCCTGGTGCTGGTTTATCCGGTGAATTTATTTGGCTAGAATCCCTTCCGCTCCTTGTGGGCAGGCTACGGAAAACCTCAACTAACGCACAAGAGACCAATAAAATGGCCAAATTTACCAAGACTCTGATCGGTGCCGGTCTGCTGGCTGCCGCCGCTACCCCGGCTTTCGCTGCTGACTACAGCGGTGACATCCACAAGAACGACTACAAGTGGATGCAGTTCAACGTCATGCACACCATCGACCAACGTCCTTTCACTGCAGGTGCTGAAGATTACAACGACACCTACTTCGAAATGGAATTCGGTGGTCGCTCCGGCCTGTTTGACCTGTACGGTTACGTCGACGTCTTCGATATCTTCGACTCCCGTCACAGCGACAAGCACAAGGGTCAGAACCTGTTCATGAAGTTTGCGCCGCGTATGTCTCTGGATGCGCTGACTGGTAAAGATCTCTCCTTCGGTCCGGTGCAAGAGGTTTACATCGCCTCTCTGAACAACATCGGCGACAACCAGATGGAAAACATGATCGGTCTGGGTGCTGATGTACAAGTGCCTTGGTTCGGCAAAGTGGGCATGAACCTGTATGCTCGTCACGCCACCGAAAACCAGTTCTTCACCGAAGAAGAGGGTGAGTGGAACGGTTACTGGTTCGCCATGAACTGGTTCAAGCCTTTCTACACCTTCAGCAACGGCAGCTTCGTCTCCTATCAGGGTTACCTGGACTACGCCTTCGACCTGGACACCCACAACCGTGCTGACCGTACCAGCGACAACCTGGCTACCTTCCACGGTATCTACTGGCACTCCGACCGCTACGCCGTCGGTTACGGCCTGAAGTACTTCATGGATGCCTACGGCACCAAAGACGGTTCCACCGCCTACGACGGTACCCCGTGGAAGAGCTCTGGCTTCAGCCACTACTTCTCCGTTACCTACAAGTTCTAATCGAACGGGTATCAGGGATACAAAAAACCGGAGCAGCTGCTCCGGTTTTTTTATGGCTCGATGGCGGCTAAAAGGGAAAGCCACGCCCTCCCCGGCCATCCATCAGTCGCGGAAATTCTGGAACTGCATCGGCTGGCCTAGCTCGGCGCCACGCACCAGCGCCATGGTCTCCTGCAGGTCATCGCGTTTCTTGCCGGTGACCCGCACCTCGTCGCCCTGAATGGCGGCCTGCACCTTGATCTTGGAATCCTTGATCAGCTTCACCAGCTTCTTGGCAACTTCCTTGTCGATCCCCTGCTTGAACTTCACGGTCAGGTGGAAGCGCTTGCCGGAGTGAACGCTGTCACCCACGTCCATGGAGCTGTTCTCGATGTTGCGCTTGAGCAGGGCACCGCGCAGGATCTCGACCATCTGCTTGAGCTGGAAATCGGCATCGGCCTCCAGTTTGACCTCTTCCTTGTTCAACTCGAAGCTGGCTTCAACACCACGAAAATCGAAACGGGTCGCCAGTTCACGATTGGCGTTGTCGACGGCGTTCAACACCTCGTTCATTTTGACTTCAGAGACAATATCGAATGACGGCATAGTGGGCTCCTCATGTTGCGCTATAAGGGGGCAAATCTACCAGAATTACGGCAAATTTGCTGATTTCGATGGGACTGCTCTGCTAGAATCCCCTGCGCACAGGAATGGCGAGACCCGTTAGAACCTGTTCAGTATCTGTCGCGAGAGGTCGAAAGCCAGGTGAGGCGCAGCGCAGAAGCCCGCTTGTATATGAATAGATGGGCTTCCGGCTTCACATGCGCAAGCCTCGTACAAGCCTTGATCACGACCTCGCAGCAAGATCATGAACCCGTTCCAGGTGTCCGCCAGGCGACATCTTCACTTATCCCCGGCAGGTGGTTGACTGGAATGCAGCCCCTACCTTGATTGAGTCTCTCCATGCCAAGCGGATCACGCGATTACAACCTGACACACAGTCGACACACCCCCTCCCCCCAATGGACCCTGCTGGGCTGCGGCGCCCTGGGCGGTGTGTTTGCCTCCCTGTTGACTCAAAGCGGCCAGTCCACCCGCGTCTTGCTGCGCGAGCGCCACCGCGCCACCCTGCACCCCGGCATCGACTTCACCTCGCTGGAGGGCAACACCCAGCTCATCAACATCGAGCGCGGCTTCGTCGACCAGCCGGGTCAGATCCAGCGGTTGCTGGTGATGACCAAGGCCGGTCAGGTCATCGAGGCGCTGACCCCGTTGGTGGGCCAGCTGGCAACCGACGTGCCCATCGTGCTGCTGCACAACGGCATGGGGATCGCCGAGCAGGTGGTCGCGCTGTTCCCACACAATCCGGTCATCGCCGGGGTCACCAGCCACGGCGCCATGCAGAGCGGCCACTTCGTGTTCCGCCACACCGGCAAGGGCGAAACCTGGCTCGGCCCGGTCAACGAGGCGGCCAGAGCCCATGCCGCTCTGGCGGACGAGCTGGCGGCCGCCCTCGGCCAGGCTGGCTGGGATGAGCAGATCCAGGCGCGCCAGTGGCAGAAGCTGGCGGTCAACTGCGCCATCAACCCGCTCACCGCGCTCTACAAGCTCAAGAATGGCGAGCTGGCCGGCCCGCGCTTTGCCGATGCCCTGCAGCAGATTTGCGTGGAAGTGGCGGACGTGATGCAGGCCGAAGGCCAGCCCACCGGCAGCGATGAGCTGCTGCGCCGGGTCATGACGGTGGTGGAGCTCACCGCCGACAATTACTCTTCCATGTATCAGGACATGGAGCAGGGACGCGAGACCGAGATCGAGGCCATCACCGGCTTCCTGCTGGCCCGGGCCGCTTGCCACGGCATTGCGGTGCCGGTCAATCAGGGTCTCTATCAGGCCATCAAAGAGAAGCAGTGAGCCCATCGGGCTCGCCAATGCAAGGAGCAACGGATGAGCGTACTGGTACTGGTGGCCCCCGGGTCGGAAGAGATAGAGACGGTCGCCATCGTCGATACCCTGGTACGCGGGGCCATCGAGGTGGTGCTGGCCTCCTGCTGCCCCGCCGGGCAGCGCCAGATCAGGGCCTCCCGCGGGGTACAGCTGGTGGCGGATTGCCACCTCGACGAGCTGGCGGATCAGGAGTTCGAGGCCATAGTGGTGCCGGGTGGCCTGCCCGGCAGCGAGGTTATCCGCGATACGCCGCGCGCCATCGCCCTGCTCAAGGCGCAGGTGGCAGCGCAGCGCTGGCGGGCAGCCATCTGCGCCGCCCCCGCCGTGGTGCTGCTGCACCACGATCTGCTGGGGGAAGCCCGCGCCACCTGCCATCCCGGCTTTCAGGCCCGCCTGCCCGCGGCGCAGCTCAGTCACGCGCGGGTGGTGACCGACCAGGCCCATCACCTCATCACCAGCCAGGGACCGGGCACCGCCATCGAGTTCGCCCTCGAGCTGGTGCGGGTGCTGCGCGGTGACGAGGCTGCCTGTGCGGTGGCCGGCCCCATGGTGCTGCCCCCCTCCTCACCCATGCCCTGAGTAAATAGCCCTCTCGCAATGACAGAGCGCCCCTTGCCAATTGGCAAGGGGCGCTCTGCTTTGAGGCGAACTGCAAGCAGTCTGCCGGTTAAGCTCCAACTTAACTGAGCATTTCGGGCCTGAGCTGCTCCATCAGCAGGTGGTTGTCGCTGTAATCCACCGGGATGGCCACCACCGCCGGCCCGCTCACCGCCATGGCGGCGCGCAGGGTCGCCCGCAGATCCTCGGCACAGGTGACGGCAAACCCGGCCGCCCCGAACGACTCGGCATAGGCCTTGAAGTTGATGGGGCCGAAACTCACCCCTGAGCTGCGGTTGTACTTTTTCTCCTCCTGCATCGCCACCATGTTGTAGCCGTTATCGACCCAGATGATGTGCACTATGTTGGACTTGAGCCGCACCGCGGTCTCCAGCTCCATGCTCGACTGCATGAAGCTGCCGTCACCGGACACCGAGATGATCTTCTCCCCCGGGCGCACCATGGCAGCCCCGATGGCCCAGGGCAGCGCCACCCCCATGGTCTGCTGACCGTTGGAGATGAGCACCTGGCGGGCCCGGAAGCTGTAGAGGTAGCGGGCAATCCAGATGTGGAAGCTGCCCATGTCCACGCACAGGGTCATGTCCTGCCCGATGATGTCCTGCAGCTCCTTGACGATGCGCAGCGGATGGATGGGGGTGCCCCCCAGCCGGCCGGCATGTTCGGCGAGTTGATGGCGCTGGGCGCGGATCTCGCCGAGTAGGGCAGTAATGGCCGGGTCCCGCGCCAGCGGCTGATGCAGCATCCGGGTCAGCCGCGCCAGGTTGGCGCTGATGGAGCCCACCAGCTCCACCGCCGGGCAGTAGCTGCTGTCGATCTCCGCCGGCAGCGCATCGATGTGCAGCAACTGGCGCTCGCCGGTGCCGTTCCACAACACGGGATCGTATTCGATGGGGCTGTAGCCGATGCAGATCACCAGATCCGCATCCTGCAGCAGCTTGTCCCCCGGCTGGTTGTTGAACAGCCCCACCCGTCCGGCGAAGTCATCGAAATGGTGGGTATCCACCACCCCCGCCGCCTGATAGGTACCGGTCACCGGCAACCGGCTCTTGTCGAGGAAGGCGCGCACCGCGAGAGAGTTCTCCGGCCGGCTGGCCAGCAGGCCGAGCAATACCACCGGCTTGCGAGCCCGCGCCAGCAGGCTCAGCGCCCGATCGATGCCGCTCTCGTCGGCCGCTCCCGGCTCCGGGATGGCGCTCGGCACCAGGATGGCGCCGTCGGTCGGCTCGTTGATGATGTCCATCGGCAGGCTGACGAAGGCCGCCCCGGGCCGCCCCAGCTCGGCGCTGCGAAAGGCGTTGGCCATCACCTCGGAGAGGGCGGAGCCGGTGCCCACCTGGGCGCTGAACTTGGTGACCGGCCGGCACAGGCTGACGGTATCCAGGCTCTGGTGGGTCAGCTTGAGGCCATCGGCCCGCCGCACGGCACCGCCCAGCGCCACCATGGCATCCCCTTCCGAGGTGGCGGTGGCAAGGCCCGTGATGAGGTTGGCGCAACCCGGGCCCGAGGTCACCAGCGCCACTCCGGCCTTGCCGGTCAGCCGGCCGACGGCGGCAGCCATGAAAGCGGCATTCGCTTCGTGACGCACCACTATGGTTTCGATGGAAGAGTCCTCCAGCGCATCGAATACTCTGTCTATCTTGGCCCCGGGAATGCCGAATACCTGCTTGACCCCCTGCGCCTCCAGATGGCGCACCACCAGTTCGGCCCCACAGGCCCAGTGTTGATTTTCCATGATGTCACTCCTTGTTAAGCGAAGGGCTCAGCCTTCGGCGGCGCGGATGGCGCGGTCCAGATCGGCGGGATTGAGGTCGGCCTGCTGAAAGGCCGGATTGCGAGGCAGCTCGATGTTGAGGTGTTGCACCACCGACAGCTGCAGCTGGCCGTGGCCCATGGCGTAGTCGAGGATATGGCCGCCGCCCCGACGATCCTCGGTAATGAAGTGCTCGTGATAGCCCGCCACATTGATCCCCTGCACGAAGGGCGGGCAACGAAAACCGACCAGGGTGCCGCGCCGCTGGCTGAACGAGAACAGTGGCTGGGCCTCGATGGCCTCCAGCATGGGCTTGTAGGGGGGATGCTGGCAGGGCACGGTGCGCACCTGCGCCTGCTCGAACAGGCCGTCGAGCCGAAAGGCGACGAAGACGTTGTCGGTGCCCACCAACCTGTCCACCCACTGGTGGATCTCCTCGCGGCTCAGGGGATGATCGAAGCGGCGCTGCAGGCAGGGGCGAAAGTGGGTCATCACCGCAAACGGGGTCTTCTGCTCGGCCTTGGCCGGACGGGCCGAGCCGTCAGCCTTGAGCTGGTGGATCTGGCGCTCGAACGCAATCAGCTCGCCGTCGAGCCGGTTGAAGGTCCCGAGGCCGAAGTCACCGTGGCGCAACAGGTCGGCCATGGTGGTCTCCCCCTCATAAACCCCCGCCAGCAGTGCGCTCATCAGGGAACTCTGGTAGACCTCGCCGCCCCCCTGGCGAGCCTGCCAGCGAGCAAACTGCTGGCTGATCTCGATGGCGCAGTCACATGATGAATTGGTTTCCATTTGGATTTCACCTCCAATCCTGTTAGGTTGGCAAATCAGGATTCAATAGTGACCAAGATCACAATTTGATACCAATATCCAAACCCATCAGCTTCGAGACGTACCAGATATGGAATTCCGTTACCTGCGCTACCTGGTGGCCGTGGCAGACAAACAGAGCTTCACCCGCGCCGCCGAGGCGCTGGGCATGGCCCAGCCGCCGCTCAGCCAGCAGATCCGCAAATTCGAACAGGAGGTGGGCACGCCGCTGTTTCACCGGCTGACCCGCAGTGTGGAGCTGACCGAGGCGGGGCTGAGCCTCTATCAGGATGCCAAGGGGATACTGGCGCAGACCGAGCAGGCCATGCAGAAGGCCAGACGCATTGCTCGCGGCCAGCTGGGTTCGCTGCGCCTCGGCTTTGCCGGTTCCACCGTGCTGCACCCGAGCGTGTTGCAACTCATCCACGACTTTCGCCAGGCCTGGCCGGAGGTCAGCCTGCACCCCATCGAGAACAGCATGCCCAACCTGGTGCGCGACCTAGTGAGCGAGGAGCTGGATGCCGCCATCCTGCGCCTGCCCTGCAGCAGCAGCTCGGCACTGGCCCACCACCTCATCGACGAGGAGGAGATGCTGATCGCCCTCCCCCTGCACCATCCGCTGGCCGGCAGTGGCGCCATCCCCATCGAGGCGCTGGCACAGGATCCCTTCATCCTGTTCCCCCGCGAGCTCGGACCCGGGCTGCACGACGCCATCACCCAGCGCTGCCAGCGGGCCGGCTTCAGCCCCCGCCTCGGCAGCCAGAGCCCGCAGGTGATCTCTACCGTCGGCATGGTGCAGGCCGGCTTCGGGGTCGCCATCATCCCGCGCTCGGTCAGCGAGCTGCACCCCCACGGCGTCAGCTATCACCCCATCGCCGCCGAACCGCTCACCACCCGCATCAGCCTCGCCACCCGCCGCCATCCCCGTCAAAAAAGCCTGCAGCATCTGATTGGGCTGATCCCCGGCCACCATTGAAAGACAAACAAAAACCCCCATCGGCATAAGCTGATGGGGGCATTAGGGCTGTATTGCACTGTGTAAAAATATTGGCCCACTGAGTAATTCAACTCACCTTTATCGCTGGCCAAGATGAAACAGAATCGTTATTCAGCCACAGGATTCACATCGGTGACGGGTTGGGCTGCACGGTGGGCATCCATGATGGGAGCCCAATCCATTCCATTAGGAACTGGGTATTGCTTGAATAGCTCACCATATTTCTTGTCGAAATCATCCATACCATATTGGCGTGCTATCGGTACTTTCTGGTCATACCAATCATCGGTCACAACTTCGGCAATACCACGGGCGAGCAGTAGATCAGGGCTGAGTTGTAATCCCCCCCCGGTTAACATGACTTCGAAATAACCACCAGGAGCCAAACCAAAATAGAGGCGATTTCGTCTATCGTAACGTCCTTCGACTAAATACACCTGACGCATTTTTTGCTCTAGATCGGTAGGTAAATCCACCTTGATGCGGTAGCGCTTGCGATCATGGAAGGAAACCAACTCAATCACAGCTTTATCGGGGATGGAAACGCCATCGGTAGGCAGGCCTCCACCGCCCGCCCAATAATAACGATGTCCCTTGATTCTGTCGGTAAATAAACCTCCAGCCCCGCCTCCAGCCAAGCTGTCGGCATAAACCAGTTTCCCTCCAAGATAGAACTCCGTCTTGGTGTTCTTAGTAAGGTCTATATTGCTGCCCGAACCATAACGCCAAGCAAATTTAGGCAAAGGTTGTGGCGCCGCATTGGTCATCAATGACAGGCAGAACCACAACAATACAACGATATATTTCATCTTTTTGTTGGTACTTCCTGCTCTAGATGGAAGAGACTCATGCTCTCGAGCACCTTCATATTGTCAATATATCGGCGGCGCATGTCTTGGCGAAGCGCTTCAATCTCCTCTGGCGTGAGCTGTCGCGGGAAGATATCTGGTGATGTTGGCTTGGTACCCTTAGCCGGCACTTTCAACCTCCATGGTATTACCTTACTGGGTCGGTATCCGTCTTGGGTTGGGCGGTACGATAGGCATCCATGATAGGTGCCCAGTCCATACCACTGGGGGTAGGATACTGTTGATAGGCATCACCGTATGCTTTATCAAAATCGTCAAACCACTCTTTGTATACTTTGGTGACAGGATTTTCCTTGTCTTGCGAGGTTTGAATTTCGTTAGCAATCCCCCTGGCCAGCAAGATATCAGGCTTCACTTTGGCGTTGGTTAAAAACGCCTCCACATAACCACCGGTGGCCATACCTAAGCCAATGTTATCTCGGCGTACTTCACGCGACTCATCCCTCACTTTGATGCGATAAGGTTGCGCAATCATGCGTTCCAGCTCTGCTGGCAAGGCCAGGCTAATGCGATAGCGCTTTTTATCGTGGAATGAAATCCACTCCACTTCTACCCGATCGGGGGCGGGGTGAATATCTCGGCGACCAGCAGTTATCAACCAGCGATAGTCCCTTGCACGAAGTGATTCTGCATCAACGCGACTCGACGATCCGTTGGTTGAGGCATCTACCAATTGTCCCTGACGATAAAAAAGCACCTCCGTCACCCATATTTCATCAGCATTGGATCCTACCATATGGCGCCAGTCCAGTTGTTTGGGGCCTGTGGGAGCTGCTTGACAGGCTGCGACTAATGGCAACAGCAGCAGTAAGAGTATCCAGCGCATTAATAACCTCCCTTATCATTGCCAGTCAGCTTACGGATTTCTTTGTCACCAACCCTGTTGGGTGTGTTTACCAGTCCAGTGTCAGCGCTGTAGTGCAAATAACTTAGCCGCAACTTTTGGTACAGCTCGCCAGGTAAACTACGAGCCAAGTTGATCACCTCTCCGCGCCGTTTGGCCACATCAACCCATAGCTCATCGAGTTTGGCCAAGTTCACTGTGGGATACGAAAGTGCGCTATCCAAACGGTAGGCATTGTCACCTTGTGATATCCACGTCTTAAAAGGCACACCTGCATCCCGCGCCGCTTCTACCATCATGTGCAGCGGTATACGTGAATATTCCCCCTCCACCACCCGGTGCAGCACCACATCGACGCAGATGTTCCTATGGCCCCCTGATTGACTGCCCGTGATCGGCCCCAGTGGCCTAGGACGCACATTCAAATAGCCAAGTTGAGTTGTATCACGATGGCTAGCTAGGGACACAACGCCTTTGCCCCAGCCTTGTCCAGCCCGCATTTTGGCATAGGCAAGGGCATCTCGATATGATTGGGCATCGGTTGGATTGACGTATGGCATCGCATCGGAATTGAAAGTTGCGATCACACACTTTTCTGTAATTAACGGGGATACCGCATTAGGATCACGCAGGCTCCAGCGGCTGTAATAGCCTCCACCAATATCGGAGTGAGCGCCAGGAATAATGACCTCGGTAAAACCGTCCGCAATCGCGGTGCCTGCTGCATCGTCAGTGATACGGGTCAAGTCAAAGTGATAACGCCACTCATCAGCCGCCACGATATGCACCACCCGCTCGGCACAGTCAGGGGCCAGCGTCACATTACGTTTACCCCACAGATAGGAACTGACCACGGTATCAAACAACCCGACAAACTGAATACGCACATCATCGCGACTGGCCCAGTCAAAGCCCGCCTTCAAGGGAATATCGGGGTCAGCAGCCATGGCCTCCACCAGTGGGTGGTCCCCTTTCTTATCGATACGGTTTACAAACTGGCGAGCAGCAGAGGCGCCCCGGCTAAAGCCAAACACATCGAACTCGACCTTATGAATGCACTCAATAGTGGGCAATATGCTTTCAAGTTGTTCTTTTATCTCCGCAACAATCTGAGTACGACAAGCCTGTTCGACACGTGAGGCGCTGGAGGTATTACCTTTATCCGCACCAAGACCCAAGCTGGTATCATCCTCACCTTGGGTCGTGCCTATCCCCTCAACATAAACCTTCACGATAGGAGAGCGTTTGCTTGGGGGAAGATACAAGTCATGGGCTTTGCCAACATTGGTGACGTCGTTTTTCTCGCTGTTATTCAAGCCATCAGGTAACGCCCCTTCAAAACACTGTTCCAGCAATACTTGTTGCTCTTCCGGGCTGCATTGCGCCAAGGCTGTCTCCAATGCACTTTTCCCTTCCCTGTGCTTGAAGGTGTTGTTGGCCGTGCCATCAAAGAACACACCGATACGCAGGATATTCAGCCGATACCCCTTCACCTCAATCACGTAGGAGTGCTTGGTGAAAAAACGGGGAGGCTGGGCTTGTCCTGACTGATGCCCTTTCGGCAGTGGCTGTTCTGGCTCGGTGAGACAAAGGTCACCGGTGGTCACCTTGATATGCTCTCGTTTGACGTCGCAGTGCCCGAATAACTTGTCTGTATAGGCGGGTACCTGTGTAGTCTCACCCTCCTTGAGGGCCTCACGGGACTGCGCCGCCTTGAGCCAAGCTGGCGTCTCGATTTTTACTGTCACCGGACCAACTGCAAAACCTCGCACCAGAGTGGGTCCATCCTTCAGGGTGACTGTCTCTGACTTGCCGGTTTCGTCAGTCAAAGTGGCCTTGAGCCCCTTGAACGAACGGTTGTGCTCATCGCGAATGTCTACCTCTACCCAGTTATCATAACGTTCGCAAGGGATACAGTGGGGATCTGCCGCCATCAGGATGCTCCTGTCAATTCGTGATGTTTGTTCAGCCAGTTGGCTACCTGAACCAGTTCATCGTCGGTCAGCATCAATGGCCCCCGTATCTCTTCAAGAGCCAGATTGGCCTGCAAGGCCAAGGCGCCAGCCACCACACCATCGAGCACATCCTCTTGCAGCCCATCCTGATTGGCCAGTTTGAGTGTGGGTAAAATGGTCCCGGCCGGGTCAGGATGGCGCTCCATCATAGCCGTCATGGTCTGCCATAACCGCCGCCGCAAGATGTAGGCATGACGGTTCTCGTCGTAGAGTCCAGCCAGATGATGAGGCCGGATATGAAACCAGGGGGTTTGCAATGCGGGTTGGAACCGGGCATGAGGCGTGCGAGCGAAGGCCTTGCCATGGATCCAGAGCCCGGAACAGGGCCCCAGCACACTATCGCGTTCATCAGGGGTCATGGCGCTGAGCATGGGCAGGAAAATGCGTGGGTCAGAGAAACGAAACCAGACTGCTTCTCCCTCGCGTATCGCTTCTATCAGACTCTGCCAATGGCGGCGGATCAGCTCCACTGATTGGTCGCTGATCAGGTAGAAGCCGCTCAGAGCGGGATTGGCCATCATGAACTCAGTGGAAGGGGCAGGCAGCAACCAAGGCCCCAACGCAGAGTGCTCATCGAAAGCGGTACCGGCAAAAAGTGGATTGGCATTCTCTCCATCATAGGTATAGAAATCCGCCACGGCTGACTCTGCCTGGGCTCCATCGATGACGGCATACCTCTCACCCGCTTGCTCGCCAGCGAGCCAATCAAATAACGTCATAATACGGAAACCTCAATCAGTCGCTTGATCCTGCTGCGGTTATCCGATGCATTGTCAGAGGTTGGGATCGTATTGAGCAAGGTATCGAAATCACCGCTCGTGGAGGAAACTACTCGATCGACCCTTAGCCTGGTCTGCGTCGGAAACAGCATCTCAGCTTCGCCCTTGAAGTGCGCAGCGTCTCCCAGCAGACGGCCACCATGACCGGCAGGCAAGCGGATCTTCAACAAGGTATCGTTGACCCAGGCCTTGTCCGGTGAGGTACTCATGAATCCTGGCTCAACAACGATATTGCCCACCCCGGTGAACTGCTCTTTCAGGGCTGCAAGCTCCGGCTTGTCCAGCGCCAGCCCCCGGTAGACGAAAGACAACTCAGGTGAGGCCGGCAATTTGGCCAGACCAGCCTCCACATCGGCAACATAGGCCTTCATTGCCTTATCAAATTCACCCGTAGATGTCGGCTCATCATTCAAATAGCTGCGACTAAGCAGGGTATCGATGGCCTCTCGCTGCTTGTAGGGGCGATCACGCAAATAGTTATTGAGCAATGTGTACCCCTGCGCCGAATAGTATCTGAGTGCTTCATCCGCTTTGGATATCTCTACCGTCGCCCACTTCTTTGCCGGCTTTTTGCCTTCCCCTTTGACCGCAACAGGTGGCGGCGGCGGTGGCACCATTGGGCCTCCGGAAAGCTGGGGTGGAGCGGGCGGTGGAGCCGGTGGCCCCCCGGCAGGCGGAGGGGGCACAGGTGGCGGGGCTGCTGGACAAGGCTTGGCCAGCGGCGCCATGGACTCCATGCTCTTGTGGATGGCCGGGGCTGGTAACGTTGCTGGTGGTGGTGTTGGCACCTCGACATTACCTGGTAGAACGGGAGCCTTGCCATCCCAGCCGGAACCTGAACCCGGACTGCCGCCCGAGTTCATCTTGATGGAGCCGCCACTGAGGGTAACGCCGCTGGCATCGAGCTTCACAAAGCTGCCGCCCACCTTGAGGGTGAGCTCGGCCCCTGCCTCCATCACTATCTTCATGCCCGCCTTGTGGTGTACCTCGGAGCCCGCCTCCACCAGCAGGGACTGCCCCAACTTCTGGTGCAGGCTGGCATCGACCGTCAGTGAGTAGTCGGCCTTTATCTGGTCGCGCTTCTCACCCTCCACCGTCAGGTGGTCGTTGGCCTTGATGCGGGTCACCCGCTCATTGTCGATGTCACGATGCTCGTCGTGTTTGATATGCCAGGCCGCGTCGTTCTCGATAAGCACATTCAGGTCTTTCTGGCCGTGGATGTAAACCTCTTCCTGCCCCGCCAGGTCCTCAAAGCGCAGTTCGTTGAAACCCTCACCCTGGTGGGTCTCGGTACGCAGCACGGTGCGGGTCTTGTTGGCCGGTAACTCATACGGCGGCCGGTTGGTGGCGTGATAGGTGCGACCCGTCACGATGGGCTGATCCGGGTCCCCTTCAAGGAAACTCACGATAACCTCGTGGCCGATGCGCGGGATGGCCATCATGCCGTATTGACCACCCGCCCAACCTTGCGATACTCGCACCCAGCAGGAGCTCTGGTCGTTGCTCGACCCGTAGCGGTCCCACGGGAACTGCAGCTTGACCCGGCCGTGCTCGTCGCAGTAAATCTCCTCCCCTTCGGGGCCCACCACCATGGCGATTTGCGGGCCATCCACCATCGGCTTGTGGGGTGCTTCCGGGCTGCCGATGCGCGCTCGCCAGGTGGTGCTGGCTTTCACCACCCCGAACTCGTTGTGGTAGACGGTGGGGCCGCTGCCCCCCTCCTCTTCCAGCGCCTGCGGCTGCAAGCCGGTGTGCTGGATGCGCACGATTTGCCAATCGGTGTTGAGGCTGCCGTTGGGGTGTTCGGTGAGGGAAAACGTCTGCCCCGGCTGCAAGGCGGCGCAGTTGGACTTAGCCTGGCCCGCCACCGCATCGTTGCGCAGCGCATCGAGCCTGTGCTGGGCAAAGGCCTTGCCGCTCGGGTCTTCTTTATAGCGACCTGGAAAATCGAAGTGCTGGTAGGTGTCGCGCTGATGCTCGAGCTCTGCGCCCTGTTTCTTGTGGGAGAGACCGTAGGCGGGGGTCTTGAAGCTGTAGTCCTTGAGCTCCACATCCGAGGGGCGTACCACCTCCCGGTAGTGGAACTGGCGCACATAGGGGCCTTGCTCCAGCGAGCGGTTACCGAGGTTGAAGAAGAGCTCGGGGCCGGCGGTCAGGGCGGCTGCGTCGTCGGCAAACACGATGCGGTGCTTGCCCGCTTCAAACTCGTGGAAGTAGAACATCCCCTCTTCGGCAGCGAGGCGGTTCACGAAATCGAGATCGCTCTCCCGATACTGAACGCAGTATTCCCTCTTGGCGTGCTCGTTTTTCAGCGCAAACGCATAGTCGGTGATGCCGTGCTCTTGCAACAGGATGCTGAGGATTTCATCGGGCTTTTGCGCCTGGAAGATGCGGGAGTTCTGGCGAAGTGACAGCCGCCACAGCGCCGGCTGCACCAGAAGCTGATAGCGGGTCCGGCGAAAACCGCTGTCACCCTGCGCGAAGTCACTGACCACCCCGCACACCCGCCGCTGCGGCTCGCCGTTGTACCACACCAGCAACTCGCACGGCTGGTCCAGCACGGCGCCAAAGTCGATGTCGGGCTGGGCGCTTGCCAGCTCCAGGCGCAGGTTGAACGGGCGGTTGAGCGCCTCATCCAGTGCAAACTCCGCCACCACGAAGGTGCTCTCGGGCAGGGCCCCCACCTTGACGGTAAATTGTAATCCTGTGCTGTCTGCCATGAAGCGCTCCTTAACCTGCCTGTCCGCTGCCCGAGCCAATCACCACGCCAATGACGGTGCCAGTCACAGTGATGGGGTGGCCGCCACACCGTAAAGTACGCAGGCGACCAGAGATGCTGTGCGGACGGAGGGAATTGTCGGATTTATCGTAAGGGGCCAGCGGCTTGCCATCGATTCTGGCAACTGTCGATGGGGGAATCCCATCCTGATCGGTGAGCATGTCACCGGACGATGCAATGGTGGAACACATGATGACTGGCCTCTGTTGTGCTTTGCAATAAGGTCGGCTCGCAGCCATATGGCAAAACACAAAAGCTCCGACCGCATCCAGCTGAACGGGTCGGAGAAAGCTTGCACTGGCCTGACGACAGCTGACACTGCCATCACCAGGCCATGGGGTGCACTACAAGGAATAACGGCAATCAGAGATCGAGAATTAGGCCTCGATCGGTGCGCGCCAGTCATCCGCACCGGAAGTACCGGCAACAGTGTGCTCCCAGTCAATCTTGCGATAGGCCAGAGAGACCTGGATCAGCTGGGTGAAGTCAGACTTTGCCGGATCCTGGCAGTGCGGCATCTGGCAGTCGATGTCGACGATGGTGGCATCGGTCAGCACGGTAGAGAAGAAGTGCTCCTGCTTGCCCTCGACGGAGGTGCGGTACCACTTCAGGGTCACTTTCGGCAGCATCTCGCCGGAGGCCAGGGAGTTGTACATCAGCGGCACGGCTTTGTTCAGGGCCACGGTGAACTTGAACGGCTTGTGGACACGCTGACCAGCAGGCTGACCGGATTGCGGATCGGTCGGTACGGTGACGACGTGCTGGAACTCTTGTACCAGCATCTCGTCTTCGTGGCCCTGCACGAAGATGTTGCCGACGGAATCGGAAGTGAAGGCACCGGCGGTGATATTGCCCTGGGTTTTACCTTCGATGCTGATATAACATGGAGTTGGCATGAGTATGCTCCTGATTGGTTGAACGGTAATGACACTCGACCGAACCAGTTAGCAGCGACCATGCCACTCTTTTTTATCCATATTTTTCAAAGCATTAACTAACAATCAAGCAAGCCGGCCTGATGCGTGGCGCAAAAAGTTGCAACCAGCAGGTTATTGCACCATAAATTCTTGCACATGCAGTGGAACATCTTGCCATCTACGCAACGAGTTGCTTGCCACAAACAGAATCACTGCTCCTCATCCACATTGGCCACCAGCGCCATCTCCACGTTCAACCTGACCATCCCCTGTTTCAATGCCCATGAGATGGCCTGGCTCTTGCTGCTCGCCCCCAGCTTGTTGACCACATTGTTCAGATGAAACGTCACGGTACGGGGCGTGATCCCGAGGATCTGGGCAATATCGCTCACCTGCTTGCCCTCCGCCGCCCAGCGACACACCTCCAGCTCCCGCAAACTCAACGCATCGTGCGGTGACTGCCCCGCCAGACAGACCCGGGCCACCGCCTCAAAGATATGCATGGAGAGCCAGCTGATAAAGGGCACCGCAGAGAGCCATTGCTGGCTGGTACGAGGCGTACTGGTAATAAAGGAGAGCAGGCCGACATGGCCGTTGGCACCGTGCCAGGGCAGGGTGATACCGTCGCGAATGCCGTACTCGCTGGCCAGCTGCATCACCTCCCGGCCCTGTTCATTACAACGCTCATCATCGTTCACCACATCGGCCCAGAGAATGGGCGTGCTTCTGGTCATGGCGCACTTGACGATGGGGTCGATGGCAAAGAAGCCGCTGCCGGTGTAGGTATCCACCCAGGCCTGTGGGCAACCGTTGAAGATGATGACGTCCGGACGCTGGATGGTGCTGGGGAAGATCAGGGCAAGGCGAAAATAGTCGAATCCCATGCGGCCGCTCAGTTCGCGCAGCAGGGTCACGATGGCGCGCTCGTCAGCCGCCGTCTCGAACTGACCGATAAGCTCCAGCGCGTGCAGGGTATTCATTTCCGGGGTATGAGGATCATGCACAAGATAAGGTGGCCAAACATGGAAACATACTGAATGTTAACAAGCGTCAATAGATGACACACCCCGGCACACAGGAAAATCAGAACTGCCCCACACTTTATGCTATCGAACCGTAATTTTTGTAATGAAATGCTACAGAAGAACAAGATTGTTCCACCAGCGACCAGTCATGACTCCTACGGATGTTAATCATTGCAACATTCGTCATGGCTGACCTCTCACCGGCGGACCAACAGTCCTCTACGCTTCCTGCATCAAGCTGCAGAAGGAGTCCAAGTTGTGGCGGATGAGCCAGCGAGACGGGATCCCCACCGAACTGTGCGAATATCAGGGCCAACGGAGACGATCAAGACGCTGGTTGCCCGGTGATAGTCTCGCAATGAACGCGAGCAAACAGGCAGGAAAATCGCAAGCGTCAGCCTTGGCCAACGGCCTGAAAAACGTGAATAAAGATGGCTTGCCCAGTCAGAGGCGGAATGACAGCGGGGATTTGAATAGCAAAAAGGCCATCCTTTCGGATGGCCTTTTTGGCTCAATAAATGGCGGAGGAGGTGCCCGCCGCAATCAAGTCCAATCAACTCCACGCAAACCCAACACGCCATTTACTATCAGTAAGTTAGAGCCAAGCATTGTCCAATCCATCCCAATCACATATTACCACTGCGCATGCTTGGTGGCATACTGCGTGGCATATTCAATTCTCAAGGAGGTTCCCTGATGGCAATCCTCACCGATACTAAAGCTCGTAACATCAAGCCGGAAGATAAACCCCTTGCTCACGGTGGCGTTACAGGCTTGACGCTACACCCTTCTACCGCCAAGGGCAGAGGCAAGTGGGTATTCCGCTATGTCAGCCCACTGACAAAGAAACGGCGGAATGCAGGCCTCGGGACTTACCCCGAGATATCCATCGCTGATGCAGCTCGAGACGCACAGGCAATGCGGGAACAGCTGGCGAATAACCTGGATCCGCTAGAGGTCCGACTGCAGGAGCAGAACAAGCCGAAGATCCCGACGTTGGAAGCATCTGCCAGATTGGTCTACGAAAGCTTGCTACCAGGTTGGAAGAACCCCAAACACGGTAAGCAATGGATCACCACATTGGAGCAATATGCCTTTCCTACCATTGGCGCTATCTCCATTGATGCGATAACCCCAGCTCATATCGCTTCAGTTCTGCAACCGATATGGCTGACGATCCCGGAAACAGCAAGCCGTGTTAAGCAGCGCCTACACGCAGTGATGGCTTGGGCATGGGCTCACGGCTATACCTCTGCAAACCCAGTAGATGTGGTGGGTCATTTACTACCGGCACAACCCAGCAAGTCTGTGCGGGTAGAACACCAGCCTGCGATGCCTTGGCGTGATATCCCTGCATTTGTGCAAAAACATCTGAGAACAACGCAACAGTACGATGTAACCCGCTCCATGCTGGAGTTCTTGATCCTGGCTGCTTGCCGTTCAGGTGAAGTCAGAGCCATGAAGTGGTCAGAAGTCGATTTGGAGGCAAGGGTCTGGACTTTGCCTGCCGAGCGTATGAAAGCCAAACAACAACATCGTGTTCCGTTATCTCTTCGTGCCGTCGAAATCCTGAAAGGGTTAAGGGGATTACATGACGAGTTGGTATTCCCATCCCCCAGAGACCAAGTACCGCTCTCAGACACAGTGTTGACGATGTTTCTGAGAAGAGCCAAAGCAGGGAGTTGCACACCTGGCCGAATGGCCACTGCTCATGGCTTTCGTTCTAGCTTTCGAGACTGGTGCAGCGAGCAGGGCTATGCGCGGGATCTCGCTGAACGAGCATTAGCTCACACAGTGCAGAACAAGGTAGAAGCCGCCTACCACCGCACGGACTTGCTGGATCAGCGACGTCCAATGATGGATGCGTGGGCTGAGTTTGTATCCGGTAATTCACCAACTGAATAAGAAGGAAGCGGCCCACCAAGGCCGCTTCTTTCTATGCTCTTTTTTTAGCTTTTCTTAGCCGTTGCTGGCATCTTGCCAAACCAGTGCTCGGACCGCTTCTGAGCCTGTTTAACTTCAAACATATCGATGGCAGCCTTCAGCCGAACCCTGACGTAGGAAACAAGGACTGTTTTCCGAATTATTTCTTTCTCACCAAACCAAAAATACAAAAAAATAAGTAATTGAATCACTCAGGTATCATAATAAAAGGCTCAACCACACAAATTGATGTTATTGAGATGACTTGGTATGCGCATAGGACTCTGTATTGATCCACTGATGGTCAGCCTCCCAGCTAAACAGCCATTTTCGCACCGGCCCTGCCATCACATTCAGATAGTAGTTATCGTAACCTGCCAACGTGGCGACCGGGTGATAACCTCTGGGCGCCATGACCACATCCTTGTCGTAAACAGCCATCGATTCATCGAGGGAGCGATCATCGGTATAAACTCGCTGGAAACAGAAGCCTTGGGGAGGATTGATCCTGTGGTAGTAGGTCTCCTCCAGATAGGTTTCATCAGGCACATTGTCGGTATCGTGTTTATGGCTCGGGTAGGAGCTGGTGCAGCCCTCTTCGGTAAACACTTCCACCACCAGCAAGCTGTCGGCAAGCGCTGTGTCAGGCAGAATGTTGTGTACAAAACGGCGGTTGTTACCGCGCCCCCGCGCCTCGGCCCCAATATCCTGCGGCCGAATTAACCGTGACTGTGTAGACCCCTTGCCAGGCGCCCGACATACGGCAAGCTCCAATGGTGTTTCAGCCACCACACAACAACTATCACCACGAGTGACGTACACCGCCCAAGGCTTTTTCCGCTCAAACGGACTCATCCGTTCACCTATACGCGGATAACGGGCATGAGGTGTCGAGATGGTCGCAATGCCTGCCACCAGCACCAGACAGAGTTCATCCTCACTCGCAGCGAACTCGATACGCTGGCTCGCCGCCAACTCATAAACCTCGAAGCCCACATGATGCCAGCCAGCAGACGCTGGAGTGATGCACTGCGTTCTGCCCTGTCCATCCGGAGAGTGATGGCGGGACAAGAGTTTAGACATGCCAATCTCCTTTGAAGACGCGGCGAGGCCTCCCCCGCCGCGCCATATGGTCAGATAAGCCCTGCATTCTGCGCAAAACGATGCAAGTTCTGATAGCCCATGGAGGCATAGGTCATAGGATGGGCAATAGCCGGATCCTGTTCTGCTTCAACGACCAGCCAACCCTGATAGCCATTTGCCTTCAAGATCGGGAACAGGGCACCATAATCAACACAGCCATCTCCCGGTACCGTGTACACACCAGCCAATACCGCGTTCAGGAAACTCAACTTGCGATTTTTCACATCTGCCAGCACCTTGGCACGGACATCCTTGCAATGCACATGGTTGATGCGATGAGCCCAACGCTTTGCCACAGCCACCGGATCAGCGCCAGCAAAAGTCAGATGGCCTGTGTCGAGCAACAACCCGACCTCATCGCCGGTATGGCGCATCAGGTTATCAATGTCTTGTTCGGTTTCGATGACGGTTCCCATGTGGTGGTGATACGCGATTTTTACCCCCTGGCTCAAGGTATAACGGGCAAATTCAGTCAACTTGCGGCCGTACTCCTCCCAACGATCTGCAGGAAAGGTAGGGCGCAGGTGTACCGGCATCTGCTGGTTACCATGGATGCAACCGGTTACCTCGGCAAACACCATGACGTTGGAACCAAGCTCGCGCAGGAGGGTCAGGTGATCCTGTACCGCAGCAATTTCCTCTTCAACGCTGCGGCTCAGCAACTCACCAGAGTACCAACCAGAAACCAGTTTGAGTTGATGGCGCGCCAAAATCGGCCCCAGCACACTCGCCTGACGAGGAAATTTGTTACCCAGTTCAAAACCTGCAAAACCAGCCTGCTTGCCTTCACGCAGACAGGTCTCAAGAGGTGTGTCAGCGCCGAGCGAGGGAAGATCGTCATTGGTCCAGGTCAGCGGGTTGATTCCGAGTTGTACAGTCATGCTTATGCTCCTTTGAAGTGTCACATTCCAATCATTGCATTGTGCGCTGACGCCACAGGGCGATCAGACGCAGGTAGTTGTCCCGGACCTGGCCAACCAGTTGCTCATCAGTGATATTACCGGCAAGCCAGGCCCGTGAAGGGGCACCAAACAAAGTGCGCCCGACTGCAAATCCTTTTACCAAGGGACTGCATGCGGCTTCGGCGAAACCCGCCGCCAACTCGGCCTCCGGTGCGTCCAAACCGAGCAAGACAACCCCGCGACAATAGGGATCACGTTCGGTGACCACCTGCTCGAGCGCTTGCCAACCCTGGCGTCCCATCGGGGGGAGCTTCCACCAATCAGGTTTGACCCCCAGGTTGTAAAATCGCTGTACAGCTCTGATATAGAGCTGATCGCAACGAGCCATGTCCACCGGCAGGATCACCTCAAGCAACAACTCATGGCCACTCTCACAGCAGGCACGATAGACCTCTTGCACCATACGCTCTTGCTCCAAGCGCAGTGCGGCCTCATCCTCCGGATGGCAAAAAACAAGGCACTTGACCACATGCTCGAGAGGCCAACTGGCCAGTTGCGTACCGATATTGCCATGCTCGAGAGCCAGTGGACGGGACCCCGGCAACTCGATAGGACGCCCAATCCACCAGCCACGACCGGTAACCGCATTGAGCACACCTTGACCAAAAGTGCTGTCGCACAGCAAACCTGCCTTCCCAGTCAGCCCTGCGATATCCACGGCCTCACAACTGGCGCGATAGATAAGTTGCTTCAGGGGGGCAATGCGATCGAGCGAGGATCCAGCTTCGCGGGCCATCTCGATAAACTGGCTGCGATGATCAAAAGCCATGACACACAACTCGCCCCATTGACTGGCACGGGTTGTCACACGGTGCAGGTGATTGAGGTGTGGATCCAGATCAGGACGCAACACCTCGGCTGAGCGATCCAGATAATTATCAAGCTCGATGGCTGTCGGCATTGCGGGAGCACAACCATGACGTGAGACGACGAGAGCCCCACACGCGTTGGCGTATGCGCAAGCGCGCTCCCACCCTTCACCATTGAGATAACCACGTAGCAAACCCGACATGAAGGCATCGCCAGCGCCCAACACGTTAAGCACTTCGACGCGAACCCCCTGGACGGTGATCCCTTGATCCAGCGAGTCCGGGATCTCGCCTGTAAATACAGAGCAGCCAAGTGGACCGCGCTTGCATACCAACTCAGCCCCGGTCAGCTCACGTACCCGGCGCAGTGCCTTGATGGTATCCGTTGACCCTCCAGCTATATGAAACTCTTCTTCCGTACCGACGATAAGATCGAACTGCCCAAGTACCTCCTGCAACCGGGCGGTGACCTGTTCATTGGCGATGAAACGGGTCTCGCCATCCCCTAAAGAAGTCAGCCCCCACAATACCGGGCGATAATCGAGATCGATGGCGGTCTTGACCCCGTGCTGGCGGGCATAATCGAGCGCGGTAAGCACCGCATCGCGGGTCTTGGGATGGGAGAGATGGGTACCCGTAATAGCAAGGCAACGGGCGGAGGCGATGAATCCCTCGTCAATATCGGCACGGGTAAGCGCCATATCGGCACAGTTATCACGATAGAAAACCAGAGGAAATGTTTCTTGATCTTTGATGCCCAGGATCACCAGCGCGGTGAGATGCTCCCGATCCGTAATGAGATGGCTGGTATCACACCCCACTCTATTAAGCTCTTCGCGCAGGAAACGGCCCATATGCTCATCTCCCACCCGGGCAAGCATTGCGGATTTAAGGCCCAGACGTGCCGTACCAAACGCCACGTTACCTGACGATCCCCCCAGATACTTGGCGAATGAGCCCATATCCTCAAGTCGCGCACCAATCTGCTGTCCATACAGATCCACGGCAACCCGTCCCAGGCAAATCAGATCGAGTTTCTTGTTATTGATCATACATAGCTCCAAGCTGGCTCCCTCGGGAGCAGTGATCCGCCACAGCGGCCACGGGAAAATGGGCACTGCGCCACCTAGCATTCGCTGACATCAACCCAGCGAGCATGGGCATGGGAAAAAGCAATGGCGTCCAGCACCCTTGAAACCTTCCATCCCTCCTCGAAATCCGGCCAAAGGGAACCATTGGTGGCGATGGCATCGACCAGATCGCGAACCTCCACCGTTTTTTGATCGTTGAACCCTATGCCATGTCCGGCGCCACCACAGAAGGGGGCATAATCGGTGTGAGCAGGACCCACCAGTATGGTTTTGAAGCCTTGGCGAGCGACAGGGTCATCATGGCGATAGAGCTTGAGCTCGGCCATTCGCTCCTGAGTGAAAGAGAGGGTCCCTTTAGTGCCGGTAACCACGTAACTGAGCCCCATCTTGCGGCCACACGCGATGCGAGAGGTTTCGATAAGGCCGCGAGCACCCGTCGCAAACCGCACCATGGCATGGGCCTGATCCTCATTCTCGACGGGCACCAGGGTAGTGGCGCCTGCACGCTCTGGCCTGTGGGTGATAACCGTCTGCAGATCCCCGCATACCTGCTCTATATCACCGACCAGATAATGGGCCATGTTGACGATATGAGCGGCAAGATCGCCAAGCGCCCCCAAGCCAGCGGTTTCCTTGAAACAGTGCCAATGGATGGGCGCTTGCGGATCAGCCATGTAGTCTTCGTTATGGGTACCGTAGAAATGCACCACTTCGCCAATCTCACCGCTGGCGATGATCTCGCGAGCCAAGGTTGCGGTGGGATTTTTCATGTAGTTGAAACCGACCAACGTCTTGACCCCGGCCAATTTGGCGGCTTCAACCATCTCGCGGGCATCGGCGGCACACAGCGCCAGGGGTTTTTCCGAGTAAACATGCTTGCCGTGACGAATGGCCGCCAGCGCCATCTCTTTGTGCAGATGGTTGGGTGAGCAGATATCAACAACATCGATAGCCGGATCAGCGACCAGAGCACGCCAGTCACCGGTCGAGCGTCGAAAACCAAACTCCTGTGCCCTCTGTTTTGCCAGCTCAGGGGTAATCTCTGCCACCATCTCACACACCAACTCCCCCTTGAGGGGGAACACGGTGGGGGCCTGGGAAAAAGCGATTGCGTGAGCCCTGCCGATATAACCTGTTCCTATCAGACCAATGCGAACCTGTGTCATAAACTCCTCTCCTGCTCTGACCGGCACAGGGCCGGATCTCATTTCATGCCATTCTGGTACGGAATGTACGTTTCAATTGAGAGAATAAATGAAATTAAAAGTTCGTTTTGTGATCTGAGCGAAATTTTTGTTTCTATCAGCTCATATCCTCATGCCATTGACATGAACTCGCCGATAGAGGGGCCCCAGAACACGCGGCTGACCCGCCAGGATTTCTTTCATCTGGACCAAAAGCAACTCGCCGGTCGCCACGGCATCGGCTAGCGCATTATGAGCAAGATAAGGGGGTAAACCGCGGCGCTTGCGGATTTCACTGAGCCTGTAATCAGCCCTTGGCACCTGCCGGTTGCGAAGCAGCGATCTCTCCAGAGCCAACGTATCGAGCCAAGGCAGTGGCAATTCATGCTCAATACCGCAATGACGAGCCAACAGTGCCCCGAGGAAGCGTCGTTCAATGGCGGCACCATGGGCTACCAACAGTCGCCCTGTTATTGCCTCGAGCAGCTTGGAGAGGGCATCCCGTTCATCAAGCCCACCGTGCAAAGCCTGAGGGGTTATATGATGGATCACCGAACTCTCGGCGCTTACCGTTTCAGCAGCCAGATAGTAGTGGCAAGACTCACCAAGACGCAGTGTTCCATCGACAATGGGTATCCACCCCATTGAGAGAATACGATCCTGTGCTGGATTCAATCCGCTGGTCTCCATGTCCAGTACCAGCATAGGTAACTGCCAAGGATCGGCGCTGGCCTTAGGGAGAGAGTGGGCCAACAGCGGACGTACCAGAGGCTCATGACCAAATCTGGCCAATGCCCTTGAGCGCCGACGTTCGAGGGCTGAAAGGGGATCGAGCCAACGCAGCAAAGAGCTTATCATCGCAATATTCCTGAGGCATGAAAGCGCTGGCCTGCGGCTTCCTGTGTACGTGCAATGATACGAAAAGCATCTTTGAGGTGATTGCGCTCAAACTGGCTGAGGCTGGTTGGTACAATACCGTTACTGGGTGCGGCTCCCTGCCGCATAGCATCGATCTGGTGTCGAAAACGGACCTGATTGAGAAACTCAAAAGCTTCCAGCAGCTCCTTGCGGCTTCCCTCACTGATAATATCACCCGCCACCGCATCAGCTAGCCGAGTCGCGGTTTCACTTGCACTGCTGCCTGCTGCCAAGGCATAGATTCTGGCTAGCTCAACCACCAGATTGATCGCCTGCTTCTTGATGTTGAGGGTACTGCGATTCTCGCCATCTCTCGCCAGCACAAACTGGCGAAACAGGCCAAGAGGCGGGCTAACCCGTAGAGAATTTGCCACCAATACAGTCAAAAAACGCGGATGACTACCAATGAGCCGCCCCAATCCGGCTTGCAAACGGCTGACTAAAGAGGGATCACCATAGAGAGCACGCAGATCCAGAAAGACACTGGCATGCAGCAATGCTTCGGTCTCCGGCTTGGCAATCCACATCCGATAACGCGCCAACCATGCATCAAGGCTCATACACCAGGCGGGGTTGGATGCCATCATATGACCGGGACAGAGTTGGTAGCCACATTCCGCCAAGCCGTAGCAAACCCACTCCCCCAAACGGCGAAAATACTCCCGTTCCTCTCCTTGAACCTCACGGGACAAGACCAGCGCATTGTCCTGATCAGAGAAAGGATGCATCTCGCCGCGGGCTTGAGAACCTGCAACCATCCAGGCATAACTGCATGGTGGTGTCCCTAGCTCCCGCTCCGCCAATTGCAAAAGTCGACGAGTAATGGCATCAGCAATGAGGGTCATTATCTGGGCTATGCGCCCAGCCTGTACCCCCCCTTCAACAAGGGCCTCAAATAAAGCTTGGCGCTGCACACCAAGTGTTTGTAACCCAGCCACCGACTCCTGCCGATAGATACGACTGATCAGAAATACCGCCTGAGCCTGGTTGCGCTGTACCAGACTGGTTGCCGTCAACACCCCGCATATCCGCCCCTGCTCAATGACGGGCAAGCTTCGCACGTTATGATGCATCATCAGCTCCATCGCCTGTATCAAGGGGGCCTTACTGTCAATCGTGCATGGGTTGCAACTCATTACCAACCTGATCGGCTGATCAAATTGCAACCCCTGAGCGATCACCCGTTTGGTCATGTCTCTATCGGTCACAATACCAAGCAAGGCTCCTCCCTCCATGATCAAGGCACTGGATCTATGCTCACGAACCATCACCATTGCGGTCTCATGTATGGATGTTTCCGGCGATACCACCGCCATCTTACGATTGACCATAACTGAAACCGGCTGAAGAGAAAAAAGCACCTCATCGGAGGGACGATCACGCCGCTGTCCAGAAGCCAGGCGCCGGTGTTCCGCCTCGGCAAAATGCTCTTTGAGTGAGTCATTCTGCTCCATTACCTCATAGAGCACCGGCTTCGGAATACAGTAGATAAGGGCAGGCTCGATCGCTATGACCTGATAGTCGCAATCACCTTCCCGTTCGAGCTGGCTGAATCCGAACAGATCACTACTGCCCAAACGGGCACGTAAACTCTGATCTGGATAGCGTTGTTCAAGTGCGCCGGCGCGCACGACAAAAAGCCCCTTCCCTACGATGCGCTCACCTGGCAATACCTCCCCCGCAGACCAATAAGAGATCTCAATCTGTCCCGCCAACAAATTCAACTCGGACTCTCGCAAAAGATCGAACGGGTCTGTGGAGGAAAGAAAGTGGCAAATATTTGGCAACAGGGATTGGTCCAACGACATGGGAATACTATCTCCAGATATTACAAATAGGGACGCCCCCTAATGAAGGGGGCGTCGATATCAAGAACAACTCAATCCTCAGCTTCCACCACCAATGTACGAGAAGCGCCAAAAAGCTCACGACCTATAGCCCAGAAAATATAGCCCAGGGAGGCAAACGCCACTAGATAGTAAAGGCTCATCAGCCATGTAGGTACATTTTGCGCAAGGAATACATACATTGAAATGGCCCCAAGGGCGATGAGCACCGCAACCGGCTTGACCAGACTCCAGGGCTGAATATCCACTTGTTCGGTATACACCTCCTCATAAGCTCGTTGAGGATAAAAATGGCCGACCAACAACATGAAAACCACGTTGAGCACAAATAGAATCCCCAACAGATGGAAAAAGTGGATATCTATCTTGATAACGAAATTGAACAGAATATAAGCCGACATCCCGAACAATAACCCCAGCTTGGCTGCAATGGCAGGAACCCTCTTGGTCAGCAACCCTACCAATACGACACTCAGGATTGGCGCATTGAAAATTCCCTGCAATTGCTGAATGAGATAGAAGAGTCCATCTGGCGCATTAGCAACCAAGGGGGCAACTATCATTGCCACCAACGCCAATCCCAGACCAAGATACTTCCCAACTGCGACTGTTTGTGCTTCGGTAGCATCAGGTTTAAGGCTCTTTTTATAGATGTTGATGGTAAATAGCGCCACCGATGAATTGAGTCCACCACTAAATGTGGAAAAAACAGCGCCTACCACCACTGCGGCAAAGAAACCAACCAACATCTCTGGCAATACCAATTGTACCAAACGAGGATATGCATGGTCTGGATTATCAATCTGCCCTTGGAATATATGGAAAGCAACAATACCGGGGAGAATGATGATGGAAGGGATCATCAGCTTGAAGAACGCACACAACAATACGCCCTTTTGCCCCTCAGCCAGATTTTTTGCCCCCAACGCCTTTTGCACAATAGATTGGTTGGTACACCAGAAAAACATATTAGATATGATAAGACCGGTGAACAATGTTGAGAACGGGACGAGAGAGTCTTCAGCTCCGATGGAGTTGAATTTGCCTGGATTGAACTCATATACCTCAACCAAGCCACTCCAGACATTGCCATTTCCTACATAAGCCAAGGCGAATAATGTTACCATCAAACCACCCGTAATCAGACCAACACCATTGACTGTATCAGCTACGGCAATGGCCTTGATCCCTCCGAACACGGCGTATATAGCTCCGAGTCCACCGACTCCCCACACCATGATCCAGAGTGCTGTCGTCTTATCAATTTGGAAAACCTCAGATACACGAAATAGGCTTTCCAGAGCAATCGCGCCGGTATATAGCACAATCGGTAGCAGGGAAATAACATACATACCGAGAAATAGAATGGAGGTAATGGTGAGGGTCTGCTTGTCAAAACGCCGTTCCAGAAACTCGGGAATTGTCGAGATACCAAGCTTCAGATATTTTGGCAAAAAGAATAATGCAAACAGCACTATCGTCATGGCAGCCATAACCTCCCAAGCCATCACGATAAAACCGGTGCGAAATGACAATCCATTCAGGCCAACCAAATGTTCTGTCGAAAGATTCATCAGCAGCATAGAGCCACCGATATACATGCCAGTCATGGATCGGCCACCGAGGAAATATCCCTCAGCAGATTCTGTCAAATGTGTATTATGTGTTTTGTAGTAGGCAATAGCGGCCACCAGCAGGGTGAAACCGATAAAAGAGATAAAAGCTAACATGTGTGCATTCTCCGTGTCGTCATTACCCAATGACGCTGCCTCATATGAGAGACAGCGATATTTGGTGCGAAGAAATGTGAGGATTGGCGCAAGGCCTTGTTATTATTTTCTCACGGGATCACAGCTTGACTTCACGACCGCTGTGGAGGGATTCCAGGGCCTTATCGGCCAGATAGAGAGCCTGAGCACCATCATTACCACTGCATTCTGGAGTGGCTCGTCCGGCCAGTACGTCAACAAAGTGCTGCCACTCAGCAATATAGGCAGCGGCATAGCGTTGCAGGAAGAAGTGTTCCGGCTTGGCAGCCACACACCCTTCCTCACTCCAGAACTCGACCGCGTTTTCATGGATGTTCTTGGCCGTCAATAATCCCTTGGCTCCATGCAACTCCAGACGCTGATCGTAACCGTAACCAGAGCGACGACTGTTGGCAATGGTGGCCATAGCCCCGGATGGGAACTTCATCACCACAAAGGCGGTATCTATATCTCCAGCTTCACCAATAGCAGGATCAACCAGGTTACTCCCCTGGGCATAGATGGATACCGGCTCCTCCCCAATGATAAAGCGAGCCATATCGAAATCATGGATAGTCATATCACGGAACATGCCACCAGAAACTTTGACGTAATTGGCAGGAGGAGGTGAGGGATCTCGTGAGGTGATCAACAAGGACTCTGCCTTGCCAATCATACCGGCCGCCAGCAGCTCTCTCACCCGACGAAACTGGGGGTCATAGCGACGGTTGAAACCAACAAATAGAGGAACGTTGCAAGCAGCTACCGTCGCGAGACAATCACGTACCCGAGCCAAATCCAGATGGACCGGTTTTTCACAAAAAATTGTCTTGCCTGCACGTGCCGCCTGTTCAATAAGATCGGCATGGGTATCCGTGGCCGAGGCAATCAGCACCCCATGGATCTGGGGATCAGCCATTGCCTCTTCACAACTTTGTACCTTGGCACCGTACTTGGCGGCCAAAGTCAAAGCCCCCTCCTGATGAGGGTCGATTACAGAATAAAGGCGAGTTTCCTTGTGCTCAGCGATGTTGACTGCATGAACCTGACCAATCCGACCGGCACCAAATAACGCGATATTAAACATACCAACTCCTTGATACTGCTATCTGCACAGTGTTGTAGGTTGTAGGCGTCCTGCCGAGCTGCCGGCTGCGCCTGCGAGTCCAGGCTGACCTAGTGTCGAACCACTTTTTCTTGGCACTACGGTCTGGATTAGATGAACATACCACGTGAAATTTTCATTTCAACTTAATGATAATTGGACTTTTCATTTTTGCGCGCGAGTTAACACTTTACAATCCCACAACGAGTTGACGCTCGTGGTGAGAGTTAATTTTTCACTTTAAAAACAAATGATTGTGCATTTATTACATGTTTAATCCGGTCATATTTACACATTTCATTTCTAGCCTTTATGAAACACATAAAAAAGGGAGGCAATCGCCTCCCATATAGTTCCTTTGGATTACTCAAAAACAACATCAGTATTGGCGGGCTCGGGTCGCCAACGTGTCACGAATCGCGGCCGCCGCGGCCTCGATTTCGGGTTTGTCTGCTATCTGAGCAGTACCTGTATGCCACCACGCTTCGTAACCATGGGTCATGGTTTTTGGCAGCACCTTGATATCGATCAGTACCGGTCCTTGGTCACGAGCTGCAGCCCCCAGTGCAGCCTCCAATTCCACCTCGTCGTGCACCCGATAGCTGGTACAACCGTAACTCTCTGCGTTCTTGGCAAAATCAACTCGTACCAGAGGACCATTCAAAACACCGCTATCCGGATTTCGATATCGGTTTTCGGTACCAAAACTTCCCATCCCTTGCCCCATTTGCAGGTTATTAATGCAACCAAATCCTGCATTGTCGAACAACAAGACCACGATCTTCAGACCCTCTTGTACGGCCGTCTGCAGTTCTGTGTGCAGCATCAGGTAGGAGCCGTCACCGACAAACGCATAGACCGGTTGTGCTGGTGATGCAATGCGGGCCCCGATAGCGGCTGCAATCTCATAACCCATGCAGGAATATCCATACTCGAGATGATAGGTATCTGGGTGCCGTGGCCGCCACATGCGCTGCAGATCACCGGGCAAAGAACCTGCAGCCCCCACGACAATTGCATCTGGCTCAAGCCACTTGTCCAGCAATCCCAACACCCGAGTTTGAGTCAGTCTGGTAGCCAGGCTATCCATATACTCCGGCAGTAAAGCATCAAGTTGCCCAGCGACTTCTGGCACAAAATTCTTGTCAACCTGAATATTGGCTAACCGCTGCCATTCACTTTCCCACTCGGCACGGGCGGCAATAATTTCCCCTTCATAATCGCTGCGATAAGCCCGAGCACCAAGCTGCTCACCAAGCATCTCCAGAGCCACCCGAGCATCCGCAACCACAGGCACGGCATCCAGCTTGTGAGCATCGAAGCTGGCGACATTTATGGTCAAAAATTGTACCTCAGGATGACTAAACAATGACTTGGAAGCTGTTGTGAAATCGGTGAAACGGGTACCCACCCCAATGATCAAATCCGCCTCGGCTGCCAGGCGGTTAGCAGCCAGGCAACCGGTAGTGCCAAGCCCCCCAACATTGAGCGGATGCTCCGCCTCTATGGCCCCCTTACCAGCCTGGGTCTCGGCAAAAGGAATATTGAAGCGCTCGACAAAGTCACGCAGCGCGCCATGAGCTTCGCTATAACGCACCCCACCTCCACATACCAACAGCGGTTTACGCTTGCCTTCAATCAGGGAAACCGCATCGGCCAACATGGCCTCACTGGGGGGGCGGCGTTCGATCCGGTGTACTCGCCTGGCAAAGAAAGAAACGGGGTAATCATAGGCCTCGCCTTGCACATCCTGAGGCAAACAGAGCGTGACGGCACCGGTATCGGCAGGATCCGTGAGCACCCGCATGGCATTGATCAGGGCACTCATCAACTGCTCCGGTCGAGAGATTCTGTCCCAATAACGAGATACGGGACGAAAGCAATCATTAGTACTAATGCTGGCATCATGGTACTGCTCTACCTGTTGCAACACAGGATCAGGCTGGCGACTGGCAAACAGATCTCCGGGCAATAGCAACAAAGGAAGGCGATTAGCGGTAGCAGTAGCAGCCGCAGTTACCATATTGGCAGCCCCCGGCCCAACGGAAGAGGTGACAGCACAGATCCGCTTGCGTTTGTGCTGTTTGGTAAACCCGAGGGCTATATGAGCCATCCCCTGCTCGTTACACCCCTGATAAACCTTCAATCCACCTGCATCTTGCTCTAGCGCCTGGCCCAACCCCAACACATTCCCATGGCCAAAGATGGTAAAAATGCCATGTACAAACTTATGTTGTGCCCCATCAATTTCCACGAACTGCTGATCAAGAAACTTCACCAGCGCCTGGGCCATCGTCATTCTGATCTGCTGCATAGAGACTCCCTGCTATCGGCCTCCGTGCCCCCACCATGGGCTGAGGATCCTCTCTGCGAAGGATCGACACGGGCAATGGCATTACTCTATAGAACAAAATTTCCATTTAAAGACATAAATGAAACAAGCGCGATTTTTGTGATCTGCTTTACGAAACAATAGAGCCTTGCCCGGCTACCTCTTCGCTCTTCTTGAAAGCAAGCCCTACCGCCAGCGACTGCAGCAGGCACAAAGTCGCAGCCTGGGAACGGAATGCCCCTACTTGGGCCTCTTTTACCACGAAGCAGACATCGCTCAATGACGCAAGAGGACTTATTTGACTATCTGTAATTACAATTTGACTGGCACCAACCTGAGCGGCCTTCTCACTCACCATCAACGTTTCATCAGCATATGGCGTAAAACTGATAGAGATCACCACATCCCGGCTGTTCATCAAAGCAGACTCCTCAGCCAGCATGCCCCCCAGACCATCGAGCAACACGGTGCGACGCTCCAAATGACCAAGTGCATAACGAAGGTAAACTGCAGCACTAAAAGAGCGACGTGAACCAATCACATAAATAGTGTCAGCCTCTTGCAACAGGGAAATGGCCTGACTCAGTTCAACGTCCGGCGTATGAAGTACCAACTGCTGCATGGACTGAGTATTTGCCCGCACAAACTCTTGCAAAATATGGTGAGGTTGCTCCACCTCAGCCCCCCCGTCCATCTCACGAAACAGACGGGCACGCTCCGTATAGCTCGCTGCCTCTTTGACCAGATCAAGACGAAAGATTTGTTTCATTTCATTGAAACCGTTGAATCCAAAGTTACTGGCAAACCGGATCAAGGTTGAAGGGGGAACACCAGCCTCCTTGGCGATCACCGCTACGGTTTGCATGGCCACTATATTTTTATTATCTATCAGATACTTGGCTACCTGCTGTAAGCGTTTGCTTAGCTCACCATAACGGGACCGGATCTGATCTTGTAATTCAGCTAGATTCTTCGCCACTGTCATTATGCTCTCCAACCTGTTGCAACCATATGTACCGAGCCGCCAACCGACCTGTCAAAATGTCCACATCGATATCAAATAAATTGAAATGGATTAATCAGAAAACACACTCAAAAAGCCCGGCTTCATTATCTGCCACACCATCGCACTCCCTGTCAGCAGTAATGGAACAACCATTCTTTCATATCGTGAAAAACTGTAAACCATTTCGTAACTGTTGAGGGGAGACAGGGGGGTAAAGTGGAACCAACCTCTAATCTGCAGAGATGGGTCTCAACAATGTTGGATGGATCACAAAAAGGACCATTTATTTCAAGTAACATAAATATGAAATTTATGTTTCATTTAATTCCCGTGACCATCAACCAAGAGAGAGATCGAATGGACATCGTACAGAATTACATCGGTGGCGCCATCACAGCCAGCCTCAGCAAGCGTATTGCCCCCATTTTCAATCCAGCGCTGGGCGAACCGATACGCCAGGTATTTCTGAGCTCGGCCGATGAAGTTCGCCAGGCCATTGCCGTTGCCCACGCTGCCTTCCCTGCCTGGTCGCAAACAACTCCACTGCGTCGAGCCAGAATCCTGTTTCAGTTCAAAGCATTGCTGGAAACCAAACGAGATGAGTTAGCCCGCCTTATCAGCGAAGAGCATGGCAAGGTATTCTCTGATGCTCAGGGTGAACTGACCCGTGGTCTAGAAGTGGTGGAGTTTGCCTGTGGCATTCCTCATCTGCAAAAAGGTGAACACTCCGCCAACGTCGGCACCGGTGTCGACAGCCACTCTCTGATGCAACCCCTCGGTGTATGCACCGGGATTACCCCATTCAACTTTCCGGCCATGGTACCCATGTGGATGTTCCCAATCGCCTTGGCTACCGGTAACACCTTCGTACTCAAGCCTTCGGAGAAGAATCCCTCATTGGCGTTACGATTAGCTCAGTTGCTTCAGGAGGCAGGGCTGCCGGATGGAGTATTTAACGTTGTCAATGGTGACAAAGAGGCCGTGGATGTACTGCTGACCGACGAACGAGTCCAAGCGGTGAGCTTTGTGGGCTCCACTCCCATTGCCGAATACATATATTCAGTTGCATCCGCACATGGCAAACGCTGCCAGGCGCTGGGAGGAGCCAAAAATCACTGCATAGTGATGCCTGATGCAGATATGGAACAGACACTTTCAGCCATCATGGGCGCGGCCTACGGTGCTGCCGGTGAACGCTGCATGGCGCTGTCTGTTGCCGTCGCAGTGGGCGATGACGTGGCTGATAACCTAGTTTCCGGACTCAAAAATCGCATTGCCCAGATGCGAGTCGGGCCAGGGATCACCGAAGGCCGGGAGAATGATATGGGTCCAGTGATTTCTGCCCAGCATAGAGCCAAGATCATTGAGTATATTGACCAAGGGGTTAAACAGGGCGCCACGCTTTGCATTGATGGCCGAAGCTTTACCGTCCCCACTCACAAACAGGGCTTCTTCGTTGGCCCAACCCTGTTTGACAGGGTCACCCCTGAGATGAGCATCTATCAGGAAGAGATTTTCGGCCCTGTTTTGTGCATAGTCCGCGCGCCCGACTACCGCACGGCTGTCACATTAATCAATCGCCACCAATATGGTAATGGTACGGCCATCTTCACCCGCGATGGCGATACTGCTCGCCAGTTTAGCGAAGAAGTCCAAGCAGGCATGGTCGGAATCAATGTGCCCATCCCTGTGCCAATGGCATTCCATAGCTTCGGTGG
The DNA here is from genome assembly GCF_027707805.1 of Aeromonas sp. QDB20. Classification (NCBI taxonomy): domain Bacteria; kingdom Pseudomonadati; phylum Pseudomonadota; class Gammaproteobacteria; order Aeromonadales; family Aeromonadaceae; genus Aeromonas; species Aeromonas sp. QDB20. Next base: position 53,933 of record NZ_JAPCJC010000004.1, on the reverse strand, counting down.
CTGGAAACGCTCCATCTTTGGACCATTGAATGTACATGGTAACGATGGTGTACGTTTTTACACCCGCATGAAGACCATCACGAGCCGCTGGCCCACTAGCGTACGGCTTGAACAGCACACTGGCAGCTTTACCATGCCAACGATGGGATAACAGACAATGCAACAAAAAGAGAGGGGTAGTTCTCCCTATCTCCTGCATGAGCCACATTAAGAATCTTTTAGCAAAAAAGGAGGAAGCGGTTAGATGGCCGCTTCCTTCCTTCTATGTTCTTTTTTTAGCTTTTCCTGACGGTTGATGCCATTTTTCCAAACCAGTGATCCGACAGCTTCTGGGCTTGTGTGGCTTCTGGCTTGGTCATCGTGGCCTCGAGTTCATCACGGGCTCGCACAGCCTCAGCCATCCCTTCTGTCGCCGCCAGTGACAGCCAAGCATAAGCATGCACCCGGTTACGAGGTGCCCCCAAGCCTTCCTCACGCAATGTCCCCATTCGGTATTGGGCTTGGCGGTCGCCCTGCTGGGCCGCTAGGCGATACTGCTTGAGAGCAAGCGCGTAATCCTCTTTTCCCCCTTGTCCCAGACGCAGCATTTCACCGTAGGTGTACTGGGCGAGAATGTGTCCTTGTTGGGCGGCCTTGGCATAACTGGCTCTGGCCTGCGCCAGTTCACCTTATTTATGCTGTAAATCCACCAGCTCGAACAACGCCTTGGGTACGCCACCGTCAGCAGCCTTCCCTAACCAATAGATCTGCTGTTTCCGGTCTACCTGCAGCACCCGCAGTAGATACTGCTGCCCACCCTTGCTGGGTACTCGTTGCTCATCGAACACAACGATCCCGGACAACGCTCGAACCCTGGCAAAATCTCGCTCTATGGACCAAGGCGAGACGCCAAACACGTCTGCGGCTTCACGGGCGCTGATTGCTCGCGGCTGTTCGTGCAGCCAATGTGCTTACTTGCAAGTAACGCGGCAAAGGTGGATTCGGATTGATAGACATGTAATTCCGTCATTACGCTGGGTGATGGGTAGGCACATTGGACTACCCATGGAGCAATTTGTTCAGGTAATCACAATAAACTTCCTGGCTAACTACTTGTCAGCAAGGCTTGGGCTTCGTCGCGTATCGCACAATATCGCTGTGTGAGGAGTGATCGTTTTTCAACTCGCCAACCGCCATATTTAGCTAGCCAGCGCCTGGGGCAACGTGGATCCCAACTATCAATGGCTTCGCGTAATCGCGCATCCAAATCGGTACGCTCTGCGTCTAAGTCTTTTATGGCTGGCATCAGGATTGGCTATGAGGAACTCGGTGGTTATCGTAGTGCTGACGAGAGGAATTGAACTGGTGACCTACTGAGCTAAGCCAGCATCATGCGCATGCTAAAGGATGTTTTGAATAATGTCATTAGAGCTGGCCTCTGTCATGCGACAGATCATTACCTAGTATTCCTGGTTCGTCACAACGAGAGCTGGCACTAATTAGCCACGAAGCACGTAAAAAGAAAGGCCACACCGTGAGGGCATGGCCTTGTCTATTTAGATGAGGAAGTCATCCAGCTGACGACCTTGCTCGAGTTGCTCAGCCAAGAACTTGGGTGTACGGCCCTGACCGGTCCAAGTTTTCTCTACGCCATTTTCAACATAACGGTATTTCGGTGGGCGAGGTGCTCGTTTAGCTTTAGCCGCAGTCGCTGCTGCTGGGCCACTGCCTACCAACTCAGTCGGGTCGATACCAGCCTGTGCCAACATTGCTTGGAATTCAGCCAGCTTTTGCTGATGCTCAGCTTGGGCGGCTTGTTCTTTCTCAGCTACCTCCAACCGTTCCAGATAAATCATTTCAAACTTCTCATGGGCTTCTTTGAGTTGCTCCAGGGACAGCTCACGCAGTGCAGCCCGCAGGCTACGCACATTAAGTAACACCTTCAGAAATTCATTCACCTATTCAATCCCCGTAAATAAAGCATCAACATGATGCAACGTTAACACTCAGCATGAAAATGATGATAACGCAACATAGAGTCATCTAAAACAAAAAAAATCACAGCGCGGCGTTATATTCATAACTCGACTATGCTCCATGAAGACATTGAGTCGAAATATTACATTGAGCATAATTTCATGATCTTTTTTAGCTCTGTGAGAGAGGTACTCTTACATTCTGACATTAAACCACTTTTACTTCCCCCTGAGCTAGATGTACTGCGAACCTCATCAAGCTCTCTATTCAAGCTTTTCAAGTTTAGCTTCATGAAAAACAGCTTTACCATGCTACTTTTGATGATATCAAGCAACATGAGCTCATTATGGGGGATACCTATGGCAACTTTATTCTGAAGTCCCTCTGGCATCGTATTCAACGTTGGAAAGGGCAGCATTTGAAGAGCGTTTGCGATAACACTCTGATGTTGTCGGTGAGTATACTTGGCTATATCCAAAGGGCCTGACTGTTCGAATAGTATTCTCGGAGTAGCCACAAGAGGTGTGACAACTTTGTTATCGATAAGCAGCATCGAGAAAAGTGTCACCGGATAGTCTTTCTGTTGTGCAGTGGAAGTGGCATCACTAGCGTATTTCTCCACGTACTCATGCCAACGCTCCTGTGCCTCTCGCAAGAAAATGACACTATCAAAAATCGCCATTTTTCTATGTAAATCATCAATGATATCTGCCGTCGTAGCAGGCTGTGCATCGTCTTTCTTTTTGGCCTTCAAAATATCAACCAGATCGCCCAGATTGCTACCCTGTTGGGTATCATTATTGAGTGTTTTTGCCAAAAGGTCAGAGTACTTCTTGCTACGTGGAATCTTAGCATAACCACGGAGACCTTTAGATACACACTCATCATGCTGACACAATAGCGCTAATGATCCTTTATGATAATCAAAGGGGTATGCCTTTTTAGGAAAGCGAAGGACAATAAATATTTCTTGATACCATGGCATTACCTCTGGAGCATGGAGCACACTCTCCATATTGGAAAAGCCTTTCAAGGTGGTCGTTCTTCTTAGATTATCATTCAATCTTGATATCGCCTTACTAAATCTCTCGGCATGCGCTTGAATGCCCGCAGGATCATTTTTATTTCCACAGTAAGGTTCAAAGTCAAATCTAGCCTTAATCACAACATTTAAATGTTGCTTATCACAATTCACTTGATGCAACAAGCTGGAAAAACCGGAGATATGCTTAGCTGCATTTTTTTCAAACTCACTGACTTTCACATTCAAGTCTTTTCGGCATAGTTCCTTAAGGATAACACGGGCTCTTTCATTGACTTTACTTGCAATGCTCGTTGCCTGCTCAACCATACCAATAAGAATCGGCTCCGACATATCAGGTTCCATCGGGATAGACGCCATGACCTCCTCGTGAAAAACGAGATGGTCATAATAACAGCTGATGATGTCGATACAATCTTGGGTTGAGAAATAATTAGCGTAGGGATGCAACGTGTAATGCCTGAAATGCCGATGCGCAACATTGAGGAGAGACAAGATGGCTAAAAAAAGCGACCCTATATTCGTTATTGGAAAAATACTGGCCGTTTGAAATACTGCTAACGAGTGAAATCGTTCGATAGACTTCTCAATACTCACCTGTTCAAATATTTGCCATTCGTTTTCAGGCGTGCAGCCAAGCTGTTCCTTTAACTTCTCAATCAACGCCAAGGCATAGTACAAATTCCGGTGATGCTCGTCGCCATGACCATGACGCAATCGCCAAGGCTGATTTTCATTATTTCCAGCCATCTCAAGTGGACAGAGTTCGTCCAAAGAGATCCCGATATCAAATGACACTTGCCGTGCGAGCTCCAACAACTTCAGTCGCAACCAATCTCCTTTCGATGCCGCCAACATTGCCCCCATGCTTATCAATACTCAATGAATAGGGCCCGAAGGCCCCTCAAAAGAGTCTGACAAGATAGCCAGGCCGAGTCAAACACCGACCAAGCGGAGCTGTTGTACTGGCTGCCGAGACTGCGTGCTGGTCTTCACACGCGGTCTCCCTCTGGCCGTGACTTTCTTGGGCAAGGTTCCCTTGAAGAAGGTACGGCGCTTTTCAAGCGTCAGCTTGGCTACGAGATCTGACTTGGTCAAGTAAGCAACCGCCTTGTGCAAATATTGCCGTTTCTCCTTGTCGTCATGATTGACGACGCCAATCCCGCAGAATCGGTATCCACCATCCTTCGCCTTCATATTGCAGTTAAAGCCCCGTCCACGATCGCCAGTGATACGCTGCCACTCGTCGAGGATCAACCCTGCATGAAACACATCACTGCGAAAATCAGCGCCATTCTTGAATACGAGTAGGTGAAAATGAAAGCCCGTCTCCGGGGCGTACTCCAAACGGCAAGCATACCCCACCCAGGTGGCAGCCAAAGCCCCTTTACGGCGATTTTTAAGCAATGCATCCTTGTGCTTGAGGATTTCATCAATCGAAAGTGAATCTCGAAATTCACGCTTGTAGGACAAATCGACCCGCAATACCAACAGCCGGGAGTAACGCTGAAACAAGCCGTCCACATATTTTCTCAGTGATACGGTATTCTTGCGCGCGCCTTTCATAAAGGCATATGTTTGGCACATCAGTTGGTATGATTTCAACTCACGCAATAATACTTTAAGCTTTTCGGTCAGTTTCTCTCTCACCTTGCCATCAACACGGCCAAGTTCAAGCATTTCGTGAAGTTCATGCTTCACGATAAAGTTACACAAGCACGCTAGCTTAGGGTGCAAGCGATAATACTTCTGGTGCTTAAAGACCAATGTAGCTTTGTTGACAATATCTAGGAGTTTTGTGCCATCCTCGGTCAGGCCACAGGTCCCATATTTTTGTATCAAGCCAAAAATGATGGGCGGGTAGTTCATTCGCTCAAGCTTAGCAATGTAATTCAACATCACACGATAATAAGCGACCTCGTCGTGTATCTCGGACAAGCTAACTGTGGGACTCCCGTCGGTTTTAGTGCCGACCTCAAGATTAGACTCTTGAAGTATTTTGATTGCATCAATATCGATGCTGTTACGACCGTACTTAGACATACTTACCCCTTAATTTAATTCTTGGTATTAGTCGTGAGTAAGGACATGTGGTCATGTCCTATTCCTATCCCTGGTTACAGGCTTCATCTTGTTGATTACGCCTGTATGATGATCCATCATGAATGATTGGATAACCAGTTAATGGTAATGGTGTCCTCTCATGGTTATTTAGAGGGACTATTAATAACAATAAAAACCAATATTCGAACTTCAGTTGAGAACAGCATTCTCAGGGAGAATAATTCCATCACCCTCCTTATTTTCCCGAGAATGCCGATGCAGTGTGTCGGACGGATTTCTGTATACTTAGTGTCTATTTTTCTCCTTCTTCTCTAACACGTAATCGACCTTGCTAAGACGTCGATCTTACGGCCCATGGAGCACTCTGTTGTGTCCCATGTTGCCATCAGCAAGATGACTTGCTCACGCCTCTTGGCGCGATTTCAGCCATTCCATGATCTCGTGTTCCAGATACCCAACCGAGTTAGCGCCGAGGCGGATCCGCTTAGGGAACGTCGGCTCGAAACGTGGTGAGTTCGGATTCTGCATGTCAAAAAATTTGGCGCTGCTGATCCCGAGCATCTTGATCGCATATTTGGGACGTAGTACGTTAGATAACATTGCTTTACCTCCTTCTTAATGCCCTGTTTAACAACTACATTTTCTCCAAAAATGCCCCCCTCAAACGATGCCATTTTCTGCCGTATTGGTTCTATTTACACATCTCCTGTACCATCTAAAAATCAGCACTGGTGAACCTGACCTCCTTCGCCGGTAGTCTCACAACTCACACGGCTACATGCGGCATTCATGACCATGTACTGATGAGAAGTTAGTTGAAGAAGTTTAAATAGTTAGTTGAATTTCCATGTGAAACATGAGGTTGCGTACTCTCTGTGACGAGAGAAGGAAAATGCCCCTCTCACTGCCTATGGAGAGACATGTGAGCCGCCCGAGGGATGCGCCGATAAGGATCTAACTTGGTGATGCCGCTCAATCTGACCAATTCGAGGTCGTTTCACATGTATGTCCATCCTGTCCAAATTGACATACCGGCCATAGCTGCATTCACCAGGGGCTCACTGGCATTTCCAGAAAATTTCAGCCCTATATCACCCTGATGAGTTGGCACAGGTCTTCACCTAGAGGGCACATTCGCACCTTATCGATGCGATGGCCTACGTAGGGCAAAACCTAGGCATGGCCTGTGTCATTTATTGTCCCCCAACCATCTCTCGATATCTGGCAACAAGCAGCTGGGATGGACTGGAGCATCGAACAAAGCGATGTGCTCTACAATGTCACCTCAGATGCACTGCATATCCGCCCCTTTACGATGAGTAAAGTCTTTTACCGCTCCGATACGCAGGCTCCACTCTCGGTGGTCTCCAAACGTTATAATGTGGTACCGCCTCACGAGGTATTGAATTTCTATCAGGATCTGGTGCAAGCAGGTAGGTTTGAATTAGAAACAGCAGGCGTATTAAAAGGAGGGAGAAAGTTGTGGGCATTGGCCAAAACGGGCCAGGGCATGAAACTAAACGGCGGTGACATAGTGAAATCTTATTTATTGCTGGCGACCAGTTGTGATGGCACCCTCTCTACCACAGCTCAACTTACCTCTCTGCGGGTGGTTTGTAATAATACATTACAGATGGCACTCAATGATAAAGCCGACGCAATTAAAGTGCCCCACTCAACTAAATTCAACCCGAAGCATGTCAAAGATGTGCTCGGGCTTGGTTTGGCAAACCGGGACCTGTTTCAACGGAATATACATGAGCTGAGTCATCGCTCAGTCTCTCCTGCTGAAGCTATTCTATTCTTCAGTGATTTGATTAATGACCCGACAGATGATGACGGCAACATTGTTCTGAGTCGTCCTACCAAGAAATTACAAGAACTCTACCCATGTGCAGAAATGGGGTCAGAGCTTGCCAGTGCCAAAATACTGTTTGGGGCTTAGTTAATGCTGTCACGGAATATGTCGCTCATCATCGTCGTGCACGCGGTCAGGATAAGCGACTTGATTCAGCCTGGTTCGGCCAAGGTGCTCAGTTCAAATACCAAGGCTAGGAACAGGCACTCACGTTACTACAATAATTTCGCTTCTCTTTATAAACCGGCATAACAATCCTTACCCGGATTGGCTGATGCCAGTCCGGGTACGGAGATTTATGCCATCGACGTTGTCTCATTCATTTACTTTGATTGGGTAAATCGCGTTACAAGACGATTAATGGTTTCCAGCAGCAAGGTCCGGTCGGCATCATCAAGTTGTGCCAATTGCTGGCTCAACACAATGCCCTGCTCGGTAGGACGGTTACTGGTCTCGCGCAAAAAGTCCGCCAGCTCACAACCAAACAGTTGAGCGAGTTCAGCCAACCGCACTACGGTCGGCACCACAATTCCACGCTCCATCCTAGAGACCGCTTCCATACCGATATTGAGGTGTTCAGCCACCTGCTCTTGGGTCAACCCAGCTTGGCTGCGCTGACGTCCAATCGCTTTACCCACATTTTTGGCCAGTTGTTTCAAGTCGATGTCCGTCATAGCTCCTCCAATCGACCCACATGGTCAATCATGAGCCCATTGACGATAAGGACCTAAAGAGGTGAATATCACCCCAAAAGGTCTTTTGCCTGTGTGATGCGATGACCGCCAAGGCAACCCGTGTGTGTCATCCAGGCAACACAGGTTGCCCATGGCCGGAGGTTCATGCCTCGTTTAATACCCCACTACTCATGCCCTTTTCACACTCACTACATTAACCAAGGAGAAAATCATGATCCGTTACCCCATCATTGCCACCCTCTTTTTACTGGCTGCCACCATTCATTCCCTCTGGACTGGAGGCTCACCCCAACTTGGGGTATGGGGCCATATCTGGTTCTTTGTGTTCGGTTCACTGTTCTCGTCGTTGGGGATGATGGCTGGCGAACTCTTTCGCCGCTTCACTCAGCCTGACTTGTTGCTGGCTGACGGTGCACAGGAGATGTTCAAGAAGAAGCTGTTTTGGAAAATGGGTCCCCAGCTCATTGGGGGCATCGTGGGCTACATCGCAGCTGGGGGATTTTTACAAAATGTGTTGGGTTACTACGTTGGATGAGGAGCATTAACCATGAAAAAATCTTGGATCACGTTGACGGCCATCCTGCTGTGCAATAACGCCCAGGCCTATGGCGAGGCCGGTCGCTGGAGCAGTGGCTGGGGTCAGGGCACCAGCGAATACACGGCGGTGGTCAATGAGCAGAACCATCTCTATATCGCCTGTAGTGACACCCGCAAGGTCAGCATGGCGGCTACCGTTCAGGGCAAGGAGTATGGCTCTTATGCAGGACAAGCCTTCTCCATCATCGTCGATGGCAGCCAATACGATGCGCCCTACGAGACCGAGTCCCGTGTCGGTGAGAACAATTTCTTCGACATGTGGGGCAAGCTGCGCAAGGCCAAGTCGATCCGCATTTTGACGGCTGACGGTAAGCAGCTCGCACTGCCGATCAAAGAGGTGGCCTCTGTGCTGCCCGCCACCAATACCCCCGAGTTTGACTGCTTGATGTGGGACCAATAGTTCACACCCATTCCATCCCAGAGGAGGCCTTTGCCTCCTCTTTTCATTTCAGTCATTCACCCGTGAAGGAGACACACTATGCCCCCCTGCATTCCCCCCGAATGCGAGCCATTCGATCACCCAGGCTTTTGGCGAAAACTTTGGGCCTTTGCCAAACGTGCCGGTAGGCCCTTTATCGAGACCTGTCTGTTGCTCTACTACACCAGCCAGAAGGATGATCTGCCGCTTTGGGCCAAGCTCCTGATTTACAGTGCGCTGGCCTACTTTATCTCGCCCATCGATGCCATTCCGGATGTGTTGCCGATGGGGCTCGCCGATGACATCGCGGTACTAAGTGCAGCACTCGCCAGCATTACCGCCTTTATTGACGCCCAAATCCGTGCCCGTGCAGCCAGAAAAATGCGCGAGCTGTTCGGCGACGTTTAACCCGTTCAAGGAGTACACCATGACTATTCCCTTTTTCCGGGACGGCTTTGCCCTGCCCGTTGCCCAAGCGCTGCTCACGTTACTCAGTCAGGAGGTTGCCCATCTCGGCCTCAACCTCGAGCGCCTGACCCAGCTCACCTTCAACTTTCGCAGTCCCACCTACAGCCCCGAGCAAGGAGGGGCTCACCCCGTCGAGATACGTCTGATACGCGGTCTTGATGGCTGGCTGTTCGATTACATCACCGACTTCAGCTATCAGGGACTGGGCCAGGATGCAGAGCTTTGCAAAGAACTCGATTTCAACCTCCTGGATGACGAACACTATTTGCAAGGATGGGGGCCTATCCGGCGCTCAGAGGCCCATGAGTTATTCACCCTGTGGCAGACCAACTTTGTTGCCTACTGCCGGATGGCATACTTCACCGTTGAGGTCAGTGGGGAGTAGGAGGTGTGTGATGACTAACGAACTGCCGCTCTCCCATACCTCACGTCAGTGGTTGGGGCTGGTCGCGGCCAAAGCCAAACTGCAGCCGACTCACCAGGGCGAGCGCTGGTTGCTGCACCTGACTCCTGGTAGCCCCCATGCCCGCACCGTGACGCTGCATCTGCGCTGGTCTGGCGTGCAGTGGCAGCTACTCTCCCTCACCAATGCCGAGGACTGGCGTACCATGAGCCAGCCGATAGATGAAATCTGTATGGACCCTAAGCGTCGCTGTTTCTGGCGCAGCCAAGCAGGACCGGTTTCTCTCAGCGAGCAGCCCCGCGTGCTGAGTCGCTTTCTGAGCGACCTGCAGCGAACCTGCATTCATCACGGTTATCGTGTGGAGAGTGACCCCTTACCCCAAGAGGAGGCACGCGATGCCCAAACAACCGATAGCCGTTGAGCTGGAGGCCATCAATCGGGAAGGGGATACGCAAGTAGTGCGGGACAGCGGCCTGACCGTGCACGGCTACAGCGTCTATCTGCGGGCGATGGAGGCCAGTGGGTTAGGGCTGGCCACTTGGGTTGCTGACTACGACACCATTGGTCCAGCCTATGAACTAGCGGAACGGCTGAGCGTTGCGCTCGCTATCCCACTCAACGCACAGGTCCCCGAATCGCTGATGCCGGTGAATCGTGCCCCTACAGCCGGAGCAAGAGCAAAAGCCACCACCAAGGCCAACTGAACTATCCTCAAAGTGAACCAACAACCGCTCTACCTTTAACCCCGACATGCTTCATGCGTGCCGGGGTTTTGTTTATTTGGAGAATTCCACTATGCGTTACCACAAGCTGAAAGCCGGGGAATGCCCCGGCACTTATGTCGTCACTGAACCCGTGACCGAACAAGACCTGCTGCGTATCGCCAACCAGATTGCCCGTAAGCGCTTGGCCAAAGGCACCGCCATTACCAGCACCACCGAGGCCGCCGAGCGGCTGCAAACCCTGCTACAGGACCGGGAGCATGAAGTGTTTGGTGCACTGTTCCTTGACTCCCAACACCGCGTACTGGCTTTTGAGGAACTGTTTCGCGGCACCTTGGACAGCGCCAGCATCTACCCACGGGAAGTGGTCAAGCGGGCCCTGATACTCAACTGCGGGGCCATCATCGCAGTGCACAATCACCCAAGCGGTGACCCTGAACCCAGCCAATCTGACCGGGTCTTTACCCAAGCCCTCAAGGAGGCCTTGGCGCTGGTCGATGTGCGATTGCTCGACCATCTGGTGGTCGGTGCCGAGGGCGTGGTCTCGCTGGCCGAAAGAGGTCAGCTATGACTCTAACCCCAGGTAAGTCACACCTCACCACCCTCGACATCCTCCTCGAGCTGCGCGGCTGGCTTGCAGACAACGTCGAGATGCAGGCCGAGCCTGCCATCGTGGCTCACCTGCCTAACGGCTATCAGCTCACCCAGAGCGATTGTGTCGAGGCCATTGATGCACTGCTCCATCAGCTACGCCCTTAACCGCGCCAAGAAGGGATAAACACCATGCGATTACCCAATCCCTATTCCCTTGAGGAAACCCTCGAGAAGCTACGCCATAGGCTAGCAGCCGCCTGCAACGAGGATGCGCTGACATTGCTGGAGAAGGCCGTCACCAAGGCACATGATGACGAGGCCTATGCCAAGCATTTTGAAGAGACCTTGCTGCAGGGATCCACCATCGAGATCCGCGAGTGTCTCAGCTGCTTTGGTGACTACTTTGAGCGATCCCGAGACACGCCGCCCTATTACCCGCATCACGATGCCGTTAACGGCATTGATTGTGCGCTCTACACCATCCTGTTTGATGTTGCTCACCCAGACGCAATGCAGGCACACGAATAACGCCAGCATCCCCAAACCCGGATCATCAGCGCCAACACCATGATCCGGATATCCCGACATCACTCACAAGGCCACCTCACTGCAGGTGGCCTTTTGCATTTCAAGGAGCTACTCCCATGTCTGCTTTCATGATCGACCGCAAGGATTACCTGGCCTTTGCCGTTCAGTTACACCGTTTTTGCAATGCTCCGATGCCACCGCACTACACCCTTGAGCTACTGCGCACCCTCTGGTAGAACTCGCCAATGGATGTCACCAGTACCTGGACGTGGCGGGTAGACCGGCTGGTACGGTTGATGATGCTCGCCAATCGGCGGGCGGTCTGGCATCGCTATCAGCTGGGGCGTCAGCAGGAGCGTAAGGAACCACGCCAGCACCGCTCGACCAAGCTGGGGCCGCTTAAACCTGTCCACCGTTACCACCAGGCACCACTCACCGATGCAGAACTGGTAGCCCTCTACAAATTCACCTGCTGCGCCCTGTACCAATCGAGTGAATGGAGCGGGAGCCCTGAGCAGGCCCCACGGCTGGTCAAAGTAATCCAGCAGTTGCAGCAAGCGCTGGCGCAAGATGTGCTGACCCGGTTGTCACTGTGGGAGCAAGCCCCTTGGGGAGAGATGTGATGAACCTTTCCATCACTCTGACAGTGACAAGCTCACCGCCGAGCTCAACGGCCCATATAGCTCAACGTATTGCCGATGACATGGCACACCTGCATCACCGTCTGGGGGATGGGGTCAGTGATGAACTGGGCATCAGCATCAGTTACCTGGTTGAACAGTTTGCGCTGCTGGCAGCGGCTTACCGTTCACCTGCAGAAAGAGAGAAACACCCATGATCGAATTCAACGATAGCTTCACTCAGGTCGCAGTCGCTCAGGCCATGAGTGTACATAGCGATTTGCATAGGCTCATTGCCTATCAGCTCACCTTCCCAAAGTGGGCACACGACTATGACGAGACCGGCAAGCGCACTGGCCCCGACAAGATCAAGCCCTTGCCAACGATGCACAAGACCACGCTGTTCGTGAGTCCGCTGGACATGGTGGAGAACCTGCCCCGCGAGATTAACTTTGCGTGGTGGGAGCGTGAGTGCAACGACCTCGGCTATCCCGTTGGGGAGTGGCGACGCACCATTGTGGGTGCCTACTTCAACCACGGCACCAACGACAACCCAAACTGGAGCAGCCACACATGAGCATCTTCGAGCACATGACATGGGGACTGGGCACCCCGAACCTGCCCAAGCTGGGGGCTCGAGCCATTCTGCAACGTGGTTATGTTGATTTCCTGGGCGACCGTGCCGGTATGTACGGCGAGCCAGATGAGGCGTGGCGGGCCGAGTGCGACACGGTGCTGCCGCACTTCCTACGTGAGTTAACCAAGATGGCCAAGGCATACCAGATATGCACCGACATGGACGAGGTGTTTCGCCTTGAACACAAGGGCTGGGTATGTGAAGCCAGTCCGAGGCGCAGCTACGGCTACCTCTACCTCGACATCTACCACCCCGCTAACTAGCGGGGTGTTTGTTTCAAGGAGAAGTATCATGAACAAGTTCTATCACCTAGGCACACTGGCCCGCCGTGAAGTCACCGCCCTGCTACACACGCTGACGCACAATGCTGCCGCCAATGCCGAGGGGATCCTCAACTACGTGGGCAGCAAGCTGAACCCCTACGACCCGCGCAAAGAGAAGGCCAAGGCACGGCACACATTGCGCCGGGTCAAGAAGGCTCTGAAGGCAGGGCGTATCCCGTTCGAGCTCACCGTGACGGGTTGCCGCATCGACCGGGGCAGCCATCAGGCTGACCGTTACTACTACGACCGCACACTACTGGCTCAAGGTTGGCAGCAATACGATACCGAAGAAGATGCGTGGTACTTCGGTATCTGGATTCACACCGAGAAGCTCGAGACCTTTACCTATGCCGAAGGGGATACCAGTCATGTGATTGCGCCGAATGTCGAGGCGTTTCGAGCCGAACTGGCGCGGCTCTACCAGTACCACCCACAAGCCCCGGCGTTTATCAGCATCGACCCGGAGGCGGGTGTGGTGACCCGCCATTTTGAAGCCAAACCGGAGGTGTGAAATGGCCAAACACATCACTATCAAGGTGCCCGGCAAACATCCGCAAACCGGCGAGCTCACCACCTTCGAACTCAAGGGCCAGCGCATGGATATCGACATCGGTGGCCAAGCCGTGCCCTTCCTCATTCACGGGAGGGGCATCGGCACCTCACTCACCCACATCCCGAGCGGCTATCGCATTGCGCTGCTCGGTGGCTGGCTCACTGCGCGTTACGCCATACCCGAGAATAAGCCCAGCAGAACAGACTGCGCCCAAATGGCCATAGACCGACTGGTAGCCCAATACGGCTCGCTGCACCTGCTTGACCGCCTTAATTGCAAGCCGGTTATCAATCAGATGTAACCCACAGCCCAGACAACAAGGAACCGCTCAATGACTAACCTCCTACCTGCAACAACGAACCCACTGGCAGGCCATTCGGTGATGCAGATGCTGGATGTCGCCATGAGTTCCATCATCGGCGATTACGATGACGCAGATCTGGTGCCGGAATGGCAATGGGTCAAGCAAAGGGCCTCCCATGAACATGTCGGTGTGAAAGATGACTCCGCCTATGAGTTCACCCTGAACCTGGCCATGGAGCTCGATGCCATTCCACCAGCACTGCAACCCTTGCTCACTGCCGCCCAGCAAGCTGGTGTGAACTACATCCTGTTTTACAACGGCTAGCCACCGCGAACATCTCATCGCTCATCAACAAACAACATAAAGGGCCAGCCCTCACAGGCTGGCCCTTTGCATCATTGGAGTCACCGAACATGACCCGTCTTATCACTGGACTCGAGGTACATCGCTATGCCCCCGAGCTTAACACGTTGCATCTGCGCAACCGGCAAACGTTACCAGCCCCCGGTATCACCACCATCAAAGAGGCCAAAGCCCGCCTGTTTAGCCGCTGGCAGCCAGGGCATCAGATAACCATCACCGTGAGCCATCCGGACTACGTCAATCTCTCCCGGCTCTACCGGGGGCGACTGGCAAGCCTGACAGACCTCCCCGAGCACCTGACCAGACTACGCCAGCGTCACAACGTACCCGGCACCATCATCCACACCCAATTGAGGTATCGCTAATCATGACCACGAAAACCACACACACCAACAACCAACACCCCGTAGCGCCAGACCACCCCAATCGGATTTTTGCACAGTGGGGCTAGCCCCATACCGTGACGCCACGCTTTGGCGCTCGTCTGATAAAGAGCCGCTACCGGCTCGATTTTCTATCCGATCGAGCCAGTCTGATCGGTGAGTGGAGTGAGGCGCAGATAGCCAATCTCGACCTGGCTTTCCCGGAGATCATCAAGGCACTGGAAGCCAAGCTGCTGACCGGCGAACTGGATGCCCAATGCCAGCACGGCATCACTATCCAGCACGGCGGCTTTACCTGCGAAGCCGATACCCTGGATAGCCACGGCTATGTCTATGTGGCGCTTGAGCCATCACTCTTTAGGAGGAAAACTGTGCAAGCAGCCTTCCCACATTTTTCGATGTTAATCAGATGGCGTCAGTTACCTGAACGTGGGTCATTTTTCCGGTATGATGCACATCATTTTCATTAGAAGTTCCGCCTCCTAACTTGCGAGGCGACACACAGGAATCACAGCATGACAAGCATTCAACAACGCGCCGCCCTGCAACGTCAGATCTGGGCTATTGCCAACGAGGTACG
Source organism: Aeromonas sp. QDB20 (assembly GCF_027707805.1). Lineage (NCBI taxonomy): Bacteria > Pseudomonadati > Pseudomonadota > Gammaproteobacteria > Aeromonadales > Aeromonadaceae > Aeromonas > Aeromonas sp. QDB20. Next base: position 38,825 of record NZ_JAPCJC010000004.1, on the reverse strand, counting down.
CGGTGCTGTCGATGGATGGGATTTTAAGCAGTATGTACTGGGTGCCCTGTTCTATCGCTTTATCAGCGAGAACTTTGCCAGTTACATCGAAGGCGGTGATGACAGCGTCGACTACGCAGAAATACCCGATAGCGTGATCACCCCGGAAATCAAAGAGGATGCTATCAAGACCAAGGGCTACTTTATTCGCCCCAGCGATCTTTTCGTGAATGTGGCCAAAAATGCCAATAGCAACGACAGCCTCAATACCGATCTTGCCCACATTTTTGCTGACATTGAAGCGTCGGCTAGTGGTTACCCGTCAGAGCGAGACATCAAAGGTCTATTCGCCGATTTCGATACGACCAGCAACCGTCTGGGTAACACGGTAAAAGATAAAAACACCCGTTTGGCAGCAGTGCTTAATGGCGTGGCCAAGCTGGATTTCGGCGATTTTGAAGATAGCCATATCGATCTCTTTGGCGATGCCTATGAGTTCCTTATCTCTAACTATGCCGCCAACGCCGGTAAATCTGGGGGCGAGTTCTTCACCCCGCAGTATGTCTCCAAGCTGATCGCCCAGCTTGCCATGCATGGCCAAAGTAGCGTCAACAAAATTTACGACCCGGCTTGCGGCTCCGGCTCGCTGCTTTTGCAAGCGAAGAAGCATTTCGACGCCCACATCATCGAAGATGGCTTCTTCGGGCAAGAGCTCAACCACACCACCTACAACTTGGCGCGGATGAACATGTTCTTGCACAACATCAACTACGACAAGTTCAATATCCAGTTGGGCGATACGCTGCGCGAACCCCACTTTGGCGACGACAAGCCGTTCGATGCCATCGTCTCCAACCCGCCCTATTCAGTGAAGTGGATAGGTTCGGATGACCCGACCCTGATCAACGATGACCGTTTTGCCCCCGCTGGCGTGCTCGCCCCCAAATCCAAAGCGGACTTTGCTTTTGTGCTGCACGCACTCAGCTACCTCTCCGCTAAAGGTCGCGCCGCCATCATCTGCTTCCCCGGCATCTTCTACCGTGGCGGGGCCGAGCAAAAGATCCGCAAATATCTGGTGGATAACAACTATGTGGAAACCGTAATCTCGCTGGCCCCCAATCTGTTCTACGGCACCACCATCGCGGTGAATATTCTGGTGCTCTCCAAGCACAAAACGGACACACGAACCCAGTTTATCGATGCCAGTGGGCTGTTTAAAAAAGAAAGCAATAACAATATCTTGCTGGACGAGCATATTGAGCAAATCATGGCGGTGTTTGACAGCAAGGCCAATGTCGACCACTTCGCCAAATCAGTACCTTTCGAGCAGGTCGCCGCTAACGACTATAACCTGTCAGTCAGCAGCTATGTGGAAGCCAAAGACAACCGTGAGGTGGTGGATATCACTCAGCTCAATGCCGAGCTGAAAACCACTGTGTCTAAAATCGACCAACTACGTAAAGAGATTGATGCCATCGTCGCCCAGATTGAGGGTTACGACAGCGAAGAGGAGGTGCTAGAAGCATGAGCTGCATACTTTTTTTGGACAAACTGCTGGATGGGGTTTCGGTAGAGTGGAAGCGTTTGGGGGTTGTTGCTGACATTAAACGCGGCACATCAATTACAAAAGCAAATGTTGTTGATGGCGATGTGCCAGTTATCGCGGGGGGGCGCACGCCTGCTTATTATCACAATGTTAGTAATCGTGATGGACAAACGATCGTTATTGCTGGTTCAGGAGCTTATGCGGGCTTTGTAAGTTGGTGGGAACAACCTATTTTCGTTTCAGATGCTTTTACAGTTAAAGCTAGTCAAATTTTATTGGCAAGATATTGCTACCACTTTCTGCTTAACATGCAACAACAACTGCATGAGTTAAAGAGTGGTGGTGGTGTTCCTCATGTTTACCCTCGTGATGTCGCTCCCATTGAAATCCCCATCCCCTGCCCAGATAACCCCGAAAAATCACTGAAAATCCAGGCCGAAATTGTCCGTATATTGGACACCTTCACCGAGCTTACCAACGAGCTTACCAACGAGCTTACTGCCCGTAAAAAGCAATACAACCACTATCGCGACCAATTGTTAAGTTTCGAAGACAAGGACGTGGAGTGGAAGACATTGGGGTCACTAGTTGACATAAACACCGGGTCAAAACCACCCGAAATTCTTGAAAGCGCGACAAGCTTTGATTACATCAATGCAGGAACATCCCGATCGGGCTATAGCGCAGCAAGTAATTGCTCTGGTGATACAGTCACAACTCCGTCGCGAGGTCAGGGTGGCATTGGCTACGTAGGCTACCAAAACAAGCCATTCTGGTTGGGGCCATTGTGTTACAAACTACGATCAACAGATTTGACAGTTTTGATCAATAAATACCTCTTTTACTTTCTTCAATCACGAAGCGAAATGCTGTTGGGCTTGAAAAAGGAAGGTGGGGTGCCTGCAGTCAATAAGTCTGACCTTGTTCAATTGGAAATACCCGTTCCTTCGGTCGAAGAACAGAAACGGATTGTGACCATCCTTGACAAGTTCGATGCACTGACCAACTCCATCACCGAGGGGCTGCCTCGCGAAATCGAGCTGCGTCAGAAACAATACGCGTATTACCGCGAGCTGTTGCTGAGCTTCCCCAAGCCGGAAGCGGTAGAGGTGTAACATGGGCAAAACGCTGACCGAAATCGCCCAGCAGTTAAAAGATAGCAACAAGAAAGTGCAACTGATCTACGCCTTCAACGGTACGGGCAAAACGCGCCTGTCGCGAGAGTTCAAGAAACTGATTGCGCCCAAAGCCAATGGCGAAGAAGGTGATGGGGAAGCCGATGCGCCCGAGTTATCACGCAACAAAATCCTCTATTACAACGCCTTCACCGAAGACTTGTTCTATTGGGATAACGACTTGGCGGGTGATGCCGAGTACAGGCTAAAGATCCAACCCAATGCTTATACCAGTTGGCTGCTGACGCTACTCAAGGATCTAGGTCAGGATGGAAATATCGTTCATTATTTCCAGCGTTATGCGAACGACAAGCTAACACCGCATTTTAGCCCCGACTTTGACGAAGTCACCTTTTCCCTGGAACGCGGCAACGAAGAGTCTTCCCCGCACATCAAGCTTTCCAAAGGCGAAGAGAGCAATTTCATCTGGAGTGTTTTCTACACCCTGCTGGACCAGACGGTGACGATTCTTAATGTTGCCGAGCCTGGCGAGCGCGAGACCAACGCCTTTGATCAACTGGAGTATGTGTTCATTGACGACCCAGTCAGCTCTCTCGATGAAAACCATTTGATTGAGCTGGCAGTCAATCTGGCCAGCCTGATCAAATTAAGCCAGCCCGATTTGAAGTTCATCGTCTCGACGCACAGCCCACTGTTCTATAACGTGCTTTTCAATGAATTGAACGGCAAGGCCTGCTACATGCTGGAGCGGTTTGAAGACGGCAGCTTTGCCCTCACTGAAAAACAGGGCGACTCCAACAAGAGCTTTTCCTACCATCTGCACTTGAAGCAGGTCATTGAGCAGGCAATTGAGGACAACAGGGTTGAACGGTTTCATTTCACCTTGTTGCGAAACCTCTACGAGAAAACAGCCAGCTTTTTGGGTTACCCCAAATGGTCAGAACTCTTGCCGGATGACAAGCAGCTTTATCTAAGCAGAATAATTAATTTCACAAGCCACAACACGCTATCGAACGAAGCCGTTGCAGAGCCAACACAAGCCGAGAAAGCGATTGTCAAGTTGTTGCTCGAGCATTTGAAGAACAATTATGGCTACTGGCAGCAGGAGCACCAAAATGGCTGATTATAAAACCATCGCAGAATCCAACAAATTTATCGTGCTGGATAAATACACTAAGGAGTGGTCGGTTGCTGAAAGCTATCAGAGCGAAAGTGATCTTGAACGCGAGCTAATTGAAGATCTGGTCAATCAAGGTTATGAGTTCCTGCCCACCCTGAATAACCCTGCGGCCATGCTCGCCAATGTGCGCGAACAGTTGCAAACGCTCAATAACGTAGCGTTTCTTGATGGCGAATGGCAGCGTTTTGTTGAGACCTTCCTCGATAAGCCCAGCGACAGCATCGTCGATAAGACCCGCAAGATCCACGATGACTATATCCATGACTTCGTTTTTGATGATGGCCGAATTAAAAACATATACCTGCTGGATAAGAAGAACACCGTCCGCAACAAGGTACAGGTGATCAAGCAGTTTGAACAAACCGGCAGCCTTGCCAATCGCTATGATGTGACGATCCTGGTGAACGGTCTGCCACTGGTACAGATCGAGCTTAAAAAACGTGGTGTGGCGATCCGCGAAGCCTTTAATCAGGTCCACCGCTACAGCAAAGAAAGCTTTAACAGTAAGCACTCTTTGTTCAAATATTTACAGCTGTTTGTCATCTCCAACGGCACCGATAGTCGCTATTTTGCCAATACCACGACACGCAATAAAAACAGCTTCGACTTCACAATGAACTGGGCGAAGTCGGACAACGCGCTTATCAAGGATCTGAAGGACTTTACTGCAACCTTCTTTCAGAAACACACATTGCTCAATGTGCTGCTGCATTACTCAGTGTTCGACATCAGCAACACCTTGCTGGTGATGCGCCCTTACCAGATTGCCGCCACCGAGCGCATTCTGTGGAAGATCAACAGTGCATATCAGACAAAGAACTGGAGTAATACCGAAAGCGGCGGCTATATCTGGCACACCACAGGTTCAGGCAAAACCTTGACTAGCTTTAAAGCGGCGCGGCTGGCCACCGAACTGGAGTTTATCGACAAGGTATTCTTCGTGGTGGACCGTAAAGATCTGGATTACCAGACCATGAAGGAGTACCAGCGCTTTTCACCCGATAGCGTCAATGGTTCGGACAGCACTGCGGGCCTTAAGCGTAATCTGGAGAAGGATGACAACAAGATCATCGTCACGACCATCCAGAAGCTCAATAATTTGATAAAGAGCGAAGCTGACTTGCCGATTTACGGCAAGCAGGTGGTCTTTATTTTCGATGAATGCCATCGCAGCCAATTTGGCGAGGCACAGAAAAACCTCAAGAAAAAGTTCAAGAAGTTCTACCAGTTTGGCTTTACCGGCACGCCCATCTTCCCGCAGAACGCGCTGGGCGCAGACACCACCGCCAGTGTGTTTGGCCGAGAGCTGCACTCTTATGTCATCACCGATGCTATTCGCGATGAAAAAGTGCTCAAGTTCAAGGTTGACTACAACGATGTGCGCCCGCAGTTCAAAGCAATCGAAACAGAGCAAGATGAGAAGAAACTGAGCGCTGCGGAAAACAAGCAGGCCTTACTACATCCGGATCGTATTCGTGAGATCACCAAGTACATCCTGAACAACTTTCGGCAAAAGACCCATCGTCTTCAAGCGAACGCCAAGGGCTTTAATGCCATGTTTGCGGTGAGCAGCGTGGAGGCGGCCAAGCTCTACTACGAGTCGTTCAAGGCATTGCAGCAAAAGAGTAATAAGCCACTTAAAGTTGCCACCATCTTTTCGTTTGCCGCCAATGAAGAGCAGGATGCAGTGGGCGACATCGAAGATGAGAGCTTTGATGTCTCTGCCATGAATAGCAGTGCCAAGGAGTTTTTAAGCGCAGCTATCGAAGACTATAACGCGCTCTTTAAAACCAATTTCAGCGTGGACAGCAATAGTTTTCAGAACTATTACCGCGACTTGGCCAAACAGGTTAAGGCTAAGGAGATCGACCTGCTAATCGTGGTGGGTATGTTCCTGACCGGCTTTGATGCCCCCACGCTGAACACACTGTTTGTGGACAAGAACTTGCGCTACCACGGGCTGATGCAGGCTTACTCGCGCACCAACCGCATTTTTGACGCTACCAAAACCTTCGGCAATATCGTCACTTTCCGGGACCTAGAGCAGGCGACTATCGATGCCATCACCCTGTTTGGTGACAAGAACACCAAGAACGTAGTATTGGAAAAGAGCTACAAAGAGTACATGGAAGGCTTTACCGATATCGTAACTGGTCAAGCACGGCGCGGCTTTATGGATGTGGTTAACGAGCTGGAGCAGCGCTTTCCTGATCCTGCGGCCATTGAGAAAGAGGCCGACAAGAAAGCGTTCGCGAAACTCTTTGGCGAGTATCTACGCGTAGAGAATTTGCTACAAAACTATGACGAGTTTGCCAGCCTGAAGGCCCTGCAAAGCGTAGATATGAGCGATCCTGAAGCGGTCGAGGCATTTAAAGCCGAACACTATCTGGATGATGCAAAGCTGGCCGAGTTGCAGACCATTCGCCTGCCTGCCGAACGCACAATCCAAGACTACCGTTCTACTTACAATGACATCCGAGATTGGCAGCGTCGGCAAAAATCAGCAGAGGAGAAAGACAAATCCACCATCGATTGGGATGACATCGTATTTGAGGTGGATCTGCTCAAATCCCAGGAGATCAACCTCGACTACATACTTGAGCTGATCTATGAGCACAACAAGAAAACCAGAAGCAAAGCCGAGCTGGTAGACGAAGTACGCCGCCTGATCCGTGCAAGCCTTGGCAATCGAGCTAAGGAGAGCCTGCTGGTCGATTTTATCAATCAAACCGACTTGGACCAGATTGGTGATGCCGCAAGCGTCATCGAAGCGTTCTACGCGTTTGCTCAGGCTGAGCAACGACGAGAAGCAGATGAGCTGATCAGCTCTGAAAATCTGAATGTGGAAGCGGCAAAGCGGTATATCAGTACTTCGCTCAAGCGCGAATTCGCCAGCGAAAACGGCACCGAGCTCAATTCACTGTTGCCCAAGATGAGCCCGCTAAACCCGCAATATCTGACCAAAAAACAGAGCGTTTTCCAGAAGATCGCGGCGTTTGTAGAGAAGTACAAGGGCGTGGGTGGTGACATTTAGTCAATATACTACTCCATGCCAAAACGGATGGATTACTGGAGTTGGTAAAAATGCAATCGTTTGAAATATTGAGTGATGAAGAGTTCGATGAGCTGGAGGCGCTGCTGGAGCGCTACGGCAGTGAAAACAGCATAGCCTCTATGTCGATGCTCGATGGCTTTTTGACAGCTGTGGTCTCTGGCCCTCACCTCATCATGCCGAGCTCTTGGCTCCCTGCAATTTGGGGTGGCGAGCAGGATCAACCCGAGTGGCAAAGCGAAGCTGAGCTGGAGCGCTTTATCGATCTGGTGATGCGCCACAGCAACGACATTGCGACCACGCTGACCTATGCGGCAGAAGACTATTTCCCGGTGGCACCGGAGTTTGAACGACACGGAGAGTGGGTCCCTCTGATCCATGACTGGTGTGGGGGTTACCTAGGGGCGATTGAATTGGCACCATGGCCCGCTCTGCCCGCACCTGAAGCTGCTGCACTGGCGATGATCAGTGAACCGCTGGAGAAGATGCCTACATCGCTCGAAGCGCTCAGCAATGAACACCTGCAAGAACAAGCCACTAAAGCCCGCTTTGCCGCTCGTATCCTGCATGCCCACTTTCTGGCGCAACGAAGTGAACGCCCGGCACGTTCTCAACCAGTGGTGGCACCCATCAAGATTGGCCGCAACGAGCCGTGCCCCTGTGGCAGCGGCAAGAAGTACAAGCAGTGCTGTTTGCACTGACCAACACAATAGATAGCAAGAGAGGGCCAATGGCCCTCTCTTGTTTTGGGTAACTTGAGGGAGGCGTGGCAATGAACTGTCCAAAGGAGTGCTATCAAGGGGTAGGACAGCCAACACCTAATGGCATACTCACTGGCATACCAAAAATCTCAGATACAAAAAAGCCCAACCGAATCAATCAGTTGGGCTATATAGATGGCGGAGGAGGTGGGATTTGAACCCACGGATGGTCGCCCATCGCCGGTTTTCAAGACCGGTGCATTCAGCCGCTCTGCCACCCCTCCGCGACAGTGCGGCGAATATTACCCATGGCGATTGCCCTTGTAAATCCCCTCGACGCTCGTTTGCCGATTTATTGGGCTAAATGACGCACAAAGCCGTCAATTTGAGCATAACCAGCGCTTTTTCAACCAGATAACTTGACTTGAAAACAGACTCACCCACTATAGTCAGCATCCCGAAATCCCCAGCAAGATGGACTTATGAAAATCAAACATGCCCTGCTTTGTGCCCTGACGGGTGCCACCCTGCTTGCGGCGCCGGTTCAGGCGAGCGAACTGACCAAGAGCGACGTGGAACAGATAGTGCGCGACTATCTGGTCAAGAACCCGGAGATCCTGGTCGAGATGTCCAACGCCCTGCGCGCTAAGCAGGAGAGCCAGCAGGCCGAGAGCGACAAGACCTTGATCAAGGCACATGCCAAGCAGCTCTATAGCAACCAGGACCCGGAAACCGGCAATCCCAAGGGCAGCCTGACCGTGGTCGAATTCTTCGACTACAACTGCGGCTACTGCAAACGCGCCCACCCGCTGATCAAGCAGCTGCTGGCGGAAGACAAGGACATTCGCTACATCTACAAGCAGTTCCCGATCCTGAGCGAGACCTCCTACTTCGCCGCTCGCGCCGCCCTGGCGGTACAGCTGGGTCAGCCCGACAAGTACCAGGCCTTCCACGAGAAGCTGTACGCCCATCAGGGCCCGCTGGCCGACGAAGCACAGGTGAAGCAGCTGGCGGAAGCAGCTGGCGTCAACTGGAGCAAGGTTGAAGCCAAGATCAAGGATGGCAGCATCGATCAGAATCTAGGCACCAACCGGGCGCTGGCCGAAGCCATGAGCATCTCTGGCACCCCGGCCTTCATCATCGGCGATCAGATCCTGCGCGGTGCCCCCCGTGATCTGACCAGCCTGAAAGGCTTCATCAAGGATGTGCGTGCCGGCAAGAGCATTCAGTAATCCCGCTCAGGCACATAAAAAACGCCCCGGCATGCCGGGGCGTTTTGCTATTCAGGCTGCAAACCATCAGGTCTGATGGGCCGTCGCGAGAAGCTGTCAGCAAGGCGAAGAGCAGCACAGGGACCCGGGTTTATATGAATAAATGAGGTTCCCGAGCAGCACATGACCCTTGATCACGGCTTCGCAGCAGGGCCATAACCGTTCGGGTTCTGGCTTTGCCAGCGCCAGGTATCGATCATCATCCGCTCCAGACCGCGCTCGGCCTGCCAGCCCAGCTCGGCACGAGCCTTGTGCGGCTCGGCCCAGCACTCGGCGATGTCGCCGGGGCGACGGGGCTTGATCTGGTAGGGAATGGTACAGCCGCTGGCCGCTTCAAATGCCTTGATCATCTCCAGCACCGAATAGCCCTGACCGGTCCCCAGGTTGTAGGTAAAGACCCCGGTATCCGACGCGATGCGCGCCAGCGCTTTGAGGTGACCGATGGCGAGATCCACCACGTGGATGTAATCGCGCACCCCGGTACCGTCCGGTGTCGGGTAGTCGTTGCCAAACACCCCCAGCTCCTTGAGCTTGCCCACCCCCACCTGACTGATATAGGGCAGCAGGTTGTTGGGAATACCGTTGGGATCTTCCCCGATAAGGCCGCTCTCGTGGGCACCGACCGGGTTGAAGTAGCGCAGCAGCACGATGGCCCAGCGGGGATCGGATTTGGCGAGATCCTGCAGGATCTCCTCCACCATCAGCTTGGAGCGGCCATAAGGGTTGGTGGCGCTGGTGGGGAAATCTTCCCGCAGCGGTACCGAGGCCGGATCGCCGTAGACGGTGGCCGAGGAGCTGAATACCAGCCGGAACACGCCGGCTTTTGCCATCTCTTCACACAGCACCAGGGTGCCGGTGATGTTGTTCTGGTAATAGGTGAGCGGGATCTGGCTCGACTCGCCAACCGCCTTGAGCCCGGCGAAATGGATCACCGACTCGATCTGGTGATCGGCAAACAGCTGTTGCAGGCAAGTCCGATCCAGCACATCCCCTTCGACGAAGATGACCGGCTTGCCGGTGATCTGCTCGACCCGCTTGAGAGACTCGGGGGAGGAGTTGGAGAGGTTGTCCAGCACCACGACCTGTTGCCCGGCGTTCAATAACTCAACCAGGGTGTGGGAGCCGATATAGCCGGCGCCTCCTGTGACCAGAATTGTCATTTTTTATCCCGCGTTCTGTTGAAACTGGGTGGAGTTTACCCGCCCAACCTCAGCAGGAAAAGCATGAGATACCAATGAAGCCATCAATAGTCGATGCTGACATCCCCCCTGACTGTGCAGGAGCAGGCCAGTGCCACCCCACTCTCCAGATCCTGCGGGCTCAAGGTCATCACGCTCTGGCGCTCGATCTCACCTTCCGTGGTACAGCGACAGGCGCCGCATACCCCGGCCCGGCAGGCGGCCATCATGGTCTCCCCCGCCCCCTCCAGCGCCGCCAGCAGGGTCTGCCCCGGCAGTATCTTCACCTTCTTGCCGCTCTTTTTGAGGGTCAGCCAGAAGTGGTCGCTGCCGGCCGCAACTGGCGCCGTGCTCGATGTTGCAGCAGGCAGGCCGAACGACTCCTGGTGCAACTGCGCTGCCGGCAGGCCGAGCCCGGCCAGCATTTCGCTCACTGCCTCCATGTAAGGGGCTGGGCCGCACAGATAGACGTGGCGACTCAATAGATCCGGTGCCAATTCCTTCAACATCTCCGGTGTGAGCCGGCCAACCCAGGGATAAGCCGCCGGCGCCTCTTCCCCAACTTTCTCCAGCACTAAAGCGTGGCGCACACCGGCATGGGTCGCGGCCAGCGCAGCCAGTTCGGCTGCGAAGATCACATCCTCCGGCGAGCGGGCACTGTGAATGAAGCGGATGTCGGCGTCCGGCCGCTTGGCCAGCTCGTCGCGCAGCATGGCCCACATGGGGGTGATGCCGGAGCCGGCGCTCAAGAGCAGCGGCCGCTCGCAGGGCAAGGCCGTCAGATTGAAGTCGCCGAACGGGCCATCCACCCGGATCTCGTCCCCCACCTGCAGGGTCTGGTGCAGATGGTGGGAGACCAGCCCGACATCCTTGATGGTGACCTGCCAGAAAGGGTCCTGCGGGCTGGAGGATAGGGTATAGGCACGGCAGTGGGGCTTGCCGTCAATCTCGGTGTGCAGCGTCACGCACTGGCCGGCCAGCACGGCGGGCAGACTGCCCGTCTGCGGCACGAACTGCCAGCTCGCCACGTCGTGGGTATCCGCCCGGCGGCCGATGCACCTGAGGGTGAGGGAGGTGGAGGTCATCGCAAGGCTCCTCTTGTTGAAAATGTTGGAAAGGGGTCGCTAAAAAAAGGCGAGCCATCAGGCTCGCCAAAGGCTTACAACATGCTGAGCGTGTAAGGCTGTCTCTTTGCTCAGGCCGCCAGGATCTCGGCCAGATCGGCTTCTGCAGTGGTGGTGCCCTTGAGGCCAAATTGCTCCTCCAGCACTTTGAGCAGGGCCGGGGTGAGGAAGGCCGGGGCGGTCGGGCCGGTACGGATGTCCTTCACGCCCAGCGCCAGCAGGGTGAGCAGGATCACGATGGCCTTTTGCTCGAACCAGGAGAGCACCAGGGTCAGCGGCAGATCGTTGACGCCACACTCGAACGCTTCGGAGAGCGCCAGCGCCAGCTGGATGGCAGAGTAGGCATCATTGCACTGACCCACGTCCAGCAGACGGGGAATACCGCCGATGTCGCCGAAATCGAGCTTGTTGAACTTGTACTTGCCGCAGCCCAGGGTCAGCAGCAGGCTGTCCTGCGGGATCGCCTTGGCAAACTCGGTGTAGTAGGCGCGCTCGGCACGGTCACCGTCACAGCCACCGACCAGGAAGAAGTGGCTGATTTCGCCGGCCTTGACCTTGTCGATCACCGCAGGGGCAGCCTGCATCAAGGCGTTACGGGCAAAACCGATGGTGATGAAGTGCTCCAGCTCAACGTGCTTGAAGCCTTCCAGCGCTTGCGCCTTGGCAACGACGGCGGAGAAATCTTCCCCTTCCAGATGGGTCACGCCCGGCCAGCCGACGATGGAGCGAGTGAAGATGCGATCCGAGTAGTTGCCCACGTTCGGGTCGATAATGCAGTTGGAGGTCATCACCACGGCGCCCGGGAAGTTGGCAAACTCCTTCTGCTGGTTCTGCCAGGCGGAGCCGTAGTTGCCCACCAGGTGCGGGTACTGCTTGAAGAAGGGGTAGGCCAGCGCCGGCAGCATCTCGCCATGGGTGTAGACCTTGATGTCCGTCCCCTTGGTCTGCTCCAGGATGAGCTTGAGATCCACCATGTCGTGACCGGAGACCAGGATGCACTTGCCCGGTACCGGAGTAACGCGTACCTGAGTCGGCTCAGGGTGGCCGAAGGCGGTGGTTTCACCGAGATCCAGCATCTCCATGATCTTGAAGTTGAGCAGGCCAATGTCCATGGCGCACTTGAACAGCGGATCCAGATCGCTCGGATCCGTACCGAGCCAGCTCATGATGCGGTGGAATTCGGCGGCTACCTCGCTGTCTTGCTGATCCAGCACCCGGGCGTGCTCCATGTAGGCGGCGGCGCCCTTGAGGCCGTAGAGGCAGAGCAGGCGCAGCCCCATGATGTCTTCGTTGACCTCGTTCTTGCCGCGGTTGACCGCGGTCTGCGGTGCCTGGGCCAGCTGGGCCAGCAGATCGGCACCCGGCTCGAAACGGGCGGCAGCAGGAAGTGTGTCGGCCTGCACCGCCAGCGGTGCCAGCTTGGCAGCCAGCTGCTGGCGATAGCTCAGCGCCTGATTGACATAGGCCACGATGCGGGCGGAGTCGAAGTTGACGTTGGTGAGGGTGGCGAAGAAGGCCTTGGGTACGAAGGCATCGATCTCGCTGTCGACGATGCCGTGCTCGCGGGCGGCCAGCGCCCAGGCGCTCAGCCCCTGCAGGGTATAGATCAGCACATCCTGCAGATCAGAAGTTTCAGCCGTCTTGCCGCACATACCTTGTGCATAGGCGCAGCCGTTGCCTGCCGGGGTACGAATTGTCTGTTCACATTGCACACAAAACATCATGCCTCTCCTAATTGGACATTTCAGTTGTTTGTTTTGTGGCGATTCTATTCCCCTCGTGGAAAACTTAATAGGCATTCAATTTGACAATTCAGTTTTCATTGATGCAGATCAAAAACAAAAAAAGCCGCCCAAACAGGGCGGCAAGCGGGTGGATAAAAGGAGAGACAACTCAGGTTTGCAACAGAACACGGTAAGGGAACGGGTCGGGCTGGCGTCTGGTCAGGTAGCACCTGCCCTTGACTTCATCAAGCCGGCATACTTCGTATGCATCCGGCTTGGTTAACTATCAGGCTAAATAAGCACGCAGCATCCAGACCAGTTTCTCCTGCTGCTGCACATAGTCGGAGAGAATGGACGCGGTCCCTTCATCACCGGCATCGGCGGCCTGCCCCAGGATGCGGCGCTGGGCCACCAGCAGTTTGCGGAAACTCTCCAGCAGGGATTCGACGCAGGCACGACCGTCGTGCAGCCCCTTCTGCTCGGCAATGGCGGAAACGTTCAGGTAATCGCTGAAGCTGTGCAGCGGTACGCCATCCAGGGTCAGGATGCGCTCGGCCAGAGCATCGACCTTCAGCAACAGGTCGTTGTAAATCTCTTCAAACTTCAGGTGCAGCTCGAAGAACTGGTTGCCGCGGATGTTCCAGTGGAAGCCGCGAACGTTCATGTAAAGGATCTGGTAGCTGGCCAGCAACTTGTTCAGTTCGGCGGCCAACGCTTGTGATTGAACGGTATCAAGACCAATCGGACTCTTCATGTTTCACCTCCAGATTTGACGACCTGGTCATCTTAGAACCCATCAGACTCGAAAGGTAATCGTTAAGACCTAACTGATTGATAGCGAGCGACTATCGTCCGCGTTGCCGACCTGGCGGGGCGCACTCATTCAGGCTGCCGCTCGATGTAGAGGATCACCTCCCCCAGCTGGATGCCGAACTTGCTGATGGCGGCCCGGTTGATCAAACGATCCTGGTCGAGCAGGTACATCCAGTCATCGAAACTCACCCGAACCACGCTGCCGTCGGGCAGCGCCAGATCGAGCTGATAGCGCCAGTTGAGGGCAAAGCCGGCCGTCTTGCCTACTGCCTCCCCCACCACGTCGGCGGCCGTGCCGCGCCAGTGACCATCCGCCCCCTTGCTCAAAAACCAGGTGCGGGTCTGCTGGCGCCCGTCGTCAAAGTAGAACTGCTCGAACAGCTCCCCCTTGCCCCCCTGCCAGCGGCCGCGCATCTCTACCCGAAAACGGCTGGTCACCTCGCCGCTGCGATCGGTCACCAGACCATGCGCCGTCAGCTTGCCATCGAAGAAGCGGGCGAGATCCCACTCGGGACCCCGATCGCGATACTCCTCCAGACTGCTGCCACAGCCGGCCAGCAGCAGGAACGGCAACAACAGCAGGTAGCGCCAGGTGCGGGTGTACGACATGAACCTCTTTTGCATCAGAACTCTCCTCGCAGGCTGCGGGTAAGCGCCGGATCACGGCTCCCTTCTGCCAGCCAGATGGCGAGGAAGGCCGCCGAAAATTGCGGATCGGCGAGGGTGCCGAGCGGCTTGTCCCGCCACCAGAAATGGCCCGCGCCGCCCTTGTCGACATAGAAAGTAAGCCGGTCACCCGCCTGGACATCGGGCCAGAGTGCGGCGAGCCGGCCAAGCCACTCCTGGCGCTGCTGCTCGCTGCCAAGCCCCAGTCGCTGCCACTCGGCGGCGGTGGCGCGCAAGAGATCTTGCCGTTCGATGGTTCTGGCGTAGGTGAGGCTGAGCGCCTGAGGATAGTGACCCGGCCGATAGCGGCCGTTCTCGCTGTAGAGGGTGGCGTCATAGAGCTTGAACCAGAGCCAGCTCATCTCGCCGCGCCCGACCGGGTGCAGCTGCTGCCAGGGGGTGATCAGGGCTTGCCCGGTCTGGGCGAAAGGGGTCAGCGGTAGGCTCAATCCTGCCAGCAGCAGGCTAATTCCACCCCATGTGCCAATGGGCAGGATCTTCGAGTTCATGCCAGTCCATCTCCTGTTCCAGCAGCGTGTTGATGTCCTGCATCACCACCTGCTGCAGCTGCCCCTGCGCATCGCGCTGACAGGCCACCACCAGATAGAAACGCTCGGTCAGCTCGTGCTGGCTCTCTTTGGTCCACTTGGAAAACAACAAGGTGTCGGTCGAAAAGGTGTTCATCTCGCTTCACCCTCCAGCTTGACCGTTACCCACAGGAGTACGGGTAACCACCACATCCAGATCACCGCCAGCAGTGCCGCACTGATCCCGATGCCCCAAGGTAAGTGTACTGCCCCCATGGCGGCGCCTGCCACATAGGAGGAGCTGCCGCCGACCATGCCGAACAGCCCCTGCTGCCAGCGCGGCAAGGGCCGCAGCCAGCGCAGGCCGTGGGAGAGAGTCAGGGCAAAGCCGCACCAGAGCAGCACCAGCCAGAGCGGAAAACCGGCGTTGAAATCAAACAGCCCGAGCTGCCAGAGCAGGGCATCGAGCAGGCTGCCGGCCAGGGCAACCAGGATGAGCCGCCAGTCGTGCCAGCGGCGCGGAGAGCAGAGAAAATGAAGCAGCAGCATTGCCAGCAGCGGGCCCGGCTGCCACCACTTCACCGCCAGCAACCAGTAGAGGTTGAACCCCAGCAGATGGGCCCACTGCCACATTATCATCGACCGCCGACGGGCAGATCTCCACTCCAGCCGAGTGGGCCCGGTTTGGCCGCTTCCAGCTGCACCAGGCTGATGGCGCGCTCCCAGAATCCCCCTTCGCAGTAGGCAAAATAGAAGTGCCACAGCCGGATGAAGTCCTGGCTGTAACCCAGGGCTGGCAGCTCGGGGGCCAGCGCCAAGAAGCGCTCGCACCAATCAGCCAGCGTGCGGGCATAGTGGTGGCCGTGATCGTGCAGCCGCACCAGCTGCATGTCGGTCTCGCGCGCCAGCAACCTCGCCATCTGGGAGACGCTTGGCAGGCAGCCGCCGGGGAAGATGTAACGCTGGATGAAATCAACCCCGCGCAGGTACTGGGCATGGCGTTGATCGGCAATGGTGATGGCCTGGATGAGCAGGCGACCGCCCGGCTTGAGCAGCCGCGACAACTGGCGGAAATAGTCCGGCAGGAAGGCGTGGCCCACCGCTTCAATCATCTCGATGGAGACCAGCTTGTCGTAAGTACCCTCCAGCTTGCGGTAGTCCTCCAGCAGCAGGGTGATGCGATCCCCCAGCCCCTCCCGCGCGATCCACTCCTTGGCATAGTCGTGCTGGGCCCGGGAGATGGTGGTAGTGGTCACCCGGCAGCCGTAGTGGCGGGCCGCATAGACGGCGAGGCCGCCCCAGCCGGTACCGATCTCCAGCAGATGATCGTCTGGCCCCAGCTCCAGCCGCTCGCAGATGGTGCGCAGTTTGGCTTGCTGTCCCTCTTCCAGGCTGGCCTCGGCATGGGGATAGATGGCGCTCGAGTACTGCATATGGCTATCGAGAAAGCCCTGATAGAGGCTGTTGCCAAGATCGTAGTGGGCGGCGATGTTGGAGCGCGACCCGGTCAGGGTATTGCGGTTAAACCAGTGACGCACCTTGTTGAACGGGAAGCTGAGCCAGCCGAGGCGCCGCTCCAGACTGTCGAGCAGCGGCAGGTTGCGGGCCAGCAGCCGCACCAGCGCCACCGGATCCGGGCTGGTCCATAGCCCCTCCACCCAGGTTTCCCCGGCAGCGATGCTGCCCCCCAGCAACAGGCGGCGATAGAAGGCCGGATCCTGCACCACCAGCTCGGCGTGCAGATCGGTGCCCGCCACGCCAAAGCTGTGGCGCTCGCCGCCATCCCGCAGCAGCAGCTGGCCATGTTCGAGGCGACCCAGCAGATTGAGCAGCAGTTGCCTGGCCCCCTTGTCGATGAAAGAGGCAGAGAGGGTTGATTGCACAAGTTCCATTAGAGGCTCTCCGGATGGCTAAAAATGGGTGTTCGTTTGATAAAAAGACGCAGGGCCTGCCAGTAGATCCCGAGCAGCACCTTCATGGTCATCCAGGGCCAGCGGGCCAGCAGGGCCACCAGCCCCTTGCGCGACAGCGGCGCCCGGCGCAGCGCCAGGGTGGCGTCAAACAGCTTTGCCTCGCCGGATACGGGATGACTCTCGATGTGGATCAGTGTCTCCTGCGCGGGCGGACGAATGCGCCAGTGGTAACGCATCGCCAGCCCCATGAAGGGGGAGACGTGAAAATCCTTGTCGTGGGGGGCCAGCGCCGCCAGATCCAGCAGGTAGTAGTGGCGCTCGTTCCAGGGGGTGTTCGACACCTCCGCCAACAGATAGCGAGCCTCTCCCTGCCGGTAGCAGAAGTAGAAGTTGACCGGGCTGAAGTAGAACCCCAGACAGCGCACGTTACCGAGCAGCAGCACCCGCCCCTCGGGCTCGGCATCGCCACCCAGTTCGCTCACCTTCTCCCACACCGCCTGCTTGAGCGGCCCCTCGCTGCCACGCAGATAATCGTAACGGCGAAACGAGAGCAGCCCTGCTCGCTCTACCCCGAACCAGCACCCGCGATCGAGTTGTGACAACTCGTCGAGATCCAGCCCCAGCATGAAGAGGCTGTAGGAGAAGGCATGGACGCGCGGCGCGAAGCGGCGATGGCGCACCGACCCCTGCCAGATGGCGCTGAGGGTGCCGCTCATGGCCTCGACACTCGCCTCCTGGCCTGCCAGGCCTGCATCCTTCATAGCTCGGCCCCAAACCGTCTGGCTACGTCCAGCGCGCTGCGCACCCCGTCTTCGTGAAAGCCGTTGTACCAGTAGGCGCCGCAGAAGTGGGTGTGCTGCTGGCCGCAGATCTCGGCCCGCCGCTGCTGGGCGGCGATGGAGGCCTGATTGAACACCGGATGGTGATAGACGAAGCGGCGCAGCACCTTGCACTCGTCCACCTTGCCTTGCGGATTGAGGCTGACGCAGAAGGGCTCTGGCGAGCTCACCCCCTGCAGGATATTCATGTTGTAGCTCACCAGCGGCCGCGCCTCGTCGTTGCCATCGAGCTGATAGTTCCAGCTTGCCCATGCCTTGCGACGGGTAGGCAAGCAGCGCGCATCGGTGTGCAGCCAGACATCGTTGGCCTGATAGGGCATGGCGCCGAGAATGGCCTGCTCCCGCTCGCCCGGGTCCGGCAGCAGCGCCAGCGCCTGATCGCTGTGACAGGCGAGGATCACCTCGTCAAACTGCTCCTCGCCATGGCTGCTCTGGATCAGCACCCCGTCCGCCTGGCGCCGGATCCCCTGCACCGGACAGGCGAGCCGGATCTGCGACTGCCAACCTGCGGTAAGGGGGCCGATATATTCCCGCGAGCCACCCGGGATCACATACCACTGGGGGCGATTGGCCACCTCGAGCAGGCCGTGGTT
The DNA here is from genome assembly GCF_027707805.1 of Aeromonas sp. QDB20. Lineage (NCBI taxonomy): Bacteria > Pseudomonadati > Pseudomonadota > Gammaproteobacteria > Aeromonadales > Aeromonadaceae > Aeromonas > Aeromonas sp. QDB20. The sequence continues at coordinate 20,583 of NZ_JAPCJC010000004.1, read as the reverse complement.
GGCGAAAAAGCGCAGAAAGAAGCTCAAGGGGAAGGCGCGCATATCGGCCAGGGTCGATGACCAGATAGCGGCTCCCATCGGCAAGATGTAGTGGCGGGCGAAGTAGTCGCTGAACTCACCCACCTGCAGAAAATCCCCCAGGGTCAGCTCGAGACCTGCCCCCTGATGTTGCCCATCGGCCAACCAGGCCCGCGCCTCCCGATTGAAGCGCAGGATCTCGGCGACAAAGCCGTAGAAGCGTGGGCTCAGCAGGTTGCTGCGCTGGGCGAACAGGGTATCCAGGTTGTGGCCGTTGTACTCCAGCCCCTGCGGGCTTTTCACCGAGAAGCTCATCTCGGCCGGCTGCCGCGCCATCCCGATCCGTTCAAGCAGCCTCAGGAAGTTGGGGTAGGTGCGGTCGTTGAAGACGATGAAGCCGGTATCGATGGCATAGCGGCGCCCCGCCTGCTCCACATCGACCGTGGCGGTGTGGCCACCCAGGGTCGGCGCAGCCTCGAACAGAGTGATGTCGTGCAGTTTGTGGAGCAGGAAACCGGCGGTCAGGCCTGAAATGCCGGAGCCGACGATGGCGATCTTTTTCTTCATGAAGGGCGTCCTTTCGATACGAGTGCGCGACCAAGGCGCAGCCAGAGCCCCGTCGGCAGCGCACCGAGCAGGCGCAGCAGCCAGATGAAGCGGCGGGGAAAGTGGATCTGGTGGCGACCGGCGGCGAGCCCCGCCATGATGGCGCGGGAAGCCTCTTCCACCGGCACCAGGCAGGGCATGGGAAAATCATTTTTGGCGGTGAGCGGGGTCTGCACAAAGCCGGGGCGGATCAAGGTCACACCGATCCCTTTGCCGGCCAAATCCAGGCGCAAGGTATCCGCCAGATAGTCGAGGGCCGCCTTGGAGGCGCCATATGCTTCGGCCCTGGGCAGCGGCAGCCAGCTCACCGACGAGCTGACGATGGCAAGGCGCCCGCCCGCACCCAGCAGCGGCAAGAAAGCGGCCAGGGCGTGGCCGGTGGCAATGAGGTTGGTCTCGATGACCCGGGCAAACAGGGCGCCGTCAAACCCCTCGTCCACCGTCATGTACTCGCAGTTACCGGCATTGAGGATCAGCAGGTCGATCCATGGCAAGCCGGCGGCCGCCTCGCTCACGGCGTTTGCAGAGCGCCCGTCAAACTGCAGCGGTGTGATACCGTGGCGCCCCAGTGCCAGCAGCCGCTCGCCATCGCGCCCGCAACCCCACACCTGCCAACCGGCGCGCCGATAATCGAGCGCCAGCTGATAGCCAATGCCGGAGGTGGCGCCGGTTATCAGCACCCGGCCGCTCATGCGCCCAGCCTCCCCTTGATGGTGCGCACCACGGACCCAAGCAGCGGCAACTGCTCGTAGAGCATGGCGCCAAGGTCAAAGTAGTCGCGATGCAGGCACACCTTGCCCGTCTCGTCGAACTCGAGGCGAGTGGCCCCCTCCACCGTCACCGGGGCGCCGCCGCGCAGCCTGGGATGGGAGAAGGTCATGGTCCAGCCGAGCCAGGCCTGGCGCCCCTGCAGTAGCTGGCTGGTGATGACAAAACGGCAGTAGGCCAGGCGCTGATAGAGGGCGGCAAAATAGTCGCCAAGGGCCGCCAACCCCTCGATGCGGTGAGCAGGGTCGGTAAAGACCACCTCGTTTGCGTAGACCTCGGGCAAACGGTGCAGCTCGTCTCTGCTTAGCTGCTGATAGAGGGCCACAAAGCGGGCCAGCGACTCATCCATGCTATTTCTCCAGGGCGCGAAACATCTCGATGGCTCTCACCCGGGCAACGGCGTGATCCACCATGGGGGCCGGATAATCGTGTCGCCCCTTGAGCCGCAACCAGTCGTGGGGCTGGTGCAGATAGGCGGCAGGCAGATCAGCCAGCTCAGAGACCCAGGTACGAATGAACTCCCCTTGCGGATCAAATCGTTGCCCCTGGGTGGTGGGGTTGAAGACCCGGAAATATGGCGCCGCATCGGCGCCGGTGCCCGCCGCCCACTGCCAGCCGCCGTTGTTGGCCGCCAGGTCGCCGTCGATCAGTCGACTCATGAAGTAATCCTCCCCGAGCCGCCAGTGGATGTGCAGATCCTTGGTGAGAAAGCTCGCCACTATCATCCGCAGCCGGTTGTGCATCCAGCCGGTGGCGTTGAGGCAGCGCATCGCCGCATCGACGATGGGGTAGCCGGTACGTCCCTCGCACCAGGCGGCAAAGGCGTCCGGGTCCCAGCTCCACGGCAGGGCCGATGTCTCCGGTTTGAAGGGCCGATTCATGGAAAGGGTCGGGATCAGCACCAGCAGGTGGCGATAGAACTCGCGCCAGATGAGCTCATTGAGCCAGACAAAGCCGGGCTGGGCCTTGGACTGGGGCCGGTAGCCAAGCCGCTGCTGCAGCGCCGCCACGCACTGGCGCGGGCTGATGATGCCGGCCGCCAGATAGGGGGAGAGCACCGAGGTACCCGCGATGGCAGGGAAATCCCGGGTCTCGCCATAGTCGAGCACCGCCTGCTCCAGAAAGTCATTCAGACGGCGGCTGGCCTCGGCCTCCCCCACCGGCCAGCGGGGGTCTGCCGTCAGCTCGCCAAGAGCGGCATCGACGAAGTCCCGCTCGGCCAACGGCTGCCACGGCAGCGGCTCGCCACGAGCAGTGGGCGCGCGATGAATGACGAAACCATCCTCGTCGAGGGCCTTGAGCCAGGCACGGCTGAAGGGGGTGAAAACCTTGAACATCTCGCCAGAGCCGGTCAGCACCCGCCCCGGCGGCAATACGCAGCAGCCGTTGAACCAGTGACAACCAATCCCCTGTTCTGCCAGCGCGGTAGTGACGGCCTGATCCCGGCGCAGCTCGTCGATCTCGATGGCCTGATTGGCGTAGAGCTGGGTTACCCCCAGCTCGCGGCAAAGATCTGCCAGCACCGCCGGCACCTCGGCAAAAGTCTCCACTCGCAGCAGATGCAGCGGGATGCCGAGCGCCGCCAGCTCGCGGCCCAGCGCATCGACCTGAGCCAGCACAAAGCGCTGACGGACGGGGGCCAGCTTGTGCTGCCGCCACTGGGTAGGGGAGAGGATAAAGAGCGCGGCGACCGGTTCATCATTGGCGCAACCGTGACGCAAGGCCGGGTTGTCGGCCAGGCGCAGATCATTGCGAAACCAGACCAGCTTCATGATTTTTTCCTCCCGCGTCCGCCGGCACCAACCGCTGCTGGCATGTCTGCCATCACCTCGGCAAGGCCCGCCTGCCAGCCATGGGCTTGCAGCCACTCGCCATCGTAGAGGCGCCCCAGCTCGCCAAAGAAGCGGGTACCAGCGGGCCAGCCGGCGGCCAGATCCGGCTTGCCAAGGCCGGCCCCCAGCAGCACCAGCCAGGGGGTCACGGTACGCCCCTCCAGCAGGCTGGCATGGCGCGGCTCCACCGCCCCCAGCAGCTGCACCTCATGACCCTGACCGATCAGCTCGTAGGCGGCCCAGACCAGATCGAGCGGGCCCACCTGTCCCCAGCTCGCCAGGGTGACCGGCACGCCCTTCTCCTGCTCGATGAGGTGGCGGGCAAAGCGGATATGCAGCCAACCCAGCCACACCTGTTGCAGCAGCTCGCCATCGGGCCGCTCGCGCCACAGCCCCAGCAAGCGCTCCACCAGCGGCTGCAGCACCCGGCTGCGCACCAGCTCGAACGGGTAGCTCGCCAGCAGGTCATTCAGCTCGGCCTCCGCCTTGCGCTGGTTGAAGGCGAGCAGCGCCTGACTGAACTGCTCCAGGGTCTGCTGCCAGTGGTCGCTCACCGGCTGGGCCTGGGGTTCGCTCAAGAGCCCCTTCACCTGCCCGATGCTCACTCCCCGCTCCAGCCAGCTCAGGATCTCGCCGATCTGGCGAATGTCCTGCTCGCTGTAGAGGCGGTGGCCCTTCTCGGTGCGGGCCGGTTGCACCAGACCGTAGCGGCGCTGCCAGGCGCGCAGGGTCACGGCGTTGACACCGGTGAGGCGGGAGACCTCGCGAATGGGGTAGATCCCCTCCTCCGGAGAAGGAGAAGCGGCGTGTGGTAAATCAGACATAACGGCATCCAGCAAAGGTTGAGAGAGAGGCCCCGGCCATCCGCCGGGACCTGCACAGGATATTCAGAGCCCGTAGCGCAGTTTCAGCGTGTCGGGGTGCGGATTGAGGTACACCTGCTCGGCGAGATAGGGGTTGGGGTACTCGCGCAGGTAGTGGCGGATCAGGGTGAGCGGCACCAGCAGCGGAAAGATACCGGTGCGGTACTTGTCGATGGTGTCGCACAGCTCCTGCTTCTGGGCCGGGGTCAGTACCCGCTTGAAGTAGCCCTGCAGGTGCATCAGCACATTGGTATGACTGCGCCGGTTGGCCCGCAGGGTCAGCGCCGCCATCAGCCCCTTGATGTAGCTGTCGGCCACCTGCTGCAGGTCGGCCCTGGCCAGGTTGCCAAGCAGCTTGCCGAGCGCACGGTAGTGGGTGGTGGCGTGGGAGAGCACCAGGTACTTGTAGCGAGAGTGGAAGCGGATCAGCGCAGAGGCGGTGATGCCGCGCGCGCAGAGCTGCTGCCAGTCGTGGTAGGCAAAGACCCGCAGCACGAAGTTTTCCCGCAGGATGGGATCGCACAGGCGGCCATCCTCCTCCACCGGCAGCAGGGGATTGGCCTCCATCAGCGCCTTGGCAAACAGGCCGACCCCCTCCTTGGCACTCCCCTCGTTGTTGGCGCCATAGATGCGCACCCGCTCCATGCCGCAGCTGGGGGATTTGGCGCAGAGGATGTAGCCGGAGATGAAGTCGAGCTGGCGCGCCTTCTGCTCACTGAAGGCGATGAGCTGGTCAGTGACATCGAAGCTGCCGTTACTCGCCTCGGCACGGATCTCGCCGTTACGCTTCACCAGCCGGATGGCGGCGCGGGGTGCCCCGAGGCCAATGGCCATCTCGGGACAGACGGGGTGATAGTCAAAGTGGGCACCGAGATCCCGCTCGCAGAAGCTGGAACGCTTGTGGCCCCCGTCGAACCGAACCTCCTGCCCCAGCAGGCAGGCGCTGATACCAACCTTGATCTTGTACATGTAATCACTCCTTGTATAAGTCTGAATCAGTTATAGCAGTTATACAAAAAAACGGAAGTTGTATAACTATTGCGGACTGATACGGCGCAAGGGTGAAGGGTGGATCAACCGGAAATGAAAAAACCCATGACCGAAGTCATGGGTAAAAATGAAGACACTACAGGAAGGATGATTAGAAGCTGTACTTCACACCCAGGCTGGTGATGGAACCCTGTTGCAGATCCCACTTACGATAGGTGTAGTCGGCGGTGAGGGCCAGGTTCTGGCTCACCTTGTAGGCAGCGCCCACTTTGAAATCGTGCATGTCGTCGGTCATGTTGGCGTAGCGGTAGGCGGTGGAGAGCTCGACGGCGCCGATGTCGTAGCGCAGGCCGGCCTCACCGTACATGCTGCCGCTGTTCTTGCGGGTGATGACGTCCCAACCGCTGTCTTTGACGTTGGCAGCCACCTGACGCTCCATGGTATAGCCCATCAGGCCCGCTTCCCCATACAGGTTCAGACCTGTGCTGAGCGGGGTGTAGACACCCAGACCCAGGCTGGAGATGCCCATGCTGTCGTTGCCATCGTTGCGGGAGGTGTACTCGCTGCCCAGACGACCGTAGAAGTTGGAACCGAAGCTCTTGGAGAGATCCAGGTTCAGACCGCCGAAGTCGCGGTTGTTGCTATCTTTGCCGCCAATGTAGTCGGACTTGGTGTGCGCCCAGGTCAGACCGCCTTTGGCATAGCTGAAGGCATCCTCAGCCAGAGCGGAAGTAGAAGCGAAACCGGCCAGAACCAGAACAGAAAGTGCAACTTTTTTCATTTTGATGACTCCATCGTTGAGCTAGTTGAGACCTAGCTGGAATGGGGTCATTGTGCAGAGGACGGGGAGAAATGCCGAGCGGCAAGCTGTTGCCAAACCATGTCAGATGTAAGCAACTGTTGCTGGCGGTTACCGGGTTAACAATCAAGACAGGCTCCACGAAGGAGCCTGTTGCATGAGGGATCAGCGGAACTCCACTTCCTCAATCTCGACCCGCACCAGGGGTTTGCCGGTCAGCCCGGCCGGGCGCGGCACCTCCAGCACCATGGAGGGGCGCTGCTGGCCCTTGCGCAGATAGGACTCCGGCAGACGGTTCTCGCCAACCCAGAAGCGGGCCTCCTGCTTGACCAGCTGGGCCCCCTGCTCGCTGAACAGGGTGATGCTGCCGCGCACCCGCACCACGTTGCGGGTGCCGGTGTTGCTCACCATGAATTGCAGTTGCAGGGGATCCGAGCCCTCCAGCTTGGCGAGCTTGACGCCGATCCCGTCCTTGACGGCCTGGGCCAGCAGATCCGGGTTGTTCATCGCCTGCTCGGTCAGCACAGGTACGGCCACCGTGCCCTGCACCGCGCTGCCGTCGGCGGCGGGCTTGAGCAGCAGGTATTCCCAGGTGAAGTCATCGTTGAGCTGCACCTGGCGACCATCCGGCAGGGTCACCTGGGTGAGCGGGGCAGCCTGTGCCAGCAGGGGCGACAAGCAGAGGGCAACCAGCAGACGGGACAAGGGTTTCATAGGGTGATGACTCGCGTCGATGGAAAAGGGCGTCAGTATAAAGAGTCCGCCGCACCTTGCCTATGACCGCACTCACGTTCCTGCCCTCGGTTGCCTAGACCACCAGCTCCTGCCGCTCCTCCGCCGGCATCATGTCCAGGGTCACCAGATCGAAGGCCGTGCTCTTGAGGGCGGTGAGGATATCCGGCTGCAGATCGAACGCCCGGGCTCGCAACCGGGCCGGCAGTCGTACCCGGGCCAGGGTGGTGGCCCGATCGCCCAGGGTATGGAAAAACACCTGTGCCTCCTCCAGCCCCATGTCGGCCAGCATCTGCTCCGCCATGTCCACCATCCGCAGATGACGGCGATCCACCAGCTCGGGATCGGAGAAGCGGTGGCTCAGGCAGCCATGGGCGCTCTTGCCCCAGCGTCCCAGCTGACGCTTGTTGAAGCCGTAGCGAAAGTCCCTGTGGGTCATGCCCTGTTTGGCGAACAGCCAGAGGGTGTTGTCCGGCAGGCTGCCGAAGCGACGCAGATACTCCCGCAGCTCCTCGACCGGCGCGGGCAGCAGCATGGGCAGGTGGCTCCAGTCGGTTTCCAGCGCGGTGAGGTGACAGATGTAACGCACCGGATCGATCACCTCGTTGAGGTGGCGCAGGTGATCGCAGAAGATCATCTCATCGGTCTTGATGACCCGCTGCTCGATGCCGTAACGCTGGCAGTAACGCTTGGCGCGGGCCACTTCCTTGCGGCTGCGGGTCGGGCTGTCCAGGGTGATGGCGCGGATCCGGATGCCGCTGGCGCGGCACAGATCCATGCTGTAGCAGGACTCCAGTCGACCGGAGAAGGAGACCGCCAGTTCGCCGTAGCCAGCCAGGGTCTCGATAAGCGACTGCTCCCTGGTCTGAAAGGTCTGATCGTATCCTCGATTCAGCACAACGATATTGGCATCCATAACAACGGCACCGGATGATGAATTGGGCGCCATTGTGCAGTAATAATCCTGAATAAACCCTTAAAGAATACGGATAAACTAGAATTTAATGATTATTTCATACCAATTATCATCATATTCATCCAGTTTAGTGTCATAAATCCGCAGTTTCGCCTGATGAACCTGGTGCATGCGCAGAAAACCCTCGGCCTGCTCGAGGGAGGCGAACGTCAGCCTGCCCCCCTCGCTGTCGGTGAGGCACTGCATCTCCCCATCCACCTCGACGCAGAGCTGATAACCGCTGCCATCCAGACAGGCGATCAGCAGCCCCGCATCCGGATAGTGACTGAGCCAATTGCGAAACCTGCCGTGTTCCATAACTTACCCCGCGTTCCCGCCCGCTCAGGCCGGCAGGTAACCCTGTGCCACCAGCTGCTGGCGACAACTGTATGCATCGGTAAACACCAGGCCGCCGATCCCCTGCGTCTGTGCAGCGGCCACGTTGGCCGGGCTGTCATCGATGAACAGGCACTGCTCGGCCCGCAGATCGAACGACACCAGCAGATAGCGGTAGATATCCGGCTCCGGCTTCATCATCCGTACCCTTGCCGACACCACCTTGCCGCTGAAGAAGCGCCAGAAATCCTGATGTTGCTCCAGCCAGTCGATGCTGGCATGGCCCATGTTGGAGAGTGCGTAGAGGGTGTGCCCCTCCCCGTGCAGTGCCTCTATCAGGCTCAGCATAGCGGGATCCGGCACAAGGGATGGCGGCACCGCCTGCAAAATGGCCAGATTCTCCGCCGTCGACAGGCCGGTTCGCGCCTGCGCCTGACGGGCCATGGTGTGCAGCGACAGGGTCCCCCGGTCCACTTCCAGCCAGTCGCCATGGTTGAACAGTTGCTCCGCCAGCTGCTCCGCCCCGTGCGGCCCCCGTACCGAGCGCACGATACCGACCGGATCCCAGCTCACCACCACTCGTCCCAGATCGAAAATAATCGCCATTCTCACCTCCAGCTCTCTGCATCATTGCGACGGCAAGCGGGTCCATCCGACACGCATCTGCCCCCGCCGGCTCACGCCCCTACCCTGCCCCGTTCGCCACCCACGGGCAAGTTTTACTTGCATCGCACGGTCAAATCCCTTAATGCTTATGCCGTTACCTCAAGGACACACTCATGCACGCACCATTCTTTTTTGCTTTCTCGTTTATCCGGCCCTCATGAGGGAAGGCCAGTCGTCACGTGAAGCACTCGCGTAAACAGAAAGCAAAGACGAATCGAGCCTCCCCTAGCGGAGGTTTTTTTTTGCAGCCACCACAATCGATTACTTGGATAGGGAACCATCATGGCAACGCTCGACGAGATCAGACAAGACATCACCCAGTTGGATCAGGAGCTGCTCGCCCTGCTGGCCAAACGCAAGACCCTCAGCATCGAGGTCGCCCGCGCCAAGCAGGCCAACCCGCGCCCGATCCGCGATCCCCAGCGCGAGCAGGATCTGCTGGTCGCCCTGATCCAGAAAGGGCGCGGGCTGGGGCTGGATGCCCAGTACATCACCCGCATCTATCACACCATCATCGAAGACTCGGTGCTCTCCCAACAGGCCTATCTGCAGAGCCTGCTCAACCCGGAGCAGCAGGAGCCGATGACCAGCGTCGCCTATCTGGGGCCGCGCGGTTCCTATTCCAGCCTCGCCGCCCGCAAGTACCTGGCCCGCTACAAGGATCAGGTGATCGAGGTAAACTGCCAGAATTTCCGCGAGGTGCTGGATGCGGTGGAGTCGGGCCGCGCCGCCTTTGGCGTGCTGCCCATCGAGAACACCAGCTCGGGCTCCATCAACGAGGTGTACGACGTGATGCAGCACACCAGCCTCTCCATCGTCGGTGAGCTCACCTACCCCATCGAGCACTGCATCCTCACCGCCGTGCCCACCGAGCTGTCCCGCATCAAGACCTTCTACGCCCACCCGCAGGTGTTCCAGCAGTGTTCCCATTACCTCAGCAAGCTGGAAGGGGCGCGCCACGAGATCTGCGACTCCTCCTCCAGCGCCATGATGAAGGTCAAAGAGCTGGCGAGCCCAGAAGCGGCGGCCATCGGCAGCGCAGCCGGCGGCGAGCTGTATGGGCTGGACGTGCTGGCCGAGCAGCTGGCCAACCAGAAGGAGAACTACAGCCGCTTCATCGTGGTGGCGCGCAAGCCCATCGACGTGGCGCCGCAGATCCCGGCCAAGACCACCCTCATCATGTCCACCTCCCAGAAGCCGGGCTCCCTGGTGGAAGCGCTGCTGGTGCTGCGCAACAACGAGATCAACATGACCAAGCTGGAATCCCGGCCGGTGCAGGGCAACCCGTGGGAGGAGATGTTCTACCTGGATGTCTCCGCCAACCTCAACACCCCGTCCATGCAGGCCGCGCTGATGGAGCTGACCAAGATCACCCGCTACATCAAGGTGCTGGGCTGCTACCCGAGCGAAGACGTCAAGCCGACCACTGTACCGCCGGTGCTGATGGGCGGCTGATCCACCAAGGTTGGGCCGGCCCGGGTATCAACCGGCCGACACCGCCCATGAAAAAGGCGACCCTCTGGGGTCGCCTTTTTGTCGTCCATTCGCCGTGGGCACGCCGTCAGAACTGGCCTGCCATCAGCTGGTTGATGTTGTAGAGGGCGCGAGTATCGAGCTCCATCTCGGTGGCATAGGTGTTGCCGCGGGGATAGGAGGCCACCACCCTGGCGCCGCGCACCATGCCCGCCACCGACACGTCCAGCGAGTTGGAGGTCTGGGTCAGGTCCTTGTAGCTGCTCTGGCCGCGCACCTGCTGGCCGTTGAGCTGCTCGGCCAGCTCGCGGTAGGCGTCCATCTTGGAGGCGCGGATGGCCTGCAGCATCTTCTCGGACTGGGAGGGGCCGGGTTGGATGTCGATCACCGCGTAGCCGACCGCCTTGAGTACCGGGAAGTCATCCGGCTTGTTGTTGCCGCCGTAGTTGACCACCCGATTGCCGCCGCTGCACGCCGTCAGCAGCAGGGCCAGCAGGCATCCGAACAGGATTCTCATTGCGTCTACTCCTTTCAGGGCGTCAGGTTGACCAGATGGCCGCCGGGACGCGCCTGGCTGTCACGCATCAGGTAACCGCGGTTGATCGAGGCCCGGCCAAACGAATTGTTGGCACCGAACAGGTATTTCTGCGGGATCATGCTTTGTGCCGTGGTCTCCACCATCTTGGTACGCAGGTCGATGATGCGGGCGTTGACCAGGATCCCCTTGCTGTTGCGGCTGAAGGTGCCGACCAGGATGCGGGAGATGGGCAACCGGGGAGAGAGGTCCTTGTAGTTGCGGCTCAGCACGAAATCCCCCTGCGGCGTCACCTTGATGCTGCCGGTCAGCTTGAAGTCCACCACCACTTCCCCGCGCCGGTTGAGCTCGTAGATGAAACTCTCCTCAATCTGCTGGCCCATCCAGTTGGTGTCCTGCAGGGTATCGAGATCGACGAAGGAGGCGACCGCGATGGGCTCGGTCAGGGTAGTGAGCGACTTGCGCTCCATCAGCTGATCGGTCATGCGAGCCACCAGCCAGTTGAGTTCCATCCCCTGCGCCGCCTGGCGCGGATCACCCAGATCCCGGTTGATGGGGTCGGTGCCGCAACCGGCCAATGCCAGAGCGAGCGCCAACGCCGTGATGAGTTTGTTCATGGATACCTTTCCTGTATCTGCACCTGATTTGTTATCGGTTCGACCGGCCAAAGCTTGAGCCGGGAATGAGGCATGGATCTTGCTAAATATTCGCGGTGTGCTGTGCAACCGGCACGGCTCTGTGATCTGTATCGGCCGGCGACCTCACTTCGACAGGGGTGAATCGCGCCGACCCGCATATTCAAGGTGTTTGTCATGAAATTACCGCTGCTGTTAACCCTGCTGCTGGCCAGTCTGTCGGCCCGGGCCGAGATCATCGAGGCGCAGGGCAGTGCCGCCATCCTAGGCGGGGACGAGGTCTACGCCCGCGAGCAGGCGACCCGCGATGCCTTGCGGCAGGCCCTGCTGGCGAGCGGCGCCGCCGTCTCCAGCATCCAGCGCCTGGAAAACGGCAGCCTGCGCTCCGAGCAGATCCAGATCCGCTCCGGCGGCGACATTCGCCAGTACCGGCTCAAGCGGGAAGAGGTGCGCAACGGCCGCATGTACATCACAGTGATGGCCGACATCCAGGCCGAGCGCCAGATCTGCCAGACCCAGCACTACGCCAAGGATTTGACGCTGGTGCGGCTGCGGCTGCGCTACCCCGAGCAGGCGAGCTACGGCGCCCTCGACGACATGCCCGCAAACCTGTCACGACGCATGTTCGAGGCGCTGGCCAGCGCGCCGCAAGGGGTGGCCGTGCGCCAGTGGCTGGACGAAAACCTGCGCATCGACCCGCTCCACCTGCAGCAGGGGGATCGCAGCGCCCTCGAGGAGATCAAGGCGCTCAGCCTGCGCACCGATAGCCAGTACCTGGTGCTCGGCAGCATCGACGATCTCTCCATCGAGCCGCAGGGCAACCAGCTGACCAGCTGGTATGAAGATCCCATCCGAAACTTTCGCATGCAGCTCTATCTGTTCGACGGCATCAACGGCAGCCTGCTCGGTCGCAAGGAGTACCAGGGCCGGGCCAACTGGACCTTCGCCAAGCGGGATCAGGTGGGCAGCAGCAGCGGCCAGTTCTGGCAGTCGAGCTACGGCCAGGAGGTCAACTACCAGTTGCAGGAGGCGGTGCAGGATCTGGTGGCCCAGCTCAGCTGCGCCCCGGTTACCGCCCGGGTGGTCAGCCAGAACGAGCGTGGCCCCTACATCAATCTGGGCCGCCGCAACGGCGTCCGGCTCGGGGATCAGTTCCGCATCCAGCACGATGCCGATTTCATCGACCCCTACGGCAAGGCACGCATGCTGCGCAACCCAGCCGACGGCCTGTTCGAAGTAGTACAGGTATTCGAGGATGGCGCCATCATCAGCAGCCAGAACAAATATTCGCCGTTTAACATCCAGATCGGCGATCTGGCAGTATTGGAATAAGAATCAAGGGTTTAAAAGGGAGCCGCTTCTTGTATAATGCCGGCCACAAGGTTCCCGTAGCTCAGCAGGATAGAGCGGTCCCCTCCTAAGGGACAGGCCACTGGTTCTTATGTACTATAGGTTTTAGTGCGATAGAAAACATGATAGAGTAGGTTGTGATCGAGGCGTAGCTCAATTGGATAGAGCATCCCCCTCCTAAGGGGAAGGTTGTGGGATCGTGCCCCACCGTCTCGGAATTTTCCTCCATAAAACAATAGGTTGTATGGAAAAAGTAAAGGTGATTCGCTTAAGTGCGTATCACCTTTTTTTTATCTATCAACTCATCTATTGCACTAAGAGCGCAAGCAAACTACTATTGCACTCCATAATGATACGTGCAAAGGTGATTTGGTGCGCAAACTTGCAAAGGTCGCAATTGGCATTGGCTCTCTTGGAATGAAGGGGTATGACCTTCTAGACACTGAGACTGGAGAGAGCATACCTTTCTATGCAGACTATTTGCATACAATAATTTCTGAGCAAGTAGCCAATCAGAAGCGTTCCCAGAACACAATTGACGCAATTGCTGCTGACCTTAAGGTTTTCCTTGAATACGTAATCAACGCTCAGGAGTTGTTCTTTGAGCAAAGTGCGAAGACCAGCAGCACACTACTTGCAGAGATCATACTGTCCTACCCCGATTACCTGACACTCGGCAGCAATTCGTCAGCACCAATCGCACGAGACACGGCTACAGCTACAGGCCATGCCCCAATCAAGCCACAGAGTGCCAATCGCAATCTGAGCTCTGTGAACGGCTTTATTGACGCATCTGCTAACGCTCACCAAAAACTCAAAGAGGCCAAAATGCTAGGTCTCATTGACATAGATGTTCCCTCAGAAAACATCCATGCAGAATTGCTTACACGAAGAAAACTAAGCCTTTCAGAGCGAAAGCGATTACAACAGCAATCCGTTCTTTGCCAGGTAATGCGCGGTGGAGCAAAGTACACAAAAACTCGTTTATTTAGCATTAAAGCCTTGCCAGAAGGCGGACAATCGGCTGAATACAAATACTTCCCTGTATCACATATAGAACCGCTCCTTGATGCAGCCCCGACCTACCGAGATAGAGCTCTATGGGCACTGATGTTTGGTACTGGTCTGCGGGTTAGTGAAGCGACACAGCTTCTTGTTACAGATGTCGATATTGTGAGTGAAACTCTCAACGTTTTCTCTTATCGCAATCGAATCGAGTGCTTCGAAGGCATAAAGGATGAAGATATAAATAGATTATCCTTTAAGGGAAGAGAGACTGAAGAAGCTTACTTTATTTATCCATTCAATAAAATATTTTTTGAGTCCATCACAAAATACCTTCGACTTGAAAGACCAAAAGGTCTCGAACATAACTATCTATTTGTTACTAATTCAAACCGTAGCCGTGGCAGACCGCTTTTCGCAACGTCTAGATCTAATAGAGGGAGTTCGTTTAAAAAGATTCAAGAGACTATAGAGTGTCCATTAAAAAATAATATAGATAAAAGATATACATTACATTCACTCCGGCACTTCTACGGATACTGGCTATTAAATTTCCATAGAACAGCAGATGGACACTCTTTTAGTCTTCTCGAAGTCCAAAATATGATGGGGCATGCAAATATTGAATCAACAAAAAAATATGCAGTTACAGACAAAATAGTAGCTCAAGAAAAAATGAGATTAGCTAATCTTGTTTTGCAAAACAAATCAATTAACAGTGACAAAAATATGCTTTTGGAGCATAAACAAAGAATCATTTCAGATCTGATTGCGGGAACTAAGTAATGAGAATTGATACAAAAATTATAACAAATATTAATGATGCAACAGCTTGTGCTGAAAAATGGTTGCAGCAAGCGTTTGATGACAGTGCTGAATGTAACTGGAAGCATGACCGTAGTGCATATCTTACCAAATTAATATTAGAAAGCCTTAAAATATATAACTGGCTTAAACATATTGAAGACGTATCACTTTATTTCAATAAATATGACAGTTCAACAGAAAACAAGATAAATATGGTCAGGTTTATTCGCGTAAACCATACTCATGGCCAAAACGCAGACTCGATGATCTACCTGATCATTAGCTTTCTGTTTATTCATCTTTCATTTGAAGGGCATATTTCTCTACGCTTCGGGCATCAAATACACCTCCCTGCGACACCAAATGTATTTAGATGGTTCTATTTGCGAGGTTTAATTGTTAGCAGTGTGGCTCATGTTTACATGGCATCCACGCCTCCTAGATATGCAGAGCTAAGAGAGTATTTACCTGAAAAATATAGACCTTTCATAGATGATTTAAGCAATGATAAGCGCTCAACTAGGCAGCGTGCAGCAATGAATATGATAGAGGCGTTAACATACTCTAAAACCAGTTCATTGGATAACGTTTCCGTAGATATACTAATCGAATATTATAATGCTAATGAAGAGGCTGCTAGTTACTACATATCAACAAATGATCTTCAAAACAAAATAAGCACTATCACGTACTTAATTATTTTGGAGATGTTGGACTCAGCAAACGGTTCCACATTGAGAACAGGATATGAAAAAGCAATAGCTAGGAACTCATTAGTCGTAGAATCACCTTTGGATAACAACAAGAAAAAAAATCTTGTCAAGGTTATATCAACCGCCGGTGATGTAACGAAGCTGACTAACAAGTATATTAATACACATGAATATGAAGTTGAATCAACCCTACGAGAAATTTCCGTTATTTCATTTGGTGACTATACGTTTTCAGTTCGAGATAGTTTGTTGAGCTTTCGACCATCTGAACTATCTCATGACGATTACTGGAAGAAAACTCAACTAGATTTTGTAGCATCAGCAACCGAATCTGGAACGAAAAAAGTACGTGAATCTAGGCTGGCATATCTCAATTCATATCTCTTTGACTATCTGCCTACTTTTTTTAGAAGTCACCCAAACATACCTATTAAATACCCTTCCTCTCCTTCAGAATTTCTAAGTTTTGTCTTTGTATCACAATCACATACAATGGAACATGCGCACTTTGGTGAACTAGAGGGAACAATGTATCCAGTTGGACTATTGGATTACATCTACGCTATCACAGAAGAAAAGAGCGCATCAAAAGGGTATTTACAGACCAATGCCGGACGAGATACTGTAGCTTGCATTCAGAGATATTTTGACTATGTTATCGCTAAGTTTTCAGGAATTCCTTCATGTAAATTGGAATCAAACCCAATCTCTGATTTCGACAAAGATTCACACAAGGGGTATTCATATAAGCACACAGTAAAAGAAAAAATTAGTTTAGATTATTGGGTATTACTTCGCACATATCTCTGTGAAGTAACAAAAGCAGTTCTCGATAATGCAGAAAATGTCATTTTCAACAAAGGTAAAAACAAAAATAACTTCAAGGTAAATAAAACTATCGAGTGGTTGGATCACAAGGTTTATATAGAAGGTTTTAATGCATCTTGGTTGAAAGATTTTAATATTGAAGACTGGAAAGATCCGGTTAAGTTTACTCAGTATCATGGACTGGTAAACATGACTGTAATGGCATGGAGCGGTTTGAGAGACTCAAATATTCTATGGCTGGATGTCAGAAACTATTCTCAATGCTGCAAAAATGAATATACAGATGACGATTTTGTAGACTTATACGTCAACACTGACAAGGCGAAGACAGAGCCATATACAAGTCAAATTCCAGGTCATGTTATGCGTCTCCTAGATCGAGCCGCGCGGCTAAGAATGAAAGTTAATAGAGTGGGTTTTAACGAACCAATCCATTACAATGGAGAGAGCTCTTCAAAATGGCCTACGATCCTCCCATTGTTACAAAGAACTCCATTGAATACCTCGCATTATCATAACAGCCAAAGATGCCGCGAGAGCAGTTTCTTATTGCATTTACTGCTTGAGTTTGAAAAGTGCCTTCTAGCACATAACAAAAAAATGATGCTGGAAAATCGAGAACCAATAGATTTTGAATCTTCACTATATTGGCTTCCATTGTATGCAAACCAGGCAACGTTTAGAAACACGAAGAACTTTGTTCATGCGGAACAAGACTACACTGCAACATTGAGAAACAAGTCCACTGGAGTAGGATATGCATTCACTCCACTTAAGCGTGCCGTAATATGGACTCCACATTCTCTCAGGGTCACTTTTGACAGCGTTTGTTCCGTGCTGGCTAGTCCAAAAGCGGTAGGTGATATTTGTACCGGACAGTCAGAAAATGTTGTAGGTTATTACACAATAAATACACATGAGGAATCAGCTTTAATCAGATCAATTCATGATGCAAGTGGTCTTAAAAAGCAATTCCCCCCATCAATTCTAAATCAGAATCGCAATGAAACTGCCAGAATTGCGTCTATCAATGAAATTCGAGTTGATGAAAATGAATACCTAAAAAGGCATGAACAAGGTACAGCCATCAACGACTTCGGTTGCCACAGTATGTCTTCAATCGCAGTTAGCGGTATGCGCTCACCTATTGAGACACTATCTCAAGCATCAGCAAACGAAATATCATTCAACAGAACACACATATGTCCATTTAATAATGAATGCCCTAAAGATGTCATAGCAGCTCTAGCTGGTGAAAAGTGTTGTGCCATCTGTCCTTACGCTATCATCTGCTGTGACCATGCGGTTGCTATTGGCGTTGAATTGAAAAGGCTCGGAGATATTGCAGTAGATTTAACCAAGCAAATAAAAAATGGATCAAATCTCTTGGATGCAGAAAAAGAAAGCCTAAAAAGGGACAGGCAATTAATTATAAAATCAGTTAGTGGGTGGTATGCGCGACATCAGTTTTTGTCCACCCATATTAATTCTCGTAATTTCTATACTGGCTCAAAAAATGATAAATTGGTGAAACATATATCAGGATCTTTTTCGGGTCAAAACATCATGGATAGACTCATCGAGTCAGATGGTGTCAGTACAATGACCTCCCCCAAGCTTGAGCGAGAAGCGATCAAGCTTAATCGCCAACTTACTGCTCTTATGAATAAGAACATTGAAGCTATTGAAATACTGGAAGATAACTCAAATAGCGAAGCAGAAGTAGCCCTTCGGTTAATTAAAATTATATGTGATACGAATAGAATAAATGAAGCTCAACTGGCTAAAAAGCTAACAAATCCAGCTTTGATTACCTCAAGCATCAAAATTGGTGAGTTCAAATGAAAATATCGAATAAAGACAAGGCTAAATCACTACAAGCATATTATTCCGAGACCACTGATGCTCGGGCAGAAAGAATCTCAAAAATATTAATGGAGCTAATCCCTCTTAAAGTAAAGTTCCCTAACAGGACAAAACTAAGTGAATATGTTGCTAAAAAACTTAGCGAAGAGGAAGGGCAACCTGTTGCTAGCTCAACTATACGTAGAAATAAAAAATATGACGATTTATTAATTAAATATCTTGTGAAAGTCAGCCCTGAAACGGTTGCCCACAAAAAAGACCTTGCAATTGAGTTTAATCTTGTCCAACGTAGCTTACAAAAACAAGTTGAGGAGAAGGAACTCATAATAAAAGAGCTAACAAGGAAGCTTAATGAGGCTGATGCTCTACTTGAAAAACGTTTAGCACTTGAATATTCAGAAAAATATTCGATGCAAAAATCCAGAGTAGAAAAGATAGAAGTTTCAGGAGGGGAAACCTACGAGGACTTATTCAATGAACTTTATAAGTTAATTTTAAAGCTTGAATATATAAAATTTGAATTAAAAGATGGCGTTATTTATGACTGGGAGAATGATGAAGCCATTATTAGCAAATCAAAGTTCCCAAAATTCTTTAAATGGTTAGCGAAGAAAATATAGTCTACAGTCCTCTATATCGCCAGACACCGGCCTCAAACCGGTGTCTTTTTACGCTACTTTCGTGCGCCCTTCCTTTTGTATCAATCTCAGAGCCGTCTTCAACATACTGTGGGGTTTCCCTTGCATCATCCTTCCCTGTTTGCCTGCCCCTGCCCATCCTCTAAAGCCCAATGAGCTCGCCTGGGGAGTGGTCATACGTCTAAATCCAATTGGAATTTGATGAAGTTCAAAACAATCAAATGTAAGTGTATGATTTTTCATGGAGGTGTTGTAACTACTGATGTAGTTAAAGCATCCAATTTAACTAAATAAACTGATGCGCTTTTATACATAGATCCACTTGTGGGTAGGATAGAGATGGCAAGAATCCTGATGACTCGTGCTCTTGATGACAACGGCCATATAGTTGATGTCAAAGACGTTGTTAGTGGAAAAGCATGCAATTGCACATGCATCGGTTGTCAGGGCGCTGTCTGGGCTATGAAAGGGCAAGTTAAAGCCCATTATTTTGCTCATGAGCCTAACTCAATCGAGCAGAATTCCTGTACCTGGAAGCCAGAAACAGAAATACATATCTTGGCTAAAGAGGTTTTAGCAACTGACAGGCAGTTGTTGCTGCCTATTGGAACTATCAACCCAATACATAAGAATATAGTCTTTGATGAGATGGTATGTGAGGTTTATGAGGGCCGAGTTATCCCAGATGTAATTGGGTTCATTGATGGAGAGAAGGTTCTCATCGAAGTTGCAGTTACGCACTTTTGTGATCGAGGAAAAATTAAAGAATTAAAAAGGGTGAATGCAACCTGCGTTGAACTTGACCTTAGTGGATTTCGTGTGAAAGGAGAGATAATCTCAAAAGAAGAGATTAGAGATTATCTTAAAAAATGCCCTAAAAAATGGGTGTCTGTGGCTCCTGTTGGCAACTTCTCCGAAATGATGTACTCCCATAATAGGCAGCAGTTATTATCTTTACAGTACCAGTATTCATCGTTGAGCTCGAAGCACCATACTGAGGTTAAAAAACTTAATGCAGAATTCGATGCGATAAAAAATACTCGCGAATCAGAACTAAGTGATATGCAAAGAGTGATTCAACAGGCACGGAATGCGGAAAGGAATGCAAATTCAATTCTTGAACAGTGGGATAGAATAAGGATTGATAAAGAGTCATCCATTTCAAAGATAGAGGATGAAATAATCCTACTAGAAGATAAATATAGAAGTTTTGAAATGGAATTGAAAGAACGTCTTTATCATGTGCAAGATGAAATTGATAAAAAGCAAGACTTACTAAACGACCTTCTTAATTTAGATGAACTTAAAGCTGAATTTCATTCACAAGTTGATGATGTAAATAGAACTATTAAAGCCAAAGAGGCTCAACTTGATGCTGGTGAAGTTGAAATACGCAGGCGTTCAGCTTCCTTAGATCTAATACAGAAGAATTTAAATGATAGCCTCATATCACTACAAGAACGAGAAAATGCTCTAACAGAAAGAGCAAAAAACTTGGCAAGCATAGTTGATCTTAAATCAAGAGAACTGGCTCAAGTAATGCTCTCTCAGTGGATAAAAGAAAAAACGAATGAAATAAAAAAGCTGGAGGAAAAAGAAAGGAGAGCAATTAAAGCCATTGATGATTTAAGAAGGAAGTTCGGTTCTTTCATTAAAATCCCATGACAAAAAGAGGTCTGATTATCACTTGGCTGTTGCTCTCGATATCGTTTGCTAACAGCTCTATGTGATGAGGTAATATAGTGTTTGTACACCGTCTTAGTGTAAAGAAGACACCAGTTAGAAACTGGTGCCTGGAATATACAAAGGATACTGAGTTTTTTAACGATCTGAAATTTCTACATCTGAGGGTACACGCTTCTTGCCCGTAATCATTGCTCGAATCAGGTCGCCCTTAGTTAGATGATCCATCACAATCACAGCCAACACATGAATGAAGATTGCAGCTTGTAAAGCCGTGGCAAAACCACCATGAATCTCTTCCATCACATCATCACCAAACAGATCTTCATAGTTAGTCAAGATCCCTGTTAGAGCGGTGCCGATCAAGCAAGTCAACAACAACATTATCATCAATGAACCAACTGGATTGGTAATCCCCCCGAAAAACTGAGGTGCTCATAAGTAGAATTTTCTCGTATCTTGAACGCAGGAGGTTCTACATGAAA
>NZ_JAPCJC010000003.1:336745-383826 GCF_027707805.1 Aeromonas sp. QDB20 | reverse complement strand
AAGGGTACCACCAATCAGCAGTTGGCCACCTCTCGCCATTCATCCATGAGTGTCGCACTTATTATCTGAATTCCCGGTATCGTTATCGTTCAATACAAAATATGGACAGATAAAAAACTATATCTTTCTGATGATAGAATGAAATGTCAAATAGAAAAAATGAGAGCTTTCGTATGTAATAAAGAAATCTGCCAGCAGAATTCTGAAAAAGAGTATAGATTCCCATGCTGCTCCGGCTTTATAAGACCTACAGATAAATTACAAAAATCAGACCAAAAATTCATTTCATCAGGAGAACACCTTCCAATATGTCAAATTGAAAAATGTAAATCTAAAGGACCTCAAGGAGCTGACATTCTTGAATATGAAAGAATAAAAGACACATCTCTTTCATCTGAACTATTTGAGCATTTGTTTAATCGTGGGAAAATTGGCTCGAGAAACTTAACTTACCAGGAGCTAAAGGAGTTATATGCTGACGCAGCTATTATTAATGCACATGATACCGTTGTGATTTATGCCCAAGAGTTTTAAATCATAGACAATACAGCCCGTAGGTTCGAATAGCGTAGCGTATTCGGACAATCGCAAATAACCCACCACGAAATAAAAAAGGATCGGAAGATCCCCTTGCGGGGTTGATATCGACCGTCTTGAGACAACCCAAGGTGCGCCGATGCCACTATAAGCTGGATTTATAGGTTTTCCTCTGATGACCCAGCTTTTGCATATAGAGGTTATCACCAGCCTATAAGCATCTGACAGCGCCCACTTACTGGCCGCTGGGCCCTTGCTATATATTCTCCCACTTCTACGACACGCCGAGGAGGCGTTGATATGCAGTCACAGACTCACACCTTTATGATCAATGGCAGTCCAATGCCCTGCCTGCAGGCCGGTTCCGGTGAGCCGCTGCTGCTGATCCACGGCGCGCTGGCCAACCATACCCTCTGGCTCGAACATATCGAGCAGCTCTCACAGCACTACACCGTCTATGCCCCCACCCTGCGCCACTTTGGCGAAGCGGGCAAAAAGGGGCCTTTCGGCCTTGAAACCCATGCCGACGATCTGCTGGCGCTGCTGGCACAGCTGGCGTGCGGGCCTGTCCATCTGGTCGGCTGGTCTTATGGGGCGGATGTAGCGTTGACGGTCGCATTGCAAGCTCCGGAGCGCGTCCGAAGCCTCTATCTGGTGGAGCCGGGCTGCCCTGGGGTGCTGGATGAGCAGGGGCTCGCCGCCTTTATGACCGATGCCGGCGCCATGTTCGGCCCCGTGTTTGATCAGGTTGAAGCTGGGCAGTTGCAAGAGGCGGTGGCCACCCTGATCGATGGCTCGGGGGACCGCCCAGGCTACTTTGCCGCACAACCCCTCAAGTGGCAGCAGGCCCAACTGGCGGAGGCCGCCAGCCTGCCCAAGCAGCTGAGCCAGAGCGAGCGGCCGGATTGGTCGCCGTCGCGCCTTGCCGCGCTCAGCGTGCCCACCTGCATCGTGCAGGGCGCGCAGACCAGAGCGCTGTTTGCGCAAGTGTGCGAGGCCCTTGGCAACGCTATCCCCGCCTGCCAGCGCCTGCAGGTGGCGGATGTCGGCCATCTCTACCCCATCGAGCAGCCCGCGCTGTTTGTGCAGCTGCTGCAGCGCTGGCTCGCCGCGCAAGGGTAAACAGAGACCCTTGCCGACCGGCCTGCTCTGCACACAGCCGCGCAGCAGACTATGTCAGCCTGAGCGCCATAAAAAAGCCCCGCATCGCGGGGCTTTTTGCTATCGGCAGTAGCCGACTCAGTTGACGGTTGCCGGCTGACCCAGCGCATCCGGCGGGGTCTGGAACTCGCGCTCGGCGTCGTCGAAGCGCTCCAGCATGGCCTTGGAGGGGGCCTTGTCCAGCAGGCTGAACACCACAATGGCGAGTCCGGAGAAGAGGAAGCCCGGGATGATTTCATAGAGCCCCAGCCAGCCGAACTGCTTCCAGACGATGACGGTCAGGGCGCCCACCAGCATGCCCGCCAGGGCGCCGTTGCGGGTCATCCGCGACCAGAGCACGGAGAGCAGCACCACGGGGCCGAAGGCGGCACCAAAGCCGGCCCAGGCGTAGCTCACCAGCCCCAGCACCCGGTTTTCCGGGTTCATGGCAACAGCGATGGCGATGAGCGCGATCACCAGCACCATGGCGCGGCCGACCCACACCAGCTCCTGCTGGGAGGCGTTCTTGCGCAGGAACGGCTTGTAGAGATCCTCGGTGATGGCGCTGGAGCAGACCAGCAGCTGGCAACTGAGGGTACTCATCACCGCCGCCAGGATGGCGGAGAGCAGCACGCCGGCGATCCAGGGGTTGAACAGGATCTTGGAGAGCTCGATGAAGACCCGCTCAGGGTTGGCAGTCACACCGCCAGCCTGCTCGGTGAAGGTGGAGAAGTAAGAGAGGCCGAAGAAGCCGATGGCCACGGCGCCGCCCAGGCACAGCACCATCCAGGTCATGCTGATGCGACGGGCATTGGTCATGGAGTGGTGGGAGTCCGCCGCCATGAAGCGCGCCAGGATGTGGGGCTGGCCGAAGTAGCCCAGGCCCCAGGCCATCAGCGAGATGATGGCGATGAAGTCCAGGTTCTTGAACATGTCGAGGTTGCCGGCGTTCTGCGCCGCCACCTGCACCATGGCGGTGTCGATGCCGCCCACCTCGATGATGACGAACACCGGGGTAAGGATCAGGGCGAAGATCATCAGGGTGGCCTGCACGGTATCGGTCCAGCTCACCGCGAGGAAGCCGCCGAAGAAGGTGTAGGTGATGGTGGCCGCGGCACCGACCCAGAGGGCGGTGTCATAGCTCATGCCGAAGGTGCTCTCGAACAGGCGGGCTCCGGCCACCACGCCGGAGGCGCAGTAGATGGTGAAGAACAGCAGGATCACCAGGGCGGAGAGGATGCGCAGCACCCGGCTCTTGTCCTCGAAGCGGTAGGTGAAGTAGTCCGGCAGGGTCAGGGCGTTGCGGTTCTTCTCGGTATGTACCCGCAGCCGGCCGGCGACCCAGCGCCAGTTGAGATAGGCACCCAGGGTGAGGCCGATGGCGATCCAGCTCTCGGAGATGCCGCCGATAAAGACGGCGCCCGGCAGGCCCATCAGGAGCCAGCCGCTCATGTCGGAGGCACCGGCGGAGAGGGCGGTCACCCAGCTCCCCATCCGGCGGCCGCCGAGGATGTAGTCGTCAAAGTTGCGGGTGGCGCGATAGGCGATAAAGCCGATCAGGACCATCCCGAGGATGTACACCAGAAAGGTGATGAGCATGGGTGTGCTGGCTGTCATTCAAAACTCCGTTATGTGACGTGTGTGCCCGTTCTGACGACGGACTCTTCCTTAAAAAAACCGCCCTAGCTTAATCAGCAGATCCCATGACCTCAACCTTTTTTAACAAACAGAAAACACAATATAAACGTTTCATCTTTAACCAACAGACCAGCTTTGCCCCGTTCCGCCAGATTTTATCCTGACGCAGCAACTGCTTATCCATCGGGCATGTTCAGGGGCCCGATCCCGCCACGGCGGCAAAAAAAAGCCCCGACCAGAAGTCGGGGCCATCTCGGCAGGTGCCAATCAGCGGTTGATCGCGATCGGCATGCCGCTGCGCTGCTCCAGCGCCTGCTTGACCAGCTGGGAGTCGCTGTCGGCGTGGGCGATGAAGCGGGTCACCGCCGGGGTCATCGGCAGCGGCGCAGGCAGGCTGGAGTTGAACTCCTCCTGATTGCGGGAGAGCGGCTGATGTACTTCCAGGTAGCGGCGGCCATCCGGCTCGACACTGGCCTTGATCGGCTGGTTGACGAACTGGACGCGGGTACCGACCGGCACCTTCTTGAACAAGTACTCGATGTCGTCGTTGCGCAGGCGCACGCAGCCGTGGCTCACCCGCAGGCCGATACCGAACTGGGCGTTGGTGCCGTGGATGGCGTACATCTTGCCGATGTAGAGCGCGAACAGCCCCATGGGGTTGTCCGGGCCGGCCGGCCATACAGCCGGCAGGGTCTCGCCACGGGCGGCATATTCGGCATGCATCTTGGCGGTCGGGGTCCAGGTCGGGCCCGCCTTCTTGCGCTGCACGCTGGTCACCCAGTTTTCCGGGGTGTCGGTGCCAAGCTGGCCGATGCCGATGGGCAGCACTTCCACCACCTTCTTACCTTTCGGGTAGTAGTAGAGGCGCATCTCGGCCACGTTCAGCACGATCCCTTCACGGGGCGCATCCGGCAGGATCAGCTGGTGCGGCACGATCAGCTTTTCGCCGGTCTGCAGCAGCAGAGGATCCGCCTTGGGGTTGGCCTCCAGCATGTTGGTCAGCCCCAGCTGGAATTTGGCGGCAGCGGCCTCCAGCGGCTGGCCGTTTTCTTCGGCCGGGACCACGTATTCCAGATTTTCACCCACCAGGCGGCTGTTGGCCGCAGGCAGGGCGTATTCAACAGCGAGCGCAGGCGCGGCGCCCAAGAGGAGGCTGCAGCACAGCGCGGCCGCAGTAGTGTGGAGGAGCTTCATAACTTTCCTGTAATGGATGACGTGGTTCAAGACTCTGGGCTGACCCGGGAGCGGCAGGCGATCCGGGGGCGGAGAGAAGGCCGCCATTTTTCTCCTCTGCCGGGCAAATTTCAACTGACAAGTGGCGGCGGGTCAGCGATTAATATCGCTTTTTTTATCCGCCGCCAGCCCTTGTCTGATGGCCGTTCACCCCTTTTGCCAGGCGCGCATATCGTAACCTGTGGGAGATTGGTGCAACCGCAGATGAAATTGCTCAATGATGGCAAAAATGTGGTCGAAAATGTCGGCCTGGATCCCTTCGTAATCGGCCCAGGCGGTGGTCGCCGTGAAGCAGTAGATCTCCAGCGGCAGGCCGTCCGTGGTCGGCGCCAGCTGGCGCACCATCAGGGTCATGTCCTTGCGAATGCCGGGGTGGGCGCGCAGGTAGGCGTCCAGATAGGCGCGCAGGGTGCCGAGGTTGGTGAGATGGCGGCCGTTGATGGGGCAGCTGATGGCGTCGCTCAGCTGCTGGTTGTAGGCGCTCAGCTCCTGCTCCTTGCGGCTCAGATAGGGCGCCAGCAGCTGGGCCTGCTTGAGCTGCAGCTGTTCGTCCGCCGTCAGGAAGCGCACGCTGGTCATGTCGATGTTGACGCTGCGCTTGATGCGCCGCCCGCCCGACTCTGTCATCCCCTGCCAGTTCTTGAAAGAGTCGGAGATGAGGGCATAGGTGGGGATGGTGGTGATGGTCTTGTCCCAGTTCGACACCTTGACCGTAGTGAGGCCGATGTCGGTCACCTCGCCATCCGCGCCGTACTTGTCCATCTGCAGCCAGTCACCGACGCTCAGCATGCGGTTGGCGGAGAGCTGGATACCGGCCACCAGCCCGAGGATGGGGTCCTTGAACACCAGCATCAATACCGCGGTCATGGCACCCAGGCCGCTGAACAGGAACAGCGGCGACTTGCCGAGCAGCAGGGCGATCATCAGGATGCCCACCAGGATGCTGCCCACCAGCTTCACCCCCTGGAAGATGCCGCGCAGGGGCAGATCCCGCCCGAGCCGGGTATAGCGGCTCACCGACAGCAGGCAGTCGAGCAAGGCGAACAGCGCCAGCAGCAGGAACAGCAGGATCCAGAGCTGGGCCACCGTCTCGATGAGCTGCAGGCTTTCGGAGTCGCGCGGCAGCCAGATCTCGGCCTGCCCCAGCAACACGGCCCCCTGCAACACGAAGGCGAGCCGGTAGAACAGCCGCTGCTGCAGTTGGGGCGGCAGCCACACCTGCATGGTCTTGCCGAGCACGCCCACCAGCCGTACCAGCAACACCCGGTGCAGCAGCATGTGCAGCACCAGCGAGGTGAGCACGATGAAGCCGAGGGCGATCACCAGCCCCGTCATGCCGGTCACCTCCAGTCCGAGCCCGGCCAGCCAGCGAAAAATCGTCTCCTTCATCCCATCCTCCTGTGCGTGAAACTGCGGTCAGGGTACGTATCTGCCACCCCATGTCAAATGGGCACCGGCCCACAAACGACAACGCCCGGCAGGGGCCGGGCGTTGTCTGGGAGCGAGGGGGCGTTAGCCGACCAGGCTCAGGGCATCGCGGGCGATAACCAGCTCTTCGTTGGTGGGCATCACCAGCGCCAGGCGGCTGCCTTCGGCGGTGATGGGGCCCTCGCCGCCCAGCACGGCGGCGTTGTTGGCCTCCTTGTCGACCTTGAAGCCGAACAGGGCCAGACGATCCAGCACCATCTCGCGCACCATGGCGGCGTTCTCACCGATGCCACCGGTGAACACCAGGGCGTCCAGACGACCATCCATGGCGGCGGCATAGGCACCGACATACTTGGCCACCCGGTAGGTGAACACGTCCAGCGCACGCTTGGCACCGGCGTCGGTGGCGTAGTTGGAAGTGACATAGCGGCAGTCGCTGCTCGCCTCTGTCATGCCCAGCAGGCCGGACTCACGGGTCAGGGTGTGGTTGATCTGCTCCACGCTGTAACCAAGCTGGTCGTGCATGAAGAAGACCACGGCGGGGTCGATGTCGCCGGAGCGGGTGCCCATTGCCAGCCCTTCCAGCGGGGTCAGCCCCATGGAGGTGTCGACGGATTCGCCGCCACGGATGGCGCAGACGGAAGCGCCGTTACCCAGGTGGCAGTTGATGATGTTGAGCTCTTCGAGCGGCTTGCCCAGCGCCTTGGCGGTCTCTTCTGCAATGAAGCGGTGGGAGGTGCCGTGGGCGCCGTAACGACGGATGCCGTTCTCTTTGTAGAGCTTGTAGGGCAGCGCGTAGAGGTAGGCTTCCTCTGGCAGGGTCTGGTGGAAGGCGGTGTCGAACACGGCCACGTTCTTCTCTGCCAGCGCCGGGAAGACCTTGAGGGCGGCACGGATGCCGATGAGGTGCGCCGGGTTGTGCAGGGGAGCGAACGGAATGGCGGCTTCGATGCCGGCGATCACGCTGTCATCGATGCGAACGGAACGGGAGAACTGCTCGCCGCCGTGCACGATGCGATGGCCGATGGCCACCAGCTGCTCGGCCAGGGTCGGATCCTGCGGCAGGATGTGACCCACGATGTGGTCGAGGGCTTCCTGGTGCGCGGCACCCGCGCCCAGCATGGCCTCGCCCTTGACGCCGTGGAGTTTCCATTTGATACGTGCATCATCCAGATTGAAGCATTCGGCCAGGCCGGACAGCATGTCCTCACCTGTTTCGGCGTCCATTACGGCAAATTTCAGGGAAGAGCTACCGCAGTTAAGGATCAATACCAACTTGCTCATGTTCTACATCTTCCTGTGCTTCGGCTTTATGCCGACAGTGTCGTGTCATCCAACATGGATGGGATTCCCCTGCCGGGGGCTTATGGTCGCAGGAAAGTGCGCCCAATTTTTCAATATGTTAAGTGCAAATCCGGACGATTCCGGCCACTCGTCTCAGTCAGGCTGCGCCAGCGGTTACAGGCCGGCCAGCAGATCCCGGTGCACCTTGACCACCAGCTTCTTCACCTTGGCCGGCGGGTTGGGGGTGCAGAGGGGGCGATGCAGTTCTCCCGGCCAGAAGATGGCGAAGTCGCCGGGCTGCAACGCCAGATAACTGGTCTGTTCATCGTCGACGAACCAGAGATCGGGATGGGGGTGATCCGCCCCTTCGCTCGCGTAGGTGTGCGGGCCGACCCCGATCCACTCCTCGCCGGCGAGCAACAGCTGGATGTCCAGGTACTGCTGATGGAACTCGCCACGGCGATCCGCCGCCGGCTCGGTCAGCTCTTCGCTCACCAGGCAGAACAGCTTGAGGCCGTCGACCTCCTGCTTGCCGAGCGGGGCATGCCGCCACCGGTCGACGCTTTGCACCACCTCGACCAGGATGCGGTCGAGCGGGGCGGGCAGCGGCGTACGCTGCAAGGTATTCAGACTGCCGGTGATCATGGCGCTTCCTTAGGTGTATTCAGGCGACATCTTAGCCGCAAAATGAAAAAGGACCCGTTGAAGGTCCTTGTGTCACACCGTCTGCTATCCGTGCAGACCGGGATGGAGCCATGGCTCTCTCCGGCGTGGTGAGTGCACTGTTACACACTCATCCTCGGCTTGCCAAGCGGGGCAAGCGCGTTCGCCGGGTGATCGTACCAGCTGAAACAATATTATTCACTACTCCATTGCCGACGACTTTGACCAGACGCAAAAACGGGAGCATCTGCTCCCGTTTTTTTCGCATCACCTGGTCAAAACCGGTGTCATTCAAGCCTTGGCGGCGTTCTCCACCGGTTTGGCGTACATGGCACGCCAGATGGCCTTGTGCTCTTCCGGCACCTCCGACTGACGGCTCAGGAAGGCGGCCTGTTCGATGGTATTGGCGTGGCCTGCCACATCCGCAGCCAGGTAGTTGCCCGGGAAGAGGCGGTAGTTGCCCCAGATCGCCTTGTCGATGAGCGCCGCCAGTTCGTCCGGATCGCTGAAGCCTTCGGTGATGGGGGCGCCGAAGGAGACGTGTACCCGCCCCTTCTGGCCGACGATGCCGGCAACTATGCTCTCGATGTCCTCGAACTCGCCCTTCTCGTAGCTGCCGTTGATGGACTTCTCGTACAGCTCGCGCGCCTTGGCCTTGTCGGTGGGATCCAGCTCATAGCTGATGCTGACCGGCACGATATTGAGGCTGCGCATGTAGTCGACGAACTCGATCTTCTGCTTCTTGCCGTCCACGTAGAACATCTTGAGGATGGCCGGATCCGTCTTGTCATCGCCGTTCTTGGCGCGCCCTTCCTTCTGGGCGATCCAGATGGAGTGGCCTTCGTGCACCGACTGGCCGATGTAGGCCGACAGCTCGCCGAGCGCCTTCATCATCTCCCGCGGCCCCTTGGCGGAGCGCTTGACGATGAAGCTCTTGTTGAGCTTCATCAGCTCGGTGGCGCAGGGTTTACGCAGCAGGTTGTCGCCGATGGCGATGCGCACGGTATCGAAACCATGGGTATGCAGCCCCCAGTTGACGAACGCCGGATCCATGGCGATGTCCCTGTGGTTGGAGACGAACAGGTAGCCCTGCTCTTTTTTAAGATGCTCAAGCCCGGAGAAGGTCACCCCCTGGGTGGAGGTGGCGATCATCCGGCTCATGTAGCGGGTCACCCCCATCTGCACCTGATGGATGGTGGTCACCTTGGACCACTTGTAGCGCAGGAACTGGCGGATCAGCGGGCGAATGGCCCAGCCCAGCCAGCTCATCAGGGAGCCGAAGCGATACTTGGCGATGGCGCCGATGAATTCATCATCCCGGATCAGCCGCTCGATGGCTGCCGGTACTTCCTCATCGCGGTAGGGGCGAATGTCCGCGAATCTATCTACTTCTGTCACAATGTCAGCCTTGCGTGTAAGGAGTCGCGGCCGGCGTGCGCCGGCCGGAAAATTCAGGGCGCAATTTTACACGCTTTTATGCCGAGGGGTATGCGGCGCAGCCAGATAGTGAGATCTGACCAGTAAAAAACAATGGCCCCGAACGGGCCATTATTTCACTCTTCCACCGTGAACGAGAGCATCATGCCGGTGTCTTCATGCTCCAGCAGATGGCAGTGGGCCATGTAGGCCCGCTCCTTCGGCGCCGTGTGATCGAAGCGCACCAGCACCTCGCTGCGCCCGCCCTCCACCTTGACGATATCCTTCCAGCCGGCGCGGTGAGGGGCCACCGGCTGACCGTTCTCGCTCAGGATCCGGAAACGGGTGCCGTGAATGTGGAAGGGGTGCAGCATCATGTCCCCCTCCCCCGAGATGATCCAGCGCTCGGTGCGGCCGCGCTTGACCGCAAACTGCGGGTCGTTCATGGCGAAGGCCTGGCCGTTGATGCGGTTGCCGCCATGCAAGTCCAGCGCGCCGCCCGCTTGCTTCATGTCGGCCATGTCGCCGTGATCCATTCCTGCCATCCCGTCGCCTTGCCCGCCCATCTTCATCCCGGCCATGCTGCCCGTATCGCCGTGATCCATGCTCATGCCCGCCATGGCGCCGTGGCCGTAGCGGCTCATCAGCGCCTGCATCCCCTGCCGGTCCAGCTCGGGATCCATCGACAGGGTCAGGGTGCGGCTCGGCAACTCTTGAGTGGCGGGCAGCGCAGGCAGCCGCGCCAGACTGTCCGGCAGGCGCCCCTTGCCCTCGATCAGGGAGGGCCGGATCCGCAGCAGCGGCAGGGCCGCATCGAACGGCGCCAGGGTCATCCCCATCTGGCGTACCGGCAGGGTGAGCAGATCGAACGCCTGGCCATTGCGGGCATCCACCATCACCTCGAAGCGCTCCCCCGGCAGCAGCGCCAGCTCGCTCAGCGCCACCGGCTCCGCCAGCAGGCCGCCATCGCTGCCGATCACATACAAGGGGCGGCCATCGCTGGTCGCCAGCCTGAGGGAGCGGGCATTGCAGCCGTTGAGCAGCCGCAACCGCAGCCAGCCGCGGGGGGCGTCGTGGGTCGGATAGACGGCGCCGTTGGTCAGCATCAGATCGCCGAACCAGCCGACCGCCGCGCTCATCACGTCCAGCTGGTAGTCCACCTGATCCCGCCCATCGAGGCGCTTGTCCTGCAGCACCAGCGGGATGTCGTCCACCCCCCAGCGCTGGGGCAGCGGCAGCCGCAGGCTCTCCTCGTCGTCGAGGATGAAGAGCCCGGCCAGCCCCATGGCCACCTGATGGCCGGTCTGTCCGTGGGTATGGGGGTGATACCAGCAGGTGGCCGCCGGCTGCTCGATGCGAAACGCCGCCTGCCACTCTTTGCCGGAGGGGATGCTGGCCTGCGGGCCACCATCGGCGGTGCCCGGCACCTCCAGCCCGTGCCAATGTATCGTGGTGGTCTCCGCCAGCTGGTTGGCGACCCGGACTCGCACCGCCTGCCCCTGGCGGGCACGCAATGTGGGGCCGAGCAGGTTGCCGTTGTAGCCCCAGCTGCGGGTCGGCTGGCGTCGCCACTGCATCTGGCCCGGCTGGGCCCTGAGCTGGAACAGGCCGCTGGCGTCCGCCTCCAGCAACGCAGGAATAGGCAGGGCTGGGCGCTCGGCGGCAACCGCCCGCCCCCACCAAGGCAAGGCACCGGCGATGCCGACGGCGGTGGAGAGTTTGAGAAAATCGCGACGCTGCATGAGTCACTCCTCGTTGGCCAAAGCGGACCTTCAGCCTATGCAGCAACCCTGCGGCAAGGTCAAGCCCTGCCGAGCCGGCGGCCGGACAGTTTCTGGCTTATCCGCTTGCCAGCAGGCCCCTGTCGTCAAGCCAGCGCCAGGCTTACCGCCGCCTCGGCGTGGATCGTGGTGGTGTCGTAGAGCGGCACCGCGGCGTCGGCCTCCCCCACCAGCAGGGCAATCTCGGTGCAGCCGAGGATCACCGCCTGGGCGCCAGCGGCCGCCAGCCCCTCGATAATGGCCAGGTACTCGGCCCGCGAGGCGTCGCGAATGTCGCCGAGGCACAGCTCGTCATAGATGATGCGGTGCACCCGCTCCCGCTGCGCCTCGCCCGGCACCAGCACCTCCAGCCCGAACTTCTCCTGCAGGAGCCCCTTGTAGAACTCCTGCTCCATGGTGAAGCGGGTGCCGAGCAGGCCGACCCTCTGGATCCCGTCCGCTTGCAGCTGACGTGCGGTGGCATCGGCGATATGGAGCAGCGGGATGTCGATGGCGGCCTCGATCTCGGGCGCCACCTTGTGCATGGTGTTGGTGCCGATCAGCAGAAAATCGGCGCCACCGGCCTGGATGGCCCGCGCCTCGGCCGCCAGCAGGCGGGCGGTGGCGGGCCAGTCCCCGGCGTGCTGCAGCCGCTCTATCTCGGCAAAGTCGACGCTGCTCAGCAGCACCCGCGCCGAGTGCAGGCCGCCAAGCCGTGCTCGCACGCCCCGGTTGAGTGCCTGATAGTAGCTGACGGTGGACTCCCAGCTCATGCCACCCAGCAGACCGATACATTTCATGGGACCTCCTTGTGTGAACCGATCGTGTAAAACAATCGTGCAAACCTATTGTGCAAACCGATCGTGTACACCAAACAGAGGACGGCGCGCGTCATCGCACCGCCCAGGAATAAAAAAGGCCCCGCAGGGCCAACAAGACAGGCGGTAAAGGCCCGGGCGCAGGCCCGGACTAAATCCAGATCATCAGCACGCAGGCCGCCGTGGCGACCCCCATGCCGAGATTGAAACGACGCCAGCCTCTGGCGGTGCGAATGAGGCGGCGCACCTGGGCACCGAACAGCACCCAGAAAGCCCCGGTATAGAGGCCGGTAATAAAGAAGATGGCGAGCACCCAGATGGCGGAGGGCCAGTAGGCCTCTCCCGCCAGGGTGAAACCGCTGATGGCGGAAAGCGCCATCATCCACGCCTTGGGGTTGAGCAGTTGCAGCATGGCCCCCTGATGGGCCGGGATCAGCGGCCGATTGCCCTCGGCCGGGCCGCTGGCGGTCGCCACCTTCCAGGCCAGCCAGAGCAGGTAGGCCGAGCCGATGAGCTTGAGCCCGTCGTGCAGCAACGGCACCTGCTCGAACATCACCCCCAGCCCCAGCGCCGTGGCCAGGATCATCAGGTTGATCCCCCCCACCACCCCCACCAGCAGGGGCACGCTGCGGCGAAAGCCCTGGGCCGCACCGGCGCTGGTGAGCAGCATGTTGTTGGGGCCCGGCGTGCCGCAAGTGATGAGGGCAAAGCCCGCCAGGGGAAGCAACCAGTTCAGATCCATCTCAACCTCTTGATGATGCAGGGCGCCGACTCGGCGACAAGCCTTCTAATATGCAGAGCCGGTGCCCGTCAGACAAGGCCGCAAATGCACTTTCTTCGCATCTTTATGCGGCCTCTGGCAAGGCTCAGTACCAGAGCATCACCACGCAGAGCGCAGTCAGCGCCCCCAGGCTGCCGTTGAGGCGGCGCCAGCCCCGATCCGTGCAGATCCAGTTGCTGAGCTGATGACCGAACAGCACCCAGACGAAGCAGACCGGCAGCGCCACCAGCACGAACATGGCCATCACCGCGAACTGGCGAGGCCAGTAGCTGGCGCCGGGCAGGCTGAACAGACTGATGGCGGAGATCCCCATCATCCAGGCCTTGGGGTTGAGGAACTGAAAGCCCAGCCCCTCCAGCAGGGTCAGCGGACGGGCGCGCCGGGCCGGATCACCGGGAGCGCCGGCCACCGCGATGCGCCATGCCAGCCACAGCAGATAAAGGCTGCCGAAGATCTGTAAGCCAAGGCGCAGCAGCGGCCAGCGCTCGAACAGGGGGTAGAGCCCCAGCGCCAGCACCATCTGCAGCACCGGCTGGCCCACCGCCACCCCGATCAGATGGGGCAGGGTGCGGCGCACCCCGAAGTTGGCGCCGGAGGCGGTCAGCATGAGGTTGTTGGGGCCCGGCGTGCCACAGGTGAGCACCGCAAAGCCAAACAGGGTGGCATACCATTCGATCGTCATCTTTGTACTCCTGAACTGCGCACATTGTATCGATACAATGCACTGTTTTTGATTGTTATCGGGTTCAAAATCACGCTATATTGCCGATACATTTCGATCAATGGATTTATTGTCACCATGACAATCTGGACCCCAGACCTCACCCCCTTCGCCGGCCCCCTCTACCTCAAGCTGGTGAAGGCCATCGAGCAAGCCATTCAGGACGGCTCCCTGCCGCCCCAGACCCGGCTGCCCACCCACAGGGCGCTGGCGGACAGGCTGGGGGTCACCGTCGGCACCGTCACCCGCGCCTATGGCGAGGCGGAGCGGCGCGGGCTGCTGGCCGCCCGGGTCGGCCATGGCACCTGGGTCAAGGGGGAGCATGAGGATCCGGCCAACGCCTGGGTGATCCGCAAGGAGGAGGGGCACCGCATCGAGTTGTGGCAGAACCTGCCAGTGCAGCTGGATCGAGCCGCCATCATCCGGCCCATGCTGGCGGAAGTGGCAGACGGGGATCTCAACGCCCTGCTCGGTTACGACAAGGAGGCGGGCCAGCCCGGCCAGCGCCAGCTCTTTATCGACTGGCTGACAGAGCAGGGGGTGGCGGGCAGCGAGGAGTATCTGCTGTTCAGCCACGGCGCCCAGCACGGCATCATGCTCTCCCTGCTGGCCACCGGCTGCGTGGGGGAGACCCTGTTCTGCGAAGGGCTCAGCTACCCAGGCATGCTGGGCAACGCCCGCCAGCTGAAGAATCAGGTGGTGGGGCTGGCGATGGACGAGGAGGGGCTGCTGCCCGACGCGCTGGAGGCGGCCTGCCGCATCCGCCGCGCCAAGCTGCTCTACCTCACCCCCACCCTGCAGAATCCCACCACAGCCACCATGAGCCTGGCGCGGCGCGAGGCCATCATCGCCATCGCCCGCCGCCACGATCTGCTGATCATCGAGGACGACGTCAACGGCCTGCTGCCCCAGCAGCCGGTGACGCCGCTGGTCAACCTGGCGCCGGAGCGGGTCATCTATCTGGGCAGTCTGGCCAAGATCGCCTGCGGTGGCCTGCGGGTCGGCTTCGTGCTGACTCCACCCCACTTGCGCGGTGCCTTCGCCCAGGCGATGCGACTGTCGAGCTGGATGGTGAGCCCGCTGCTCATCGAGCTGGCCTGCAAGCTGGTGAGCCAGCGCCAGATCATGCCTCTTGTAGAGCAGCAACGGCAGATCCTGGCACGTCGCGGCGAGCTGCTGCGCCACCTGTTGCCGGAGGCCTGCTGGCAGGCGGGCTCCATGCACGCCTGGCTGCCGCTGCCGGAGCCCTGGCGCAGCCAGGAGTTTGCCGAGGCCGCCAACGCCCTTGACGTCGGGGTGGCCAGCGGGGAACACTTCGCCGCCGGCCAGTTCGCCGCCCCGCAGGGAGTGCGGCTAAGCCTGAGCCAGCCGGCCACCGACGCCCGCGTCGCCGAGGCGCTGGAGCGGCTCGCCGGCCTGCTGCGCGCCGCGCCGCCCACCAATACCCTGCTATAGTCAGCCCGGCCCTGCCCATCCGTGCGCTCAAAGGAGAGCCCATGCACCCGACCCGCGCCCCCTTGTTGCTTCTCACCCTGCTGCTGGGGGGCTGCGCCGCCCCCGGCCACCAGCAGTTGGGGGCCGCGCTGAGCGGGCTGGAGGGGGAGTTGCAGCGGCTGGAAGAGGAGCTGGCGGCCATGAACGGCCTGCACTATCAGAAGGCGATCGACGCCCCCCTCAGCCTGCGCCGCAGGCTGAGTGCCCCCGTCCCTACGGCACAAGGACTGCTGCCCAGCCGCAGCACGCTGACAGACGGCCCCCTGCTGCGCTACGACTACCGGCTGCCGGCCGGCATGGCCAGCCTGCCCCTCACCGAGCCCTGCCTGCGCTACGAGTTCGAGCTGCGCCACCTGGGCCGCCTCGGCCAGCTCGCCCTGTACTGGCAGGGGGCGGCGGGCTCTGGGGAACAACTGATCCAGCAGCGCGACTGCCCCTTTTCGGCCAAAGGGCCCGGCCTGCAGTAGGCCCGCCGCCAGCTGACCTGCCCCTATGGTCAGTTGAAAGGTGCAAAGGCATCTTGTAGCGTGCCAGCATCCCGACTCCTGCTGGAAGCGCCCATGAAACTGACTCCCCTGTGGCTGGCCCTGTGCAGCCTGCCCGCCCTGGCCTGCGGCCCAGATGGCTGCGAGACGCCGCTCACCCTGCAACTGACCGCCGCCCAGTGCCATCTGAACGGGCTGCCGTTCCTCTCCCCCGACAACGACACCCGCACCAACCTGGCGCTGCTGCTGGCCGATGAGCAGGCCTTCTCGCTGCCCAAGGCGCCGCTACCGCTGCCCTTCGCCATCGAGGATCTGCTCAATCCGACCCAGGCCGAGCCGGCCCCCGCCGTGCCGGATCCCCTGCTGGCGCTGGCCGCCGGTCTCGGCATCGAGCAGAGCACCACCCAGGCCACCCTGGAGCGGGCCGCCGGCTGGAGCGAGGGACGCTGCATCAGCAACAACCCCATCGCGGCCGAAGCCTTCCTGCAGGCGCTGGTCGACACCCCGGCGCTGGGTGCCGACGAGCGCAGCCAGCTGGCCCGCCAGCGGCTGGCCATGCTGGGCCAGTGCGCCCAGCAGGCCGAAACGGCCACGGCGCCGGAGGACAAGGCCACGCCGCTGTCGGCCGCCGGCCAGGGCTTTGCCGACTACCTGGCCGCCAGCCGGCTCTTCTATCAGGGGGAGTTCGCCCAAGCCGATACGCTATTTGCCGCCCTCGCCAGACAGGATCAGCCCTGGCTGAAAGAGACGGCGGATTACATGCGGATCCGGGTCGCCCTCAACCAGTCCCAGCAAAGCGCCTTCGATGACTGGGGCACCTTGAATCGCAACCAGATTGACCAGGCCGCCGTGCAGCGCGCCGAGCAGTTCATCGCCGACTATCGCAGCCGCTACCCAGAGGGGCGCTATCTCGACTCCGCCAACGGGCTGCTGCGCCGGCTCGCCTGGTTCAAGGGGGACGAGGCGGCGCTGGCCAGCCTGTTCCAGCAGGCGAGCCGCCAGCCGGGCAACCCGGAGCTGCTCAACGAAATAGACCTCAAGCTGCTGATGCAGCCCGGCTTCACCGGCTCAGCCGCCATGCCGCAGCTGACCCTGGTGCAGGATCTGCGCAGGCTGCGGCTGCACGAGAGCTGGGACGAGTGGCCGCCGCTGCAAAGCGGCGAGCTGGCGCAGCAGAGCGCCCAGTTTGCCGGCAACCCGGCCTGGCTCGCCTACCTGCAACAGGCCGAGCGCTATTATCTGGCCAAGGATTATGCCGCCGTCATCGCCGCCGCTCCCGCCCTCGGCAAGGGGCCACTCGACAACCTGGCATTCAGCCAGCAGGTGCTCAAGGGCATGGCGTTGGCGGCCAGTCAGGCGCTGCCCGAGGCGGAGCAGCAGTGGCGCGCCCTGCTCGCCAGCCAGCCCACTCCCTTGCAGGATCAGCTGCTGCAACTGGCGCTGGCCATGACCCTGGAGCGGGCCGGCCGGCTGGAGCAGGTGTTTGCCAAGGAGAGTCCCATCCAGAGCGATCACTACCGCATTCCGCTGCTGGAGTACGTGGCGCCGGCTCCGCTGCTGCGCCGCATGGTGCAGGATGAGCAGGCTTCCGACCCCCTGCGCCAGCGCGCCGGCCACACCCTGCGCTACAAGCAGCTGACCCACGGCGACTACCGGGGCTTCCTGCAGGATCTGGCGCTGGCCCCGCTGGCCGCCCCGTTCGACTGGCAAGGGAGCCAGGAGTATCAATGCCCGGCGCTCACCGCGGTGGTCACCACCCTGGCGGACAACCCCAAATCGCCCAAGGCGCTCAACTGCCTCGGCGAGTTTTTCCTGAGCAAGGGGCTGGACTGGGATCCGCTCCTGCAGCGGCCGGGCGCCGACACCCTGGCGGGCAGCCGGGATCTGTTTGCCGGCCAGCAGCGCAGCCGGCTCGACTGGTATCAACAGGTGATCGCCAACCCCAAGGCCGCCAAGGAAGATAAGGCCTACGCCCTCTATCGCGCCATCAACTGCTACGCCCCGAGCGGCAACAACAGCTGCGGCAGCCAGGAAATTCCCCTCAGCCAGCGCAAGGGCTGGTTCAACACCCTCAAACGCCAGTACGGAACGAGCCAGTGGGCCAAACAGCTCAAATATTACTGGTGATGCTGGCGCTGCTGAGCGCCGAGGCCAGCACCGCCGTCGAGGCGAGCCACTACCGCCAGTTCTGGCTGTGGGCCGGGGTCAGGCCCCAGCCGGTGCTGCAGCAGGCCGAGCGGCTCTATCTGCATCAGGGGGAGATAGGCCCGCTCGATGCGCGCCAGCCCGTGCGTTTTCAGGGGCAGGGCATAGCGCCGAGCAAGCTGCCGGTAAAGGAGCTTTGGCTCGCCTATCGGGTGGAGCGGCTCGACTGGGATGAGGCCCTGCTCAAGAGCCTGACCAACCAGCTGGCAACCTGGCAGCGCAAGGGCAATGAGGTACGCGGCATCCAGATAGACTTCGATGCCCGCACCCACCGACTGGCGGACTATGGCGACTTCCTGCGCAAACTGCGCAGCCAGCTGCCCGCCGACTGCGCCATCAGCATCACCGGCCTGCTGGACTGGACCCTCACCGGCGATGTGACGACCCTCAACGCCCTCGCCGGCACGATCGACGAGCTGGTGGTGCAGACCTACCGTGGCCGTCGCACCGAGCCCGGCTACGCGCGCTACCTGCAGGCGCTG
This sequence comes from Aeromonas sp. QDB20, assembly GCF_027707805.1. Classification (NCBI taxonomy): domain Bacteria; kingdom Pseudomonadati; phylum Pseudomonadota; class Gammaproteobacteria; order Aeromonadales; family Aeromonadaceae; genus Aeromonas; species Aeromonas sp. QDB20. The sequence goes on along the minus strand of NZ_JAPCJC010000003.1, from coordinate 365,741 downwards.
ACGCGACTGACCCTCCCCTTCAAGGTGGGGCTGGTGCAGGGAGGTGAGTGGGATAAAGAGTGGGAGCGCCGTCTGACCAGCTCCCCCGCCTATGGCGGCGTGGTGGTGTTTCTTGTCAATCCGGCGCCCTCCCCCCACCGCAGGTGAGCTCGGACGAGGGGTTGACCGGCACGGCACCTCTGTAACAGAGTAATAGCTCTTTTTGACTCCATCACATACCATACTTGTTCCGATCCTGAACCGGCCAAGGAGTGCCAAGGATGCAGATCCTCCTGATCGAAGACGACACCATGCTCAGCACGGCGCTCTCCCAGGGGCTGAGCCAGCAGGGCATAGCATCAACCCAGCTGACCCACTGCAAGGAACTGGCAACCCTGCCAACCCTGCTGCGCCAGCAGTCGTTCGACGCCATCATCTGCCACCAGAGCCATCACCAGGACCTGGAGGGAGTGCGCATGCTGCAGGAGGCTCACTATCTGGGGCTACTGGAGCCGGGCTGCGTGCTGTTGTTGCTCAATGCAGACCCGGAGCCACTCCACTATCCCCCCTCGGATCTCTACTTTTCCCTGCAGCTGACCATCCCCTTTACCCAGGAGCAACTGACCACCCGCCTGCACGAGCTGGTACAGCTGACCGGGCTGACCCGGGCCCTGCCGGCCCCGATGCGGCTCAGGGAGTGGCAACTGAGCTGTGCCCTGTGCGAGGACCTGCTCTATGAGCAGCAGAAGTATCGGGAGCTGGGACAACAGCTGGACCGGAGCAAGGGCTACATGCTGCTGCAATGGCAGGATCACTTCCACGCTGCCCAGCACTACGCAGTCTGTACCACGGAATATGATTCCTGGTGGCCGCGCAAGGGATTGATCTACGCCCTGCTGGGACTCGGCAGGCTGGAGAGCGCGCGCAAGGATCTGGCCCGCAACCGGGAGCGGCTGCCGCCGGCCCTGCAGCTGGAGCTGGCGCTGGCCTGTCTGCTGCACGAGGGGCAGTGGGAGGCGGCCTGGGACGTGCTCGGCCATCTGCTGCAAAAAAACGCCTGGCAACCAGAGTGGCGCCAGGCGGCCATCCTGCTGGCACTGCTGATCAAGGATGAGGGCAAGGCGCTGGAGCAGGCCAACGCCCTCAGCCTGCGCTTCTTTGCCGATCACAAGCTGCGGGTATCTATCGAGAACTTCATCCTCAATGCCAGCCTGTCGGTGCTCTGGCACTACCCGAGCGCCGCCAGGATCAGCTCACTGCAGCAGGAGTATCGCTACCTCAACCAGGCCGTCACCCTGCGGGCTCATGAGGACGCCCTGCTCAAGGCGCTGATGCTGAGCCTGGACTACCGCTTCGACGAGGCCCTGCTGCTGCTGGCCAAGCACCCGCCGGAGAGCGCGCGGGACAACCACCTCAACCAGCTGCTCGGCTTCGCCGTCAGCCAGTTCTGCGGACTGCCCCACCACGCCAAACGCTACCTGACCCAGCTAGGCCAGTATCAGGCCAGGGTCGCCCCGGCCCCGCTGCTGCAACAGTTGTTCAAGCAGGTCGTCATCGACTTGACGAAACAACTGGAGCGGCGCGAGCTGCGGCTGACCTATCTGCGCCAGGAGCGGCAGCGGGCCAGCGCGGCAGGCCAGCACCAGCTGGCCGTGCAGTATGCGCTGACGCTGCAGGAGGAGTTCCCGGCCCTGCCTGGCGATGCCTGGCAGTTGCTGGAGCTGCTGCAACTGTGCTGGCCGGCCGGCATGGCAGCTCCCAGGGTGGCGCTGCTGGTAGACCGGCTGGAGCGGCGTCTCAACCACAGCGCCTCCTTCATGGAGCATCATGCCAAGGAGTACCAGAAGACGCTGCTGCAGATCCGCTCACACCTCAATACCCGCCTGCCTACCACGCCCCCCAACTAGGCCCTCAGGCCCGGCCAGCGCCGGGCCGCTCTTACAGCAAGCCCCGCACCAGGATCCCGCCGATCAGCAGCGGGGCCACCAGCCGCCAGCACCAGAGCAGGCAGAACCGCAACACTGGCGAGAGATCCGCCGGCACCATGCGATCCCCCAGTCGCCAGCCCAGCAGCAGGGTCAGCACCAGGCCGAACAGCGGCATCATCAGGTTGGAGGTGAGGTAGTCCAGCAGATCGAAGATGGTCTTGCCGAACAGGGTGTACTCGGCCCAGGGGCCGAACGACAGGCTCACCGGAATGCCACAGGCCATGATCAGCAGGGTCAGCACCCGGCAGGCGCCACGGCGCGACCAGCCCCACTCCTCGGTGGTGAAGCGCACCAGGTGCTCCAGCATGGAGATGGAGGAGGAGAGCGCCGCCACCAAGAGCAGCAGGAAGAAGACCACTGCCAGCCCCTGGCCGAACGGCAGGTGGTTGAACACCGCCGGCATGGTCATGAAGGTGAGCCCTGGCCCGGCGGTCGGATCGATGCCGGTGGAGGCGAGCACCGGGAAGATCATCAGCCCCGCCAGCACCGAGATGAGGCTTGCCAGCGTCACCACCCAGACGCCGGAGCGCAGCACGCCGTCACTGCTGGGCAGGTAGGCGCCATAGGTGGTGTGTACCCCCAGGCCAATGGAGAGGGAGAAGAAGGCGAGCCCCAGCGCGTCCAGCACTCCCTGGCCGGTGAGCTGGCTGAAGTCGGGCAGCAGGAACTGGCGTACCCCGGTCATGGCTCCCGGCATGGAGAGGCCGGTCACCACCAGCAGCAGCATCATCACGAACAGGGCCGGCATCATCCAGCGCAGCGCCCGCTCCACCCCCTTCTGCAGGCCCCCCTGCACGAACCACCAGGTGAGCCCGGCAAAGATGAGGTGAGTGATGGCCGGCCAGAGAGGATCGCTCACGTAACCGGTGAAGAGGGCGGTGAGGGCGCTCGCCTCACTCAGGTTGAGCTCGCCACCGATGGCCAGAGCCGCGTATCCCACGGTCCAGCCCCCCACCACGCTATAGAAGCTGTAGATGAAGAAGCCGCACAGGATCCCCATGTAACCCATCCAGCGCCAGTTCGGCCCCACCAGCTTGCGGAAGGCACCGAGTACCCCGCGCTGGCTGTGGCTGCCGAGCAGGGTCTCCCCCACCTGCACCGCTACCCCCAGGGTGAAGCTGAACAGCAGAAACACCAGCAGGAAGGCGCCGCCGCCGTTGGTGGCGGTCACATAGGGAAACTTCCAGATGGCGCCAAGACCGATCGCCGAACCGGCGGCTGCCAGCACATGACCGAGACGGGAAGACCACTGAACCTGGCTCATACAACCTCCGGGCAAGACAACATCACATCGATACTCCATGGATAACCGCACGGTGCGGGCAACAAAAAAGGCCGCCTGGTGGCGACCTTTGCAATGAACATTCAGACAAGCTGTGCGTGCAAGGTCACCTCTCTTGCGAGCCAAAAAATCGACCGAACAGTGCGCAACGGGGTGACATGAATAAGCGGGCCTGAATGCCAAACGGGATCACAGCCTAAACCATGGAAAGAAAAATTGACACAACGCGATCAACTTTTTTTCATCCCCCCCTTCAAAAAGGGATTCTCTGCCGCGGCCGGCAAAGATCATCAGGCAGCCCAATCCCTTGAGCAATAATAGAGTTAGCCTCGGCAGGCCGGTCAGCGACCGCCCGTGGCGACCCCCTTGCGCAACATGGATGCACCGACGTGACGCACCTGACCGGATACTGGATGAACTGGCTGCTGCCCTGGCTACTGCTGCCCGCCCTGGCGCTGGCCACGCCGCAGCCCCCGCTGACCCTCATCAGCCACGAGCTGCCCCCCTTTACCCACACCAGTAACGGCAAGCTCGGCGGGCTGGCGGTGCAGCTGGTGCAGGAAGTCCAGCAGGAGATGGGGGTTCACTACCCCATCAAGATCTACCCCCTCAAGCGGGCGCTCGCCCTGACCCGGGTCGAACCCGGTTTCGCCCTGTTCGTCATCCTGCGCACGCCCCATCGGGAGTCCCAGTTCAAGTGGGTGGGGCCGCTGTTCCCGAACCGGGTGGTGATCTACCAGACCAGAGGCAGCAAGCCGCTGACCGACCTGGCCCAGCTGCGCAAGCTGCCGCGGGTCGGCGTGCTGCTCGGCAACGCCGATGACGAGCTGCTCACCCGGGAGGGTTACACCAACCTGGTGCGCTGCCAGACCATCGAGGATGCCATCGAGCTCCTGGTGCTCGGCAAGATAGACGCCTTCCCCATGGGGGATCAGATCATGCCGGCCATCCTGGCCAAGATGAAGTTCTCCCCCCGCAGCGTGGTGAACTCCGGGTTGCTGCTGCAGGAGAACTGGCTCTACATCGTCTTCTCGAAGAGCGAGGATGACGCCGTGATCGCCCGCTGGCAGGCCGCCGTCGACAAGGTGCGGGCCCGCCACCCGCAGGCAACGCCGGCCCCCCTTCATCCCTGAACCGGTTATACCAGCCCGCGTACCAGGATGCCGCCGATGAGCAGCGGTGCCAGCCAGCGCCAGCAGCCCATCAGCAGGGTGTGCCAATGCAGGGCCAGGCCGGCGGGCAGCGCCTGGCGACCGAGCCGCCAGCCCAGCAGCAGGGTGAGCGCCAGCCCGAACATCGGCATCATCAGGTTGGAGGTGACGAAGTCGAGCAGCTCGAAGATGTTCTTGCCAAACAGGGTCACGTCCGCCCAGGGGCCGAACGACAGGCTGACCGGAATGCCGTTGGCCATCACCAGCACAGTGATCAGGCTGCAGGCGGCCCGTCGTGACCAGCCCAGACTCTCGCTGACGAAGCACTGCAGGTGCTCCAGCAGCGAGATGGCCGACGAGAGTGCCGCCACCACCAGCAGGACGAAGAACACCACCGCCAGCCCCTGGCCAAACGGCAACTGCTGGAACACCGCCGGCATGGTCATGAAGGTGAGACCCGGGCCGGAGGCGGGATCGATGCCGGTGGCCGCCAGCACAGGGAAGATCATCAAGCCCGCCAGCACGGCGATGAGGCTTGCCAGCAATACCACCCAGAGGCTGGAGCGGCCGACCCCCTCGCTGGAGGGCAGGTAGGCGCCATAGGTGGTGTGAATGCCCAGACCAATGGAGAGGGAGAAGAACGCCAGCCCCATGGCATCGAGCACGCCGGACATGCCGAGCTTGCTGAAGTCCGGCATCAGGAAGTGGCGTACCCCGGCCATGGCATTGGGCAGGGTGAGGCCAAAGGCCACCAGCATCAGGATCATGATGAACAGGGCCGGCATCATCCAGCGCAGGGTGCGCTCCACCCCCTTCTGCACGCCCCCCTGCACGAACCACCAGGTGAGCCCGGCAAACAGCAGGTGGGTAAGCACCGGCCAGAGCGGATCCCCCACATAGTCGTTGAAGCGGGCGGTCAGGGCCGCGCCATCACCGTGCTGCAGGCTGCCCGCCAGCGCCATGCCGGTGTAGCCCAGGGTCCAGCCGCCCACCACGCTGTAGAAGCTGTAGATGAGCAGGCTGCTGAGCAGCCCCATGGCGCCGACCCAGCGCCAGCGCTTGCCCATCAGCTCACCGAAGGCTCCCACCACCCCGCGCCGGCTCAGGCTGCCGAGCAGCGTCTCCCCCATCAGCACCGCCACCCCCAGGGTGAAGCTGAACAGCAGAAACACCAGCAGGAAGGCGCCGCCGCCGTTGGCGGCCGTCACATAGGGGAACTTCCAGATAGCGCCGAGACCGACTGCGGAACCGGCGGCGGCCAGGATATAACCGAGCCGGGATGACCATTGGGACTGCTTCATAAGAACTCCAACCGTGGGGCCCGCCACAAGGGGCCCAAAATGACGCTCAGAGTACGGGGAGGGCTGCGCAATCACAACGCCGCTTATCTGGATAAAGCGCGCATTATTGGCATAATTACCTAATTAAATTCTATTTAATGCACAATCCTGCCAACAAATAAAAACCGGAGCAATTTTGCTCCGGTTTTACAGGGTGGTGGGACAGCTTTGGGGACTAGATCACCCCCAGCTCCCGCAGCCGTTCCATCAGGTAGCTGTGGGCGGTATGACGCTCGGAGAGCACCACGTCCGGCCGCGGGTGGAGGAACAGCGGCAGGGAGATGCGTGACTTGGCGGCGCTGCCGCCGGTCGGGTTGATGACGCGGTGGGTGGTGGAGGGGTAGTAGCCGCGGGAGGCCTCCTGCAGCATGTCGCCGATGTTGATGATGAGGGTGCCAAAGTCGCAGGGCACGTCCATCCACTCGCCATCGGAACCCTTCACCTGCAGGCCAGGTTCGTTGGCGGCGGGCAGTATGGTCAGCAGGTTGATGTCTTCGTGGGCGGCGGCGCGGATGGCGCCCGGCTCCTCGGTGCCGTCGAACGGCGGGTAGTGCAGCACCCGCAGCAGGGTTTTCTGGCTCTCTTCAATCATGGAGGAGAGCGGGCAGCTGTAGTGGGCGGCGATGTCGCTCGGGGTGTACTGCTCGACCCAGCCCAGCAGCTCGGCCGCCAGGTCGTTGGCGAGGCGGTAGTACTCCATCGCCTGCTCTTTCAGCTCGGCCGGCATCTGGCCCCAGGGGTAGATGTGGAAGTACTCCTTGATGTCCTTCTGGCTGTGGCCCTTGGCCACTTCGGACACCGACGGCGGGAAGTAACCGTCCTGGGTCTCGCGATTGAACAGGAAATCCTGCTTCTGCTCGCTCATGAAGAAGCGATACCAGTTGTCATAGATGGACTGCACCAGCTCTTTCGGGATGGGGTGATTGGTCAGCACCCCGAAGCCGGTGGTCCGCAGGGATTCGGTGAAGCGCTGCGCCGCGTCGGGCGAGCGGTAATCGACGGTCAGGACTTTCATTGTTTTTGTTACGCGCCAGTTAAAAGATGGCGCAGTTTACCCCGTGACCGGCGACAAGGAAAGGGCGCGGGCCGCTACGTCGCCAGCCTGTGCAAATAGTGACAAACCGCTCAAAAAACGGCGCCGGCCGACGCCGCTTTTCATCCCTTGTCCTGCCCCGGCATCCTCTCTAGAATGCCCCCCATCATCTCTCTCGGAGCCCGTCGTCCATGTCCCCCAAGATCCTGTTGCTGACCCTGCCCTTCCTGCTCGCCGGTTGCAGCTCGCTGTCGGAAGAAGAGTGCCGCACCATGAGCTGGTACAACCTGGGTTATCAGGATGGCGAGCAGGGCAAGACCCCGAGCGCCACCCGCGACTACGTCTCGACCTGCGGCGAATACGGCCTCAAGGTGGACGAGGCGGAGTGGAAACGGGGCTATGCCAAGGGGCTGGAGCTCTACTGCATTCCCGAGCTCGCCTACAGCAAGGGCAAGTCCGGCGCCGAGTATCAGGGCGTCTGTCCCAACGATGCCAGCTTCCTGACCCAGTACGACCGCGGCCGCAAGGAGTACCTGGTGGAGAAGCAGCTGAGCGATCTCAAGAGCGAGATGGAGCGGACCGAGCGCGACATCCAGACGCTGGAGCGCCAGATCCGCAACGAGAACGACAGCAAGCAGCGCGACTACTACCGCGCCCAGCGCGAGCGCGCCATCCGTCACTACGAGGGGCTGCGCCGCGACTACAACCGGATCCGCTTCCCGGATCGGGTGATCCAGTTCACCTTCGGGAACTGACAAACCAAAAGGGGCCGACATGGCCCCTTTCTGCTTCTGCCACTCTCTGTTTCTGCCCCCTAGGCGGGCAGAACCCAGCGCTGCAGCGCCAGCGCGATACCGTCCTCGTTGTGATCGGCGGTCACCCGATCTGCCAGCGCCTGGATCTGTGACGCCGCGTTGCCCATGGCCACCGCCAGCCCGACCTGTTCGAACATGCTGATGTCGTTGTTGTTGTCGCCAAACGCCACCACGTTCTCCATCGCGATCCCTTCGCTCGCGGCCCACTGGGCCAGCCGGTTACCCTTGCTGCAGCCGGGCTGCACCAGCTCCACCGCATAGGGCGCCGCCCAGTCGCAGGTGAAGGGCAGCTGCGCGACCACCTCTGCCATGAAGTGATGGAGCAGGGCGGGATCCTGGTTGAACAGCTCCAGCTTCCAGACCGGCCGGCTGAGCCAGCTCGCCAGATCCTCCGCCGGCAGCAGGGAGATCTTGAGATGATCCGGCTGGGCCGCCGACCAGTGGCGCATCCGGGTCACATGCTCCTCGCAGCCGAGGTAGCCGATCCCCTCGTCGAGGTGGAACAGGGCCCCCATCTGGTGCGCCTGCACCTCGGCCAGCAGCCGGCCGAGAGGGGACACCGCCAGCGGATCCCCGCTCAGGATCCTCTCCTGCACCGGATCATAGAGGTAGGCGCCGTTGCTGCAGATGATGGGGGTGTCGAGGGCCAGCTCGTGATGGAAGGGGCGGGCTGTCATGAAGTGGCGCCCGGTCACCAGCAGCACCTTGATGCCGTGGGCGCGGGCCTGGGCCAGTGCGGCCCGGGTGGCGGACGAGATCTTGTGATCCCGGGTCAGCAGAGTGCCATCCATATCCAGTGCAATGGCCTGAAAACGACTCATATCACCTCCAAAATGTCGAAACGAATGCGGTGCCATACCTATCCGCTTCCAACGCCAGGGCCTGATAACAACTCATATCACCGCCAAGCGTGTCGAAACGAATGCGGCGCCATACCTACCCGCTTCCAACGCCAGGGCCTGATAACAACTCATATCACCGCCAAGCGTGTCGAAACGAATACGCCGCCATACCTACCCGCTTCCAACGCCAGGGCCTGATAACGATTCATGCCACCGCCAAAGGCTGAGCATCGCAAGGTACAGATGAAGCAAGGGAGCACCGGGCGATCGGGCAAGCGAAGCAAAGAGCCATACCGTCCCAGAGTCGGCGCCACGATGCAAGCGCCGGCAGCCCCCTCCGTCTCGTTCTGTGATCCCGTCAGCCGGCTTCCACCTGGGCGTCGAACCGCTGCCGCCGATCCGCCGCCCGGCGCAGGCCATAGAAGCCGGCGGCGCAGAGCAGACCGCACAGCGCCGCCAGATAGAAGGGCCACTCGGTGCCCGCCAGCAGCACCAGGCTACCGACCACTACCGCCAGGATCTCGCTGCCCACCGCCAGCCCGCGATAGAGCCCCATCGCCTGCCCCTGTTGCTCGGCGTGGCTACGGTTGGAGACGGCCACCGAAGTGGCCAGCTCCCCCAGGCTCATGCCGATGCCGACCGGGATAAAGGTGAGCGCCAGCCCCCACCAGTGGCTGGGCAGGATGAAGAGCAACATGCCAGCCGCCATCACCAGATGACCGACGATCCCGAGGGAGCTGCCGCGCCAATGGCGAGCCAGACGGGAGCCCAGCCAGGATCCCGCGATCATGGGCACGCTCACCAGCACGGCGGCCTGCGCCAGCTGCACCGGATCCCAGGCCAACCGCTCCACCAGCCAGACGTTGAAGTAGGTGAAATAGAGCTGCACCGCCCCGTAGCTGAGCAGGGTCAGCACGAAGTAGGGCAGCAGCACCGGCTGCAGCAACAGTTGACGGGAAGAGAGGGCCGGTGCCGGCTGCTCACTGCGGGCCACCGCCGGCCGATTGGGCAGCAGCCAGAGCACCAGCAGCAGGTTGACCAGGGTCATGGCCACCGCCAGCCAGGCCGCCAGGCTGTAATCACCGGATACCACGGCCGCATAGCCGCCGATCATGGGGCCCACCACCCAGCCCAGGTTCATGCCGATGTTGATCCAGGCGAAGCTGCGTGCCTTGGTTTTGGCGGTGCTCATGTCGGCCGCCATGGCCTGCACGATGGCGATGTCACCGTTAAAGAAGCCCTCCACCACCCGGCTCAGCAACAGCAGTGGCAGGGAACGCCAGGCGATCCCCAGCGCCATCAGGGCATAGCCCACCAGCACGCCCACCAGACAGAGGGTCAGCACCGGCTTGCGGCCATGGCGATCGGAGAGCTTGCCCAGCCAGGGGGAACCCACCAGCTGGAACAACGGATAGAGTCCCATGATGACCCCCAGCCACACCTTGCGGCTCCAGTCCGACGCTTCCGGCGTCAACATGCCCTGGGCCGGATCCAGCAACAGCGGCGCCAGCACCGGGGATGGCAGGCTGAAGCCCGCCACCGCCAGCGTCACCGTCATCACCAATACCCACAAGCTGGCCTGTCCCTTGATCCTCTCCATGTTCGCCTCATTAAATAAAGTCATTGGTTTATTTATGTTGGCCAGTGAACTGGATTAAGTAAAGCGAATTGTTGATTAAAGAAATCCCTCTCCCCATAATGGGTACCTGAGCGCCACCCCTCTGGCGTGCCAGCCGATCACGAGAGCCGCCCCATGAATGCCAGCACCGACAAGATACTCCACCTGTTGAAGACCAAAGGCCCCCAGAGTGCCGCCGAGCTTGGGGAGCAGCTGCAGATGACCTCCATGGGCGCCCGCCAGCACCTGATGACGATGGAAGCCGACGGCTGGGTAAGTTTCAACGACGAGGCCCGCGGGCGCGGCAGGCCGGTGCGGCTGTGGCACCTCACCGAGCAGGCCTGGCAGCGCTTCCCCGACAGCCACAGCGAGCTGACCCTGCAGCTTATCGACAACATCCAGCAGCTGTTTGGCGCGGTGGGCATGGAGCGGCTGATCGACCAGCGGGAACAGCAGCAGCTGGCCCGCTATCAGGCCGAGCTGAACCAGCCGGCGCTGGCCGACCGGCTGGCCAGGCTCAAGGAGCTGCGCTGCCGAGAGGGCTATATGGCTGACTTGCGTCAGGAGGAGGATGGCAGCTGGCTGCTGTGGGAGAGTCACTGCCCCATCTGCGCGGCGGCGAGCGCCTGCCGGGGCTTTTGTCGCAGCGAGCTGGCGCTGTTTCGCCGCTTGCTGGCGCCGGCCGAGGTGGAACGGGAACAGTATCTGCTGGAGGGGGATCACCGCTGCCTCTACCGCATCAAGCCGCAGCAGGGCTGAACGCCGCGCACAAAAACAACAAAGCAGGCGCCGGGATGCCTGCTTTGTTGCCTTCGGGGAGGGGATGTCCTCGTTCCAGCCCGTCGTAGCCCGATAAGGTGGGACGGCTGATGGGGCTCTTGACCCGGTAAAGTCATTTGCCACAGAGACCGGGTTGGGTTTCTGTCTTGCCACCGGAAGATGTAACCATGGTACCCCTGCCGGCCCGGTGAGTGGTTGCGAAGTAGCATGTATTTTCAGTTGTTTTTGCAATAGTTCACCCTTAATCTAGGAAAAGTGAATTAGTAATTGCAACGAGGAACGGAGAATGCTGAAACTTGATCGCATTGACAGGCATATTCTGGAGTTGATGCAGGAGAATGGCCGCATCAGCAACCTGGAGCTAGCCGAGCTGGTCGGGCTCTCCCCCTCCCCCTGCTCCCGCCGGGTCAAGGCGCTGGAAGATGCCGGTCTCATCGACACCCACGTCACCCTGCTCAACGCTCGCCAGCTGGGGCTGACCCTCACCGCCTACATTCATATCTCCATGGATCGGCACACCCCGGAGCGGTTCGAGAATTTCGATCGGGCCATCAGCGAACTACCCGAAGTGCTGGAGTGCGACCTCATCACCGGCAATGACGCCGACTACCAGCTCAAGGTGGTGGTGCGGGACATGGAGCACTATCAGCACTTCCTGCTGGACAAGCTGACCCACATTCCGGGGGTGACCGGGGTGCGATCCAGCTTCGTGCTGCGCCGGATCAAGCACAAGACGGCGCTGCCGCTCAATCACCTGGGTTGATTGCCAGCCACTCAGGTCAGCGCAAGATCAAAAAGAGGAGGCCCAAAAGCCTCCTCTTTTTACATGTTCAAACTGCTGGTGCTGGCAGGGTACTCAGACCGCCACCTGGCTCACGTCCTGCACCTGCAGGAGCCAGCCGGCCTGCTCCTGCTGCGGCTCACCGCTGACCCGCAGCCGCTCGCCGGTTGGCACCCACTGCCCCTGGGGCAGGGAGACCAGCAGACTCTCGCTGCCGTTGTCGAACAGCCAGCGATCCTCCCCCAGCGACTCAATCAGATAACCTTCCATCTCCACTCTGGACTCGGCTTGCCAGGATGGCGCAACGGAATCACGGCTCTCGATGAAATCCCCCTGAACACCAAAACTGGCCAGCCCCCACAGAATGGAGAGCCCAACCAACGATGATTGCATCTCGTCTCTCCTCTTTTGGAACTGTAGGGCCAGTATGGGAAGAGAAAACTGAGCGCACCATGAACAAGGTGGCAAAGTGCCGACGGGATCGCGAAAAAAACCGGCCAATCGGCCGGTCGTGTCATTTTATGGCGTCTGGATCACACTATTTGGCGGCTTCCTCTGCCATCCGTGCGGCCCTTGGCTTATTCGTCCACATGGCAACACCGCGATGATCCGCGCAGATCCCCTCCTCCACCACGGCCCGCACCCGGGTGCCATCCTTGCAGATCGCCTGCCAGGCATCGGCATCGTCGATGGCCATCGACGGGGAGTGGGAACTGGTGCTGCAGGCACCCAGCAGCAGAGCAAACAGGGGCAACAAGATTCTCATGGAGGGCTCCTCAGACGGATGGTCGGTCGAACTCAACGCCCCAGCTGGGCCGAGATGCGATCGCAGAGCTGCTTGAGCTGGGCCAGTTCAGCATCGGCCAGATCCACCTGATTGCGCAAGCTGTCTGCCAGACAGCAGCCCTGCACCTCCTGCTGCAACTGGCGGCCCGCCTCGGTCAAACGAATGCATTTTTGCCGCTCATCCTCGCGGGAGACGGTGCGGGTCAGCCAGCCCTTGCTCTCCAGCCGCTTGACGATGGGGGTCAGGGTACCCGCATCCAGCCCGGTCTCCTGGCCTATCTCCTTGAGGCTCACCTCGTCCCGCACCCACAGCGACAACATCACCAGATACTGGGTGTAGGTGAGATCCAGCTTGTCCAGCAGCGGCCGGTAGGCCCGCATCACAGCATTGGAGGCGCTGTAGAGGGCAAAACAGACCTGCTTTTTCAATTCACTCATGGGGCACCTCGCTGACGACTGGGGCCAGTATACCCCAGGAAAATCGGGGGTCGAATAATTTGCACACAAAACAGTTGTCAGCCCTCCGTTTCAGGATTAACCTGATTTTAGTTTGCACGCAAACAAAATCATCCAGCGCCGCCGACACACAGGGCCCGGCCCGTCGCCGGCGAGGCTTGCACCAGATCCAACGGGAGAACCGCCATGAATGCCACCAGCCATCAAATCCAACTGCTGCGCCGCCCGGTCGGCCTGCCCGCCGCAGCCGACTTCGCCCTGGTCGAGGTGCCGCTTCCCCTCTTGCAGGAGGGCGAGGTGCAGGTCGCCAACCAGTGGCTGTCGGTGGATCCCTACATGCGCGGTCGCATGAGCGAGGCCAAGAGCTATGTGCCCCCCTTCCCCCTCAACGGCCCCCTCGATGGCGGCGCCATCGGCGTGGTGGAGGCCTCGCGCCACCCGGATTTCGCGGTGGGCGACCGGGTGAGCAGCATGCTGGGCTGGCGCGATCGCTTCATCGCCAACGGCGCCCAGCTGACCAGACTGCCCGACACCCGCCTGCCGCCCCAGCGCTTTCTCGGCGCCCTCGGCATGCCGGGCATGACCGCCTGGACAGGGCTCAACCGCATCGCCAAACTGCAGGCCGGTGAAACCGTGCTGGTGTCGGCCGCCTCCGGCGCCGTCGGTTCCATGGTGGTGCAGCTCGCCAAACGGGCGGGGGCCCGCATCATCGGCTCCACCGGGTCGGCCGACAAGGTGGCCTACCTCAAGAGCCTGGGGGCCGACGAGGTGATCAACTACCGCGAGACCCCGGATCTCGATGCCGAGCTGGCCCGGCAGGCACCGGAGGGGATCCACGTCTACTTCGAGAACGTGGGGGGCGCCATGCTGGACGCCGCCCTCAACCACATGGTGGTGCACGGTCGCATCGTGATGTGCGGGCTCATCGAGCAGTACAACGGCCAGAGCGAGGCGAGCGGGCCGCGCAACCTCTCCCAGGTGATCCGCAAGCGCCTCACCATGCAGGGGCTGATCGTGTTCGATCACTGGCAGCACTACGGCGAGTTTCTGGCCGAGGTGACCCCGGCCTTCGACGCCGGCACCCTGCAGGCCGAAGAGACCGTTTATCAGGGGCTCGCCAGCATGCCGCAGGCCTTCATCGGGCTGTTCGAGGGGCGCAACACCGGCAAGATGCTGGTCAAGCTGGGGTGATCCGCAGCACTGGTGCCTGACGCCGCAGACTGCTTGCATGACGGGCCCATCCAACCTAAGGTGGGCCCGTTTTTTATGGTGCAATTCGCCGTTTGTGCAAGGAGCCGCTCATGGGCTCCCTGCTTGTCCCGCGTCATCCCTGCAAGGAGCCCTTCTTATGTCAACTCCCTATCCCCGCGTCGGTGTCGGCGTGATCCTCACCAACCGCCAGGGCCAGGTGCTGCTTGGCAAGCGCAAGGGGAGCCACGCCCCCTACTGGTCCATCGCCGGCGGCCATCTGGAGCTGGGAGAGACGTTCGAATCGGCAGCGATCCGGGAAGTGGCCGAGGAGACCGGTTTTCGGATCAGCAACCCCAGCGTCATCGCCGTCACCAACAACCTGGAGACCTGGCGCGAGAGCGGCCTGCACTATGTCTCGGTCACCCTGCTGGCCGAGGTAGAGGGAGAACCCCAGCTGCTGGAGCCGGAGAAGTGCGAAGGCTGGGTCTGGTGCGACCCGCGCAATCTGCCAGAGCCCCACTTCGATGCCAGCCGCCAGTCCATCGCCTGCTGGCTTGCTGGCCGTTGCTACCTGCCGACCCCGAGCCAGCCGGCCCCATAAGCCATCGTCTGCTGGCTGGCGAATCGTTGCTACCTGCCGACCTCGAGCCAGCCGGCCCCATAAACCATCGCCTGCTGGCTGGCGAATCGTTGCTACCTGCCGACCTCGAGCCAGCCGGCCCCATAAGCCATCGCCTGCTGGCTGACAAGGCGCGGCTACCTGCCAGCAGCCCCCTGATTTGTCATAAAAAAGTCACCGCTTTGTCATATCATCTCCACCGTCTGATGAAATGCGCGAGGGGAGCAACGAGGTGGGACAGGTATTCATGCAATTTCTGTGGCTGGGCTGCATCAGCTTTGGCGGACCGGCCGCCCATATCGGCTACTTCCAGCGTACCTTCGTCGAGCGGCTGGGCTGGCTGACCCAGGCCGAATTCGCCCAGTTGCTGGCCCTCTGCCAGCTGCTGCCGGGCCCCGCCTCCAGCCAGCTCGGCTTTGCCATCGGCCGCCAGCGGGCAGGGCTTGGCGGAGCGCTGGCCGCCTTCGCCGGCTTCACCCTCCCCTCCTTCCTGCTGTTGCTGGCCGCCGCCATCGGTCTGGGCCAGCTCGGCAACAACGTCTGGCTCGATACCGCCCTGCACGGCCTCAAGCTGCTGGCGCTGGTGGTGGTGGCCGATGCGGTGCTCACCATGAGCCGCCAGTTCTGCAAGACAACGCGCAATCAGGGGATCATGGTCGCCACTGCGGCCGCCCTCTGGTGGCAACCCGGCCTGCTGACCCAGCTCGTCATGCTGGCGGGCGCCGCCCTGCTCTGTGCCCGCCAGGCAGACCACAGCGGCACTCCCTTGTCGTCTGCCGGCGCAGTGAGCCGACCCCACTGGCCCACCCTGCTGCTGTTCGCCCTGCTGTTTGTCGGCCTGCCGCTGCTGGGGGGCTCCGTCGGCCAGCTGGTCACCGACTTCTACCGGGCCGGCAGCCTGGTGTTTGGCGGCGGCCACGTGGTGCTGCCCCTGCTGGCGGAGAGCGCGGGGCACAGCCTCAGCCAGCAGCAGCTCCTGACCGGCTACAGCCTGGCCCAGCTGGTGCCCGGTCCCATGTTCACCCTGGCGACCTATCTCGGCGCCCAGTTGCTGCCGGCCACCCCGTTGGGCGGTGCTCTGCTGGCGACCCTGGCGCTGTTTCTGCCCGGTTTTCTGCTGCTGTGGGCCATGGGCCCCTGCTGGCAGAGCTGGCTGGCACGCCCTCGACTCGCCGGCGCCGTAGCCGGCATCAACGCCGCCGTGGTGGGTCTGCTGCTGGCGGCACTCTATCAGCCGGTCTGGCAGAGCGCCGTGCTGGCCCCCACCGATCTGGCGCTGGCCGCCGTCGGCTTCTACCTGCTGCGGGCACTCAGGCTGCCCATCCTGGCGCTGGCGACCCTGTTGATGGGCGCCACCCTGCTGCTGGCCTGAGCGACCCTGGCGGCAACCACAAAGAAACGGCCCCCTGCCAAGGCAGGGGGCCGTTTTTGCATGTATGTCGATCGCCAGGCTCAGGGCTCGGGATCGAAATCCAGGCTCAGGCTGTTGACGCAGTAGCGCTGGCCAGTCTCGGTCGGCCCGTCCGGGAAGACGTGACCGAGGTGGGAGCCGCACTGGCTGCAGGTGATCTCCACCCGTTTCATGCCGTGGCTGTTGTCCTCTGTGTAGGTCACGGTCCCGTCAATGGCCCGATCGAACGAGGGCCAGCCGCAGCCCGAATCAAACTTGGCATCCGAGTGAAACAGCACCTGCTTGCAGCAGACGCACAGGTAGTCGCCGCTCTTGCGGTTGTGGAGCAGGGCGCCGCTGTAGGGACGCTCCGTGCCCTTCTCCCAGCAGACGCGATACTGCTCGGCGCTCAACTGCTTGCGCCACTGCTCGGGGTTGGGGGTGTTGCCGCTCATACTGACTCCTTGCCGTGAATAACGGTGCCCAGCATACCCAGTCAGGGCGCCGCACTCTACCCCGCCAGCGGGAACTGTGATCCCGTTGGCAACACGGCGGCAACATCCGCAGTGGCAAGCGCCTCTTCCTCCGCCAGCGCCACCGCACTCAGGGCTACCCGCTCCAGCAGCTTGAGGGAGTGGGCCCGGCCCACCGCCACCTGCCGCTTGATGTCGTCGGGCAGGAACGGCAAGCCGTCATTGGTGGCGGTGTCGATGGTCTGGATCCACTCCATGCCATCCCCCGGCGGCGGCAAGCGAAACTGGATGTCGTAGTCGCTGGCGTTGAACAGCACGAACCAGCGCTCCCCGCCGCAACCGATCATCCCGATGTCCATGGCAAACGCCTGCCCCATGGGGGCGTGCCAGTCCTGATCGGTGAGCTGATGACCGTCCGGGTGATACCAGTTGACCTGGTGGCAGCTGCTGGAGGCACCGTTCCAGCTGTCGTCGCTCAGCTGCAGGTTGGAGAAGACGGTGGACTCCGCCCGCAGCGCCATCATCTGCTGGGTGAAGGCGAGCAGCCGCTCGTCCTCCGGTCGCCACTGCCAGTTGACCCAGCTGATCTGGTTGTCCTGGCAGTAGGCGTTGTTGTTGCCTAGCTGGCTGCGGCCCATCTCGTCGCCGGCGAGGAAGTGCGGTGTCCCTTGTGACAGCAGCAGGGTGGCGATCAGGTTGCGCTTCTGCTGCTGGCGCAGGTTGTTCACCCTGGGGTCGAGCGTCGGCCCCTCGACGCCGTGGTTGCAGGAGAGGTTGTTGCCGTGGCCGTCCCGGTTGTCCTCGCCGTTGGCCTGGTTGTGGCGCTGGTTGTAAGAGACCAGATCCTCCAGGGTGAAGCCATCGTGATAGCAGAGGTAGTTGACGCTGGTATGGGGGGAACGCCAGTTCTTCGGGAACAGATCCCTTGAACCCACCAGCCGGGTGGCAAAGTCCCCCATCTTGCCCGCATCGCCGCGCCAGAAGGCGCGCACCGTGTCGCGGTAGCGGTCGTTGATTTCCAGCCACTGGCTCGGGAACTGGCCGAGCCGATAGCCGAAGGGGCCGATATCCCAGGGTTCGGCGATGAGCTTGACCCGCGCCAGCACGGGATCCGCCATCATGGCCTTGAAGAAGGCCCCCATGGGGTCGAACTCCCCCGCCTCGCGCGCCAGGGTGACCGCCAGATCGAAGCGAAAGCCGTCCACCTGCATCTCGGTGACCCAGTAGCGCAGGGCGTCGAGCACCAGCCGCAGGCTGTTGGGGTGATCCAGATTGACGCTGTTGCCGCAACCGGTGACGTTGGCGTGGCGAGTGTAATCGGGGCCGTGGGCCCCCGCCTCGAAGGCGTAGTAACCAGCGTTGTCAAAACCCTTGAAGGAGAGCACTGGGCCGTCGAAGCCCGCCTCTGCGGTGTGGTTGTAGACCACGTCCAGGATCACCTCGAGCCCGGCCCTGTGCAGCTCGCGCACCATGGTCTTGAACTCGGTCACCGCCTCCTGAGCCGCATAGCGCGGCTCGGGGGCGAAGAAGGCGATGGGGTTGTAACCCCAGTAGTTGGTGAGCCCCAACTGCTCGAGCCTGGGCTCGGACATGAAGGCCGCCACCGGCATCAGCTGCACCGCGCTAACGCCGAGGGACTTGAGATGTTCGATGATGAGCGGGTGGCAGATCCCCAGATAGGTGCCGCGCAGCTCGCTCGGCACCCCCTGATGCTGGCGGGTGAGGCCCTTGACGTGGGCCTCGTAGATGACGGTGCGGGCTGGCTCGATGGCGGGCTTGCCCACCCCCTGCCAGTCGAAGGCATCATCCACCACCACCGACTTGGCCACCATGGCCGCGCTGTCCCCCTGATAGAGGGCATCGTCCCAATAGGTGGGGCGGCTGAGTGCCTTGGCATAGGGGTCGATCAGCAGCTTGTCCGGGTCGAACAGCATCCCCTCCTGGGAGATGCCGTGCACCCGGTAGCCGTAACGCTGGCCGGCCCGAACCCCGCGCACATAGCCGAAGCGATACTGGCCGCGTCGGCCAGGCAGCTCGAGACGGGCCAGCTCCCGCTCCTGCTCATCGAACAGGCAGAGTTCCACCATGTCCGATTGCGGTGCCCAGACGCAGAAGTGACAACCCGTCTTGTCGAGCAGCACTCCCAGCGGGTAGTCCTGCCCCTTTTCCATTGCAAACATCAAGGCTCCTGTTTGATGAACAAGGTCGCGAGCGGCGGCAAGTCCAGCACTATGCTGTGCGCCATCCCCTGCCAGGGGGTCGGCTCGGCGACGAACACCAGACCCACATCATAGTTGCTGCCCCAGTAATGCTCGCTGTCGGTGTTGAGCACCACCCGGTAGTGACCGGCCGCAGGCACCCCGAGACGATAACCGATACGCGGCACCGGGGTGAAGTTGCAGGCCACCACCAGCGGGTTGGCTCCCTGCTTGTCGGCCCGCAGCCAGGCGAAGATGCTGTTGTCGGCGTCGTTGTGATCCAGCCAGCGGAAGCCGTTCTGCTCATAGTCCGCCTGATACAAGGCAGCTTCATGACGGTAGAGGTGGTTGAGGTCGTGGATCAGTCGCTGCTGGCCGCCATGCTTGGGATACTGCAGCAGGTGCCAGGGCAGCTGGGCATCGTGATTCCACTCGTTGCTCTGGGCGATCTCGGTGCCCATGAAGTTGAGCTTCTTGCCGGGATGAGCATACATGAAGCCCATGTAGGCGCGCAGGTTGGCCGCCTGCTGCCACTCGTCCCCCGGCATCTTGTAGAGCATGGAGTGCTTGCCGTGCACCACCTCGTCGTGAGAGAGCGACAGAATGAAGTTCTCGTCATAGTGGTACACCATGGAGAAGGTCATGTCGTTGTGATGGTAGCGACGGTGAATGGGCTCCTTCTGCATGTAGGTGAGGGTATCGTGCATCCAGCCCATATTCCACTTGAAGCCAAAACCCAGACCGCCCAGGAAGGTGGGACGGGAGACCCCGGCAAAAGCGGTGGACTCCTCGGCGATGGTCATGGCGTGGGGGTACTTGCCGTACACCTCCTCGTTGGTCCACTTGAGCAGGCTGATCGCCTCGTAGTTGTGGTTGCCGCCATCGACGTTGGGCACCCACTCCCCCTCGTTGCGGGAATAGTCCAGATAGAGCATGGAGGCCACCGCATCCACCCGCAGGCCGTCGACGTGGAACTTGTCGAGCCAGAACAGGGCGCTGGCCACCAGGAACTGGCGCACCGTATTGCGACCGAAGTCATAGATGTAGGAGTTCCAGTCCGGATGCCAGCCGCGGCGCGGATCTTCGTACTCGTAGAGCGGGGTGCCGTCGAAGCGAGCCAGCCCGTGGGCATCGGACGGGAAGTGGGCGGGCACCCAATCCAGAATCACGCCGATCCCGGCCTGGTGGCACTGGTCCACGAAGTACTTGAAGTCGTCGGCACTGCCGTAGCGACTGGTGGGGGAGAACATGCCCACCGGCTGGTAGCCCCAGGAGCCGCTGAACGGGTGCTCGGAGACCGGCAGCAGCTCGATGTGGGTGTACTCCATCTCTTTGACATAATCGACCAGCTCCACCGCCAGCTCGCGCCAGCTCAGGCTGTCGCCGTTGGGGTGGCGCTTCCAGGAGCCGACGTGCAGCTCATAGATGGAGAGCGGCTGCTCGCGCTTGTCGTTGAGCTGGCTCTCGCGCCAGGCGGCATCCTGCCACTGGTACTGGTCGTGGTCATAGACCACGGAGGCGAACGAGGGGTACTGCTCGCAGTAGAAACCCACCGGGTCGCTCTTGTGCGGCAGCCGGTTACCCATGGGGTCTTTCAGTTCGAACTTGTAGCGATCCCCCGCCTTGAGGCCCGGCACAAACAACACCCAGTGACCGCACTGGCTGCGCTGCATCGGGTGACGACGGCCATCCCAGAAGTTGAAATCGCCGATCAGGCTCACCGCGGTGGCGCTCGGCGCATAGACCGCAAAGCGCACCCCTTCCACTCGCTGGTCCAGATGCTCCACGGTGCGCAGCTGGGCTCCGAGCGTGTGGTAGAGGTTTTCCGGTTGGTAGGTGAGCTCCGCCAACCCGGCCCAGCCCGCATCCTGGAACTGATAGGGATCGATGACCTCGACGGTGGTATCTGGGTAGTCGGCAAGCAACTGGTAGGGGAAGGGATTTTTACGGCGGGTGAAAACAGTTTCAAAGAGGCCCGAATCATCGGTGGGCGCCAGGGTGGCAACAATCTTGCCCGACTTGAGATCCCTGACCCTTACGGCCTGGGCATCGGGTAACCAGACGGTCAGCTTGAGGCCGGGCCCATCCGGATTGGCCTGCAGGCCTAAGTGGGAGAAGGGATCGGAACAGCGGGCTGCAACCAAACGTTCAACGAGCATCGAGATTTCCTTTCATAGCTGAGCATCCGCTCCGGCCTGGGCCGAAGCGGATGTAAGTGAGTCACGTTTTGTCGGCAGTGGCTCAACGACTGGCCTCGTCACGGGCCTGGCTCATCTTGCCTGCCAGCGCCTTGAGCGCCTCATTGGCAAAAATATCCTCCAGATCGGTGGAGAGCTTGCGGCGCCAGTTCGGGTACTCGTAACTGGTGCCCGGCACGTTGACCGGCTTGTCCATCTCCAGCCAATCCTCCAGCTGGGTGCTGAACAGGGCACAGCTGCCGCGGGACATGTGCAGTTGCAGACCGTGGTTGAGCTCGGTGTTCATGCCAACCCAGTTCACGTCGTGGCTGATGTTGCCGGAGATCACCCCGTGGCCGTGCAGGCTGTCGAGAATGCGCTGCTTGGCCTGGTGGCGATCAGCATACAGGGTCTTGAGTACGTCTTCATCCGGATACAAACCCAGCTCGCGCCCCAGCGCCAGATCGTCACAATGCCAGAAGCCCTTGAGGGTCGGCATGTCGTGGGTGGTCAGCGCCGACATCGCCTGCTCGGCATAGTGAGCCGGGGAGATGAAGCCACCATCGGCCTTCGAACGTTCGAAGAAGAACACCTTGTAGGAGTGGACGCCGTTCTCTTTGAGGGTCACATCGATCCCCTCCGGCACGGTACCGAGATCCTCGCCGATCAGCAGACACTGGTTGCGGTGGGACTCGAGGGCCAGGATGCCGAGCAGATCGTTGACCGGGTAATAGATGTAGGCGCCTTTGGCGGCGGACTCTCCGGGCGGCACCCACCACAGGCGCAGTAAGGCCATCACGTGGTCGATACGCAGCGCGCCGCAGGAGCGCATGTTGGCGCGGAACAGATCCACCATGGGCTGGTAGGCCGCCTCGAACAGCTGGTTCGGGTTCATGGGGGGCAGACCCCAGTTCTGACCGAGCGGGCCCAGGATATCGGGCGGCGCACCGACCGAGGCTTTCGGGCAGTAGAGATCCCGGTTGGCCCAGATCTCGGTGGAACCTTCGGAGACGCCCACCGCCAGATCGCGGTAGATCCCCATCACCATGCCCGCCGCCTTGGCACGGGCGTCGGCCCGGGCCAGCTGCTCGTCGGCCAGGAACTGCAGATAGAGGTAGAAATTCACGTCCTGACTGTGCTCGGCCATCCAGGCCGCCACTTCAGGATTGTGATAGTCGCGAAACGGCTCCGGCCACACCGGCCAGCCCCAGGCATTCTCGCCCTTGGCATAGAAGTGGGCTTGCAGGGCATCGAAGGCGGCCTGTTGTTGCAGGCTGTCGCCGCCGGCGGCAACGAATGTATCGAAGGCGGCCTGACGCTCGGCACTCAAGCTGGCCTGATCGAACACCTGGCGCAGCATGCCGAGTTTGGTCTCGATGACGCCGGTGTAATCCACGTTGCCCTTGGCACGCAGCTCGCTCAGATGCTGCTGGAAAGCGGGGCTTGCCACTTCCGCCTTGAGACCAGCGTTCCCTTGGAATTCGGGCACCGCTTCCACATCGATGTAGGCCACGTTGAGCCAGCGTCGGGACGAGGGGCTGTAAGGGCTGGCGCTCTCCGGGTTGGCCGGATAGAGGGCATGGATCGGGTTGAGGCCAACGAAGTGGGCGCCCCAGGCGGCCATCTTCTCGACCAGCTGACCCAGATCGCTGAAATCACCGATGCCCCAGTTGTGGCGGCTGCGCAGGCAGTAGAGCTGCACGCTCGGGCCCCACACCTTGCGGCCATTGGCGATGGGAGGCTGCTTGTAGCACGCCTTGGGCGCGACGATGAGGCGCATGGTGGCGAGCGGCTCGTCGTTGCCCTCCTCCAGCAGGATCAGATCGTGATAACCCAGCTCTGGCTGCACATCCAGGGCCACGCGATAGGCCTGGCACTCCATCTCTTCGAATTCGGCCACGCCGACCAGCTCACCGTCGATGGGGGCAAGCTGACCGGACAACAGGCCGCCCTGCTCCAGCTTGAGCTGCCAGGTGAGGGCGTCGTTGACGAATTCGATGGGCAGACGGACTTCGAGGGTAATGGGCTCGCCGCTGCGGACCACCATCACGGGATCCAGCGCACGCAGCCAGTGCTGGCGGTGTTCCTGCTCAAGCTGCTCGGTCAGGGCGGCCTCGTCGTCGACGCGGTAACCCATGGCGCCCAGCATGGCGGCCTTGCTCTCTTCGGATACCTGAGCCGGGTGGCCCCAGGCATCAACATACTCGCTGGCGATACCTTTAGCGGCAGCCAGCTGTTCAATCAGGGTGGTCATAGTTTGAGAATTCCCGCTGTGGATTCTATCTATACTATTTTGATTAATTTTTATGGGTGGTACTTGAACAGTGGCTCTATGGGCCATGCTAAACCGCGCACATTTTTACACATCTGTCTGGCTGGTTGTGTGACCGAGTAGGCACTATTGTTGATAACTGCCACGCCGGTTCAATCGATAGTTATTTCGCCAAAAGCTGGTAGTCAGTTACATAAACAGAAAATAAATTTCACAGTTTTTCATGATATAGCGCAATTTCAGACAGATTGTTGGTTGACTCGCTGGGGAGTTCTAGTAAATTTACAAGCGGAATTTTCTTTGACTACTGAACAGTTAGGTAACCAATTATGACTATCAAAGTAGGTATTAACGGTTTTGGCCGCATCGGTCGCTTCGTCTTCCGTCTGGCTTGCGAGCGCAACGACATCGAAGTTGTTGGTATCAACGATCTGATCGACGTTGACTACATGGCTTACATGCTGAAGTACGACTCCACTCACGGCCGCTTCAAGGGCACCGTTGAAGTCAAAGACGGCAACCTGGTTGTCAACGGCAAAACCGTACGTGTTACCGCTGAACGTGACCCGGCCAACCTGAAATGGGATGCCATCGGTGTTGACGTTGTTGCCGAAGCTACCGGTCTGTTCCTGACCGACGAGACCGCTCGCAAGCACATCGCTGCCGGCGCCAAGAAAGTTGTACTGACCGGTCCGTCCAAAGACGCTACCCCGATGTTCGTAATGGGCGTTAACCACGCCACCTACGCTGGCCAGGACATCGTTTCCAACGCTTCCTGCACCACCAACTGCCTGGCTCCGATCGCCAAAGTACTGAACGACACCTTCGGTATCGAATCCGGTCTGATGACCACCGTTCACGCTACCACTGCAACCCAGAAGACCGTTGATGGTCCGTCTGCCAAAGACTGGCGCGGTGGCCGCGGCGCGGCTCAGAACATCATCCCGTCCTCTACCGGTGCTGCCAAGGCTGTTGGCGTCGTTATCCCGGAACTGAAAGGCCTGCTGACCGGTATGGCTTTCCGTGTTCCGACTCCGGACGTATCCGTAGTTGACCTGACCGTCAACCTGAAGAAAGCGGCCACCTACGCAGAAATCTGCGAAGCGATGAAAGCTGCTTCCGAAGGCGCCATGAAGGGCGTGCTGGGCTACACCGAAGACGAAGTGGTTTCCACCGACTTCCTGGGCGAGCGTCAGACCTCCGTGTTCGACGCCAAGGCTGGTATCCAGCTGACCGACAAGTTCGTTAAAGTTGTATCCTGGTACGACAACGAAATGGGCTACTCCAGCAAGGTTCTGGACCTGATCGCTCACATCTCCAAGTAATTTGGGATAAGCAATCAAGTAGCTTGAAAAAGGCGGCCATGGGCCGCCTTTTTGTATTCTGGACCGGGATTATTCCACCCTTCTCTTCTGAATGTGCGCGAGCACAGGAGTCCTCATGCAACCGACACGCACTCTGACTGCCCACTGTACCCTCAGTCACCACCCGGCAGGCCAGCCGCTGCTGACCATCGACAACGGCTACGCCAGGGCACAAATCAGCCTGTTTGGAGCCCACGTACTGAGCTATCAGCGCCATGATGAACCCGCATCCATCTGGCTCAGCGACAAGGCTGTGCTGGATGGCAGCAAGCCCATTCGCGGCGGCATTCCTCTCTGCTGGCCCTGGTTTGGCCCGGCGCCAGCCCGCGTCGGCAGCGGCAAACCCTCCCACGGCTTTGCCCGCACCAGCCTGTGGACGCTGGATGGCGTTTCCGATCACGGCGACGGTACGCTCGTCCATCTGTCTCTGCGTGACAACGAGATCACTCGTCAGCTCTGGCCCCACGCCTTCGAGCTAGAGCTGGACGTACTGGTGGGCAAGGAGCTGGCCCTGGTACTGACTACCCGCAACACAGGTAAAGAGCCCCTTGTCTACAGCGGTGCCCTGCACACCTACCTGCAGATAAGCTCACCGGAGGCAGTGAGCGTCAGCGGCCTTGGCGAGCCCTATGCCGACAAGCTGACTGGCCAGAATGGCCAGCAGCAGGGCCCTCTGACCCTGAACGGGCCGCTGGATAGGGTCTACTGGCAGCCAGACGCCCAGGTCAGCATCCAGGATGGCGAACGTCAGACTCGAGTGGTCAGCGGCAACCACGACAGCGTGGTGGTCTGGACTCCCTGGCTGGAAGGGGCGAGTGCCATGGCCGACATGAGTGATGACGGTTATCGCACCATGCTGTGCGTCGAGGCGGCCATCGCCGGCGAGGCGGGTGTGACCGTTGCGCCGGATGAAGAGCACAGCTTCTCCACCGTGATCATCTGAGCCGGGTGAGGTTCAGATAAATAAAGAGGGCTCCCGCGGGAGCCCTCTCTGCCTCTCATCACCTATCCCACTCAGGCATTGCCCTGGGTCTTGAGCTTGAGCTCGGCGGCGAAGTTAAGCATGCGGTCGAGCGGGATCAGAGCCTTCACCCGCAGTGCCTCATCTACATGGATCTCGTGGCGCTCGGCGCCATCGGTCAGGGCCGACTTGATGGCCACCAGACCGTTCATCGCCATCCAGGGGCAGTGGGCACAGCTGCGGCAGGTGGCACCGTCGCCACCGGTCGGCGCTTCCACCATCTCCTTCTCCGGGCAGGCCTGCTGCATCTTGTAGAAGATGCCGCGATCGGTCGCCACGATGAGCTTCTGCTGGGGCAGCTCCCTGGCCGCCTTGATCAGCTGGCTGGTGGAGCCCACCGCATCGGCCAGTTCGATCACCGAGGCGGGCGATTCCGGGTGCACCAGCACGGCGGCATCCGGATTCTGCTCCTTCAGCTCGCGCAGGGCGCGGGCCTTGAACTCGTCGTGGACGATGCAGTGGCCCTGCCAGCGCAGCATCTCAGCGCCAGTCTTCTTCTCGATATAGGCCCCCAGGTGACGGTCCGGGCCCCAGATGATCTTGTGACCCTGGCTGTCCAGGTGCTCGACGATCTCCAGCGCGATGCTGGAAGTGACCACCCAGTCCGCCCGCGCCTTGACCGCCGCCGAAGTGTTGGCGTAAACCACCACGATGTGATCGGGATGGGCGTCACAGAAGGCGGAGAACTGCTCGATGGGGCAGCCCAGATCGAGGGAACACTCGGCCTCCAGGGTCGGCATCAGCACCCGCTTGTAGGGGCTCAGGATCTTGGAGGTCTCCCCCATGAAGCGCACCCCGGCGACGATCAGGGTCTGCGCCTCATGATCGCGGCCAAAGCGGGCCATCTCGAGGGAGTCACCGACGAAACCGCCGGTCTCCTCCGCCAACGCCTGGATCTCGGGATCCGTGTAGTAGTGGGCGACCAGCACCGCCTTGCGCTCCTTGAGCAGTGCCTTGATGTCTGCGATCAGGGTCGTCTTCTGCTCGGCGCTCAGGGGAAGGGGCTTGGCCGGAAACGGATAGTCCATCTCGACTACCGGCGGGACATTGTTCAGTGCATTGCTCATTGCGACTGTTCCATCAACGCTTGGAAAGGCAAAAATTATAACCAGAAGCCGTGCACAAACCCATCAACAAATCAGGTGCCGTGCAAGCGTCCGAATATACTCATGTCATTCGTTGTCATTCTTGCCAAAGGAGTAGTCGGATGAAACAACGT
Source organism: Aeromonas sp. QDB20 (assembly GCF_027707805.1). NCBI lineage: Bacteria > Pseudomonadati > Pseudomonadota > Gammaproteobacteria > Aeromonadales > Aeromonadaceae > Aeromonas > Aeromonas sp. QDB20. The sequence goes on along the minus strand of NZ_JAPCJC010000003.1, from coordinate 338,966 downwards.
TCACTCAAGACCAAGCTGCTGCTGCTCACCATGGGTCTGTTTATCGCCAGCGGCCTCGCCATGACCCTGATGCAATCCTCCTCGCTGAACTCCCTGCGCAACGACATAGTGAGCCAGACCCGCCAGGCGCTGGAGCAGGAGGTATCCCGAACCCTGCAATTTCAAGCCGAGCGCTATGCGGTGCAGATAGCCGCCCTGCTGCAACAGTCCTATCAGGTGCCGCTGGGCATGGCGGCTCAACTGGAGGGCAGCATGGCGCAGCCTGACGGGCTGCTGAGCCGCCCCCAGGTCGAGATGCTGCTTCGCAGCCGCTTGCAGCAGGCCGGCGGTATCAGCTCCATCTACGCCCAGTTTGAGCCCGACGGGTATGACGGTCAGGATGCCAGCTGGATGGCCGGCGCCTCCCACTCCGTCGCCAGCAAGGGCAGCCTGGAGATTTACTTTACCCGGGATCAGGGGGGCCAGATCACCCAGCAGCCGGTGGATGCCGCCAGCAGTGCCGCCAAATACGACACCTCGGTCAACGAGTTCGGCATTCGCAACAGCGAGTGGTACCTGTGCGGCCGCGACACCCTGCGCCCCTGCCTGATGGAGCCCTATCTCTACGAAATCAGCCCGGGCAACCAGATGCTGATGACCAGCCTGACGGTGCCCATCCTGAAGGCGGGCAAATTTGCCGGCATCACCGGCGTCGACATGAACCTCCCCATCTTCCAGCAACTGGCCGAGAGCCTCGGCAAGAGCCTTTACGACAACCAGGCCGAGGTCACCCTGGTCAGCAAGATGGGGCTCATCGTCGGCAGCAACCGCCACGCCGACAAGCTGGGACGGCCGTTGACGGAAGCCGGCCTCACGGCCCCTACCGGCCAGGCACAGAGCACGGAGAGCGACTTCATCCTGCAGCAACCGGTCAGGATCGATGCCGCCGACAGCCAGTGGTGGCTGATGATCAAGGTGCCCAAGGCGCTGGCCCTCAGCCAGGCCAACACCATCAGCAACCAGCTGGGCGACCTGCTGCAGGCCACCCAGCAGCAGCAGTTGATCGCCATCGTCGTCGTCACCCTGCTGGCGCTGGCGTTGCTCATCTGGTTCATCCAGAGCATCACGGCCCCCCTCTCCCTCATCAGTCGCCATGTGTCTCACCTCGCCAGTCACGAGGGAGACCTGACCCAGCAGATGAAGATAGACACCCACCAGGAGCTGATCGAACTGGGCAGCCACCTCAACGCCTTCCTCGGCAAGCTGCGCGGCATGGTGCAGGGCAGCAAGCAGATCGGCCAGCAGGTGCACCAGCAGGCCAGCGGCATGAAGCAGACGGCCGATACCATGCGCAGCAGCCTGGATGAACAGAGCCTGGAGCTGGAGAGCGTGGTCAGCGCCATGCATCAGATGAGCACCACGGCAGTCAGCGTGGCGGGTTATGCGGAGCAGGCGGCCCAGGAGTCTGAGACGGCGACCCACCACATAAGCACGGCCCAGCAGACCCTGAGCCGGGCCCGCAACGAGATCCACACCCTGGTCGAGGACATGCATCAAGCCGACAAGGCGGTCGCTCAGGTTGCCCAGCGCAGCACCAACATCAGCCGCATTCTCGACGTGATCAGGGCCATCGCCGAACAGACCAACCTGCTGGCGCTCAATGCGGCCATCGAGGCGGCACGGGCCGGCGACATGGGGCGCGGTTTTGCCGTGGTGGCAGATGAAGTGCGGGCCCTGGCCAACAAGACCCGGGAGTCCACCGACGAGATAGGTCAGCTCATCGGCAGCCTGCAGACCGAAGTCAGCAGCAGCCAGCAGTTGATGAGTACCGGCATCGCCCGTTCGGCCAGCACGGTAGAAGGGACGGAGCAGGCGTTTGAAGCTCTCAACCAGGTGGTCACCCAGATCCAGCAGATCCACGACCACATCAGCCAGGTGGCCACGGCGGCCGAGCAGCAGAGCGCCGTCAGCGACACCATCAACCAGAACCTGATGCGGATCGGCGATGCCGCCACTACTCTGGGGCAGGAGGCCAATGCCAGCCACCGCCTGAGCGAGCAGTTGGAACAGGCCGCGACGGCGCTGGCCAACCAGCTCGAGCGGCTGAGAACCTGACGCCAAACAGCCATAAAAAAAGCCCGCATTGCTGCGGGCTTTTTCAATCTGGTGGTCGTTACTGGGATCGAACCAGTGACCCCCTCCTTGTAAGGGAGGTGCTCTCCCAGCTGAGCTAAACGACCTG